>JACRPZ010000023.1 GCA_016222905.1 Nitrospirota bacterium
CTTTCGGTATTACCGCGTCGTATATATAGCTGTAGAAACTGACCTGCCCGTAATCCTTCTTTATCATCGTCCCTCCTGACTTTATGTTTGCTTTATTTATGCAAACTTAATGCCAGTCTTTTTCAGCAGTCTCAATTTGTCTCTAAAATACAACTTATTCGGATTTGCGATCTTTTTTCAATGAAAAATTTGACAACCACATTATCCTATAAATATAATGCTAACGATATAGAATAAGCTTTAAAACAGACGTTGTGATATGATTAAACCTCTGAAAAATATGGATGATAATAGATTATGGAAATAATAGTTGCGGGTAAAGGCGGGTTCTGTTTCGGGGTCAAGCGCGCTGTTGATATGGTCTTCAAGCTTGCCGAAGAAACGGGCAAGGGGGTCTATACCTTTGGCCCTCTGATACATAACCCGCAGGTGATTAACAAAATTATTGAGGCAGGTATTCATCCGATTGATGATATTCATTCTCCGGATATTAAGTCGCTGATCATCAGGACTCACGGTGTGCCGCCTGAAGTTTATAATGAAGTATCAAAGATGGGATATAAGCTTGTTGATGCGACATGCCCCTTTGTCAAGAAGGCCCAGCATTATGCAAAGACTTTAAAAGCAGAAGGATATCAGGTGTTGATAGTCGGGGACAAGGAGCATCCTGAGGTTAAAGGGCTTATGGGTTTTGCGGGAGATGATGTGGTCACTGTAAATGGCTCTGAACCTTTGCCTCCGTTAAAGAAGAAGGTCGGGATAATTGTGCAGACAACTCAGCGAATTGACACGCTTGAAAAAGTTGTCCTGCAGGCGCTAAGCGCTTCAAGGGAGATAAAGATATATAATACGATCTGTGACTATACGGCTTTAAGGGTCAACGAGACTACAGAACTGGCAAAAGATGCTGATCTTGTCATTGTTGCCGGCGGAAAAAACAGCTCAAATACGACCCAGCTTGTCACTCTTTCAAAAAAATATTGTAAAAACGTATATCATATAGAGACCGCCAGCGAGGTTCGGGCAGAGTGGTTTGAGGGAATTGAAAAGGTCGTAATAACAGGAGGGGCTTCTACCCCGATGTGGATTATAGAAGAGGCGGAGAAAAAAGTTAGAGAAATTTCTTGCGGGAGGTAATATAATATAACACTATGGAATTACAAAGAGAAGACTGGGAAAAACTTTATGCAGATACTTTCAAGGGCCTTCATGAAGGGGCTGTTATTAAAGGGAAGGTTATTCAGTCCAGGGCGGATGGAGTAATCGTAGACCTCGGAACCAAGACCGAAGGTTTTATATCTCTTGATGAACTGAAGGAGGAAGAGAAGCAGGCTTTAATGCCGGGAGATGCTGTAACGGTTTACGTAATGGGCCTAAGGAATCACGACGGATTCATAAGGGTCTCAAAGCAAAAGGCAGAAGGGATAGTGTCATTGGAGGGGCTTGAGAACGCCTTTCAAAATGGCCTGCCTGTAGAGGGCAAGATCGTCGGGAAGGTAAAGGGGGGAATGACGGTTGATATCAGCGGCATAAAGGCCTTTCTCCCGGGATCACAGATAGACCTGAAGGTCATCAAAAACTCTGATTATCTTATAGGGCAGTGCTGTCCTTTTAAGGTTATACAGTTGGATATTAAAAAGAACAACGTAATACTCTCAAGGCGCATTCTCCTTGAAGAGGAGCGCAATAAGCTTAGAGACGAGACCCTTCTTCAGCTTGGTGAAGGGGCTATTGTAAAAGGAACTGTAAAGAATATCACGGATTACGGAGCGTTTGTTGACCTTGGCGGCATAGACGGCCTGCTGCATATTTCAGACATGTCATGGGGAAGGATCAGCCATCCCTCCGAACTTCTGAGTCTGGGAGATATTATAGATGTAGTTGTTCTTACATTCGACCGCGAATCTAATAAGGTGACTCTCGGCTATAAGCAGAAGAAACCTGATCCATGGCTTTCAGCAGCGGAAAAGTATGCGGAGGGCAAAAAGGTCCAGGGGAAGGTAATAAATATTACGGATTACGGTATATTTGTCGAGCTTGAAGAAGGCGTTGAAGGGCTTGTCCATGTCTCCGAACTTGATTGGGCGGAGAAGGTGAGAAAACCCTCTAAATATTTCTCCATAGGAGACGTGGTGGATGTAGTTGTTCTTAAAATCAGCTCGGCTGACAAAAGGATATCATTAAGCATAAAACAGCTTAAGCCGAATCCATGGGATATCATTAAAGATAAATATGCTGCCGGGCAGAAGATTACCGGAACAGTAAGGGGGTTTACTGATTTCGGGGCATTTATCGGACTGGACGAAGGGGTTGACGCACTTCTTCATATTTCAGATATGTCATGGATCAAGCATATAAAACATCCCTCCGATGCCCTTAAAAAAGGAGAGAAGATAGAGGCGGTCATCAGCAGCATTGAGCCGGAAAAGGAGAAGATGTCCGTCAGCCTCAAAGATATGACACCTGATCCGTGGATAAAGGAGATCCCTGATAAATACAGCCTGGGAGATACTGTTAAGGGTAAAGTGGCAAGCATTGCCGAGGCGGGCATCTTTGTAGAGCTTGAAGGCGGAGTGGAAGGTCTTGTACACGCTTCTGAAATCAATAAGGGCTCCGAAAGCATGGAGACTCTTTTTAAACCAGGAAGCGAACTGGACGTGAGGATAGTGAATATTGACACTTCCAGGAGAAAGATAGGCCTCAGCCTTAAAAATTGATATTTTAAAACTTCGCGAAAAATCAAAATGAAGAAAGTCCTGATCTTCTTTTTAATAATTATTGTTCTGATAGCGGTCCTGAGCCTTATGCTGACCTTCAATTCCAATCTTCCGATAGGAGATAAGGTAGCCCTTGTGCGCGTCGAGGGAGTGCTGCTCGACTCAAAGGATATTATCGAGGAGTTGAAGAAATATTCTGACGACGCCTCAATAAAAGCCATTGTCCTTAGAGTTGACAGCCCCGGCGGCGGAGTGGCTCCGTCCCAGGAAATACATGAAGAGATTGTAAAGATAAAAGCAAAAAAGAAGATCGTTGTCTCAATGGGCTCGGTTGCGGCATCGGGCGGGTATTATATCTCATGTCCAGCACACAAGATAGTGGCCAATGCCGGGACGCTTACAGGCTCGATAGGGGTAATTATGGAGATCCCGAATATTGAAGGGCTGATGCAGAAGATTGGGGTGAAGGCTGAAGTGGTAAAGAGCGGAAAACATAAAGATATCGCCTCTATGTTCAAAACAATGTCGCCGGAGGAGAGGGAGATACTTCAGTCTGTTCTTGACGATGTTCATGATCAATTTATCAAAGCCGTAGCAGATGCAAGGGGCATGACATTCGAGAGCATTAAGGAGCTTGCTGATGGCCGTGTATTCACGGGAAGGATGGCAAAAGAGGCCGGTCTCGTTGATGTGCTGGGAAATCTTGAAGACGCGATCAGCCTGGCAGGTGAGATAAGCGGGATCAAAGGCAAGCCGAGGGTTGTGAAGGAAGAGAAGAGATTTCATCTTCTTGATATGATCAGAGGGAATTTCCCGGAAGAACTTATAAAAGGCGTCATTCCGGGCATAAAATTAAAGTATATGCTGACTCTGTAACAGAGATTGCATTTTTTTAAATACAATAAAAGTCTTCAATCTATTTAGGAGGCATTATGACAAAATCTGCTCTTATTGAAAAAATAGCAGGGAATGTTGAAGGGCTGACAAAAAAACAGACCGAGCTGGTGGTAGAGACTATTTTTGACAGCATAAAAGAGGCGCTTGCAAAAGGGGATAAGGTTGAGATAAGAGGCTTCGGCAATTTCAAGCTCCGCAGCAGAAAAGCGAGGAAAGCGAGAAACCCGAAGACCGGCGAGGCTGTGGATGTAGCGCCAAAGCATGTCCCTTACTTCAAAGTCGGCAAGGAACTCCGTGAGATGATAAACAAAAATATGTAAACCGGTTGTCTTCTCTTAGCGGTTAAGATTGTCTCAATTATCAAGATAGTAAATTCTCTAAACTTCGGTCACTGGTCTTTTATTCTCTGCTGCCAATTTGCAATCATTGCAAGTGTTTATTAACCCAAATCATGCAGGCATTGTTCAAAAACTTATTTAGCTTTATGGATTTATTAAATTATAAAATCCCTCCTATCCTCCCTTTGCCAAAGGGAGGGAAATTGCCCCTCTTTGTCAAAGAGGGGTGTGGGGAGATTTTTTGATCAATTATGAAAGGTAAAGTATACATAGTCGGCGCAGGCCCCGGTGATATAGGACTTATCACGGTAAAGGGGCTCAAATATCTGAAGAAGGCGGAGGTGGTGGTCTATGACTTCCATCTTAATGCACAGGTGCTTAATTATATAAATCACAATGCTGAATTTATATACGCGGGCAAACGCGGCGGTCATCATACGATGACGCAGGACGAGATAAACAGGACAATTGTTGAGAAGGCAAAAGAGGGGAAGGTCATATGCAGGCTTAAAGGCGGCGACCCCTTTGTCTTCGGCAGAGGCGGGGAAGAGGCGGAGGCGCTGGCAGGTGAAGGCATTGAATTTGAGATTGTCCCCGGCGTAAGCTCCGCAGTGGCAGCCCCTGCATATGCCGGCATACCCCTTACCCACAGATTGTACTCATCCTCTTTGACCGTTGTTCCAGGATATGAAGACACAACAAAGGAAGAGAGCTCAATTAACTGGGATGCTCTCGCAAAAGGCGCCGGCACTATTGTCTTCCTCATGGCTGTAAAAAATCTCTCCCATGTCTGCCTGAAGCTCATAGAAAACGGAAAGAGCCCGGAGACGCCTGTGGCTGTTATACGGTGGGGCACAAGGTCAGACCAGAAGACCATTGTGAGCAGTCTTAAAGATATCGCGAAGCTGGCTGAAGAGAAAGATATAAAACCTCCGGCGGTAATGGTTGTCGGGGAAGTGGTGAAGCTCCGTGAAACCCTTAAATGGTATGAAAACAAACCCCTCTTTGGCAGGCGTGTACTTGTTACGAGGGAACATTCAGAGGGTTTTGAAGCGCTTGAAGAGCTTGGAGCCGAGGTAATAGAGTTTTCGACGATCAAGATCGTGCCTCCTGAAAGCTGGAGCGAGCTTGATGCGGCAATAGACAAGATAGAGTCTTACAACTGGCTTATATTCACAAGCGCAAACGGCGTTAAATTCTTTTTTAAACGTTTTTTTGAAAGAGATAGGGATATCAGGGACCTGAAGGGAATAAAGATATGCTCGATAGGGGAGAAGACAGCATCATTTATTAAAAGCTATGGGATAAAAGTTGATCTTGTCCCTGAACAATTCAACGCGGAAGGGTTGGTAAAGTCGTTCGCTTCAGGATTAGCAGGCGGCGGACTCAAAGGCTTGCGTTTTCTCCTGCCGAGGGCAGAGGAGGCAAGGGAAGTCTTCCCTGAAAAAGTAAGGGAGCTTGGCGGCGAAATAGATGTAGCAACCGCTTATCGGGCTGTAAAACCTGAGGTCCACGGTAAGAGGCTCAGAAGGTTCCTGAAAGAGGGCAAAATTTCCATAGCCACATTTACAAGCGCGGCGACATTCAATAACTTCATGTCAATAATGGAAGATGACGCGCTTGGCCTGCTGAAAGGGGTTGCGATAGCGGTTATAGGCCCGGTCACTGCAAGGGCGGTTGAGAAGGCGGGGTTGAAGGTCACTATAATGCCTGAAGAGGCTACGATCGAGGCGATGATCAAGAGCATCATTGAGTGGTCAGCAGGCAGTAAGTAATAAAATTCTATAGTGACCTTGCCTATTTTTTATTCCCCCTTAGTAAAGGGGGATAGGGGGTTGTTCAGTAAAACTTCTTCTTTATACCTCTTTTTCAAAATCCCCCTACAAAGCTTTGTCTAACAACAATATGTCCAACAAAAAGTCGTCATCTATGAAAAAGTTTTTCAAGTATAAAGTGCACACTCCATAAGTCTTGTCTGGAGGAAGCAAAGAGACTTCACTTCAGTCTTGGAGCTTCCGAGAGACAATTTCTGTTTTTCGTCTCCTCCGTTGAGAA
>JACRPZ010000087.1 GCA_016222905.1 Nitrospirota bacterium
AAAAATCGTAACAAGGCAAGAAAGTTTAAGTAAAAACAGGAAATAACGATAGACTTATAAAAACAGAAGACGGATTTTAAAAAATCCGGCATGGAAAAACTGAAAATCTCTAAATGACTTTTTCAGGAGTCTCAAATTGAAAAACTACATCATATTTAGCTTGATGCTTCTACTAAACCAATATAGGCTCTTTAATGCCTATGGGAGACTAAAGCCTTGCAATAAAATCACCCGAAGCTATATAAATTATATTTATGAACTTATCTGAAAAATAAATTTCTCGTTTGTTCTTTGTTATTATATAATGGTGTATAAAGAGTTATAAGACTTAAAGGTATTTTAACAACTAGGGGTCTTATAAGAATTAAGCAAATGAGAGGAACCAAATGGCAATCAAGAACAATAACGATCTGATATCCGCAAAGACACTATCTACCCTTGTTAAAGAGACATATCATACCATTGATCATTGGACCAGTATGGGCCTGCTAAAGCCAAAAATTAAGGGCCGCACAAGGTATTATGAGAAAGAGAATTCTATGGTAATATGTAATAGAATAAGGGAACTTCAAAATCGAAAAATGCCGCTCGAACTAATTGCGCAAGAAATTGCCAAGCAAGGGTGACGTGCAAAACTGAGAGGATAAGAAGTGCTTGAGAATAAATAGATAGAAATGATAAACTTATATTCTTTTTAGATGGAGTGTAATTGGACAAGTCTATAATTCAAGCAACTCTTAAACAAGCTGGCGATGATCTTCTGGACCAGGCAAAAAAAATTGCTGCGGATTCAGAGGCACAAGAACTTGCTAGCGCACGGCCTCTTAAGGAGATGCATTTAAAATTTTCTCAATTAATTCAATTGCCGCTTAATAGTGATGACCGCTTTCTTTTATTTTTTATGACGACATATATTGACGACATTTTTGCTAATTTACTATTGGATTCACCTTTCAGCACGGAAATCGAGGAAGCAAGAGAAATATTATTTAAAGAAATTGGTGAGTTGCTTCATAGGCTTGCAGGAGCGTATTTAAAAAATCAACAGGGGGAACTCTTTGAGATACTTAAAGAATTGACAAGAGTATACCTTGAAAAAATCGACCGAATGAATCAGGTCGCAATGGAGGTACTATGAGCAAACGGACATTATGCAATACAAACGATCCTAAAGAGATGGACATGTGGATTAAGATTGCGAAAGCAGCTCTTAAGAGTAGTTCATATAATGCGAACTCGGGGATAGCTACGTCTTTTTATTTTGATTTCGACGAATCCATTTTGGGGCGAAGGACTGCGGAAGGTCTTTTCAAAGTTAATGCCACTGAAATTGATGAGATTCAGAAAAAAATTACCAAGTATATTAGTGAGCTTGAGAATAAACTGTCCTTAACATTCGATAATATTGCGTTCATTGATAAAGGGAATGTCGGACCAGTTGGAATTATTGGGTTAATGGCCTTGGTTGCTATAAGCCTGAAGGATAAGAATTGTCTAATAGTGAGGCCTCGGAAACGTTTAATTAATGCATCTGTGAAGGGAAATTTCAAAAAGGGCAATAATGTCCTGATTCTCACGGATGTTGTAACAAGTGGGTCTACTATATACCAAGCTGCTAACAAGATTTGGCAGTTGGGGGGAAGTGTCCCATGCGCCCTGGCATGGTTAGATCGCAATTTGGGTGCTTCGGAAAATTTAGCCCAGTACGGGGTGAATCTGTACTCCATTGTGGGTCCGAAAGACCTATCTAATACATGGACCGATTTGAAGAAAACGCTTCAGAAAGACAAGCAGAAAGAATGCTTTATTGACTTCGGTAGTTATTCTTCAACTTCGGTGTGGCCCTCGCTTAACTGATATCAAGGAATTTTACATTAAATGTCAAAGGGTCCTTTTCCTATAATTTCTGTACATGATACTTACGAAATCCTACCGGATAAATCTGCCAAATGTACTAGGGTATATACTCTTTACAACAAAAGCAGCAAGACAATTAATATAGCTACGGCACAGTTTACGGATAAATTCGATGCCGGAACCGTAAATCATGCGATTGAAGATACAGTCGCAGGCAATCGCCCTCTTGGCGTCTTGCAGGATACATACAACAAAGTCTGCTATTGGTATCCCTCCAAACCGGAGTTGTCCCCGGAAGAGAAAATCAAAATTACTTTGTCATACGATTGGCCTGCTTTCCTGCCAACCGGTGATACTCTGCAAATTTCGAATCGCAGTGACAAGAAAATTCAATACTCTCTAACGATAAAGGGGGACGATCTGAATCTCATTAATCAAATGAAGATTAATGAGTCAACACCAGCCAACGTAAAAACTGAATTTACCTCGGGCGAATTACGAATTGGTCCGGTCGAAATATCGGGTGGTGCGCCACTTTTCCATGCTATTATTTCAATTATACCTACCATAAATATCAAATTTGAGTTGCCCTTATTGAAATTTTTAGCTTCTCAAGAAAAGAATAACCTCTTTTCAAATCACGTGCTAATAATGGTGCAGCACCTGCTCGGTGATTTTATCCCTTTTATAAATGCACTGGAACAATGCGGATTGAAAAAAAACAATTGTTACATCATTGGTATTCCATACTCGACGAAAGATTATGTTGTTAGCGTTTTGAAGGAAGACAAGAAGTATCCGCATGTGTTTGCCCCTGCAGATTATCCGTTCGATAACTATGTCAATGATGCATTAAAAATGGTGGGCGAACGCTGTAAGACAGAAGGCAAAAAGTTTATCATTATAGAAGATGGGGGTTATGTCGTACCACTTCTTCACTCGAAAGAATTTAGACAATACATCAAACACTGCATTGGTGCAGTGGAGCAAACCAAAAATGGCATTTGGGTGGACCGCGATCTTGAGAAGAAAAGAAAACTCAAACTCCCTGTCATGAGTGTGGCTGATTCTAAACTAAAGAATGAGTACGAGGGAAAGTTAATTGGTCAAGCAGTTTGCGGTAATATAGATCGCCTCCTGCAGAAGTTTGCAAAAGAAAGTGCATATGAAAAAAAGTGCCTTGTTATAGGGCTTGGCTCCGTAGGCCTGAATGTTTGCGCAGCGCTTAAAGCCAAGAGTGCTATTGTGTACGGGTACGATTCAGATTCCTCAAAAAGGAAAGAAGCAAAAAGGACGGGTATTCAAATTGCGAAAAGCATCATGGAAAAAATCGGTGAGGTATCATTAATAATAGGCGGAACTGGAAAGAGTCCAATAAACTTTCGCGAAATAGTTAAGGTTCGTCACAATACTGTTTTTGTGAATGCGACTTCCAAAAGAAAAGAAATAAATTATCAAGACTTAGATGGCCTGACTAATAGCATGGATTTAAAAAAAGGGTTTGGGATAAGGTATAGAACCACTCTTGGAAAAGATATTTGGCTTTTAGCCAATGGTTATCCGGTGAATTTTTTCGATGCTGAAAGCGTACCTGACAAGGATATTCAATTTGTGCCTGCACTGCTTTTTAAGGCAGCCGCATTGTTGTTCGATAAGAAATACAGTGAAAAATCGAAAGTTCATAATATCCCTGGCAAGCTTCAAGCTGAAATCAAAGACAAATTTTTAGCAATAAAAGACAGTGCTTTCGATATATCACAATGACTACGTACGAACTTTTTTCAGATAGGCTCATTGAACAGGTTCTTCGAAAGAAAAGCCATGTCGTAGTGGGCCTTGATCCAGTATATGAAAAGTTACCATCTATTTTGAAACGCGGCGCAGGCGACTCTTTGAAAGATATTTGTCGAGCAATTTTTGACTTTAATCGCACATTAATAGATGCCACATATGACATAGTTCCAGCAATCAAGCCACAGGTGGCATTTTATGAGCGTTACGGTGTAGAGGGGATGAAGGCATTTGAAAAAACTGTCCGCTATGGCAAGAAAAAAGGGTTGATAGTTATTGAAGATGCAAAACGAAATGATATAGGCTCAACGGCAACGGCATACTCGGATGGTCATTTAGGTAGAGTCAGGTTAAGCAGTAGAAACATTGCTGTTTTTGATTTAGATGCCATTACTGTAAATCCCTTCTTAGGTTCTGATGGGATATTACCGTTTCTGTTTGATGTCCGTGAATATCGTAAAGGTATTTTTATCTTGGTAAAAACTTCAAACCCTTCTTCAAGAGAACTTCAGGATTTGTATATCGTGTCGGGAAACAAAAAACAGAAGGTGTATGAATACCTATCTCAATTGGTTAATAAATGGGGTAAAGACACTATTGGAGAATATGGATACTCATCCGTTGGAGCTGTTGTTGGTGCAACCTTCCCTAACGATGCTAAATTATTGCGTAAACTTATGCCAAAGACATATTTTCTTGTGCCAGGTTTTGGTGCCCAGGGGGGGCAGGCGTCCGATATTGTACATTGTTTTAACAAAGATGGGTTAGGCGCAATTATTGCTGCATCTAGAAGCATAAATTATGCATACAAAAACAACAAAAAATATGGTAGCAAGCACTATGGAAGCGCAGCGAGAGACGCTGTCTTAAGAATGAATTTCGAAGTTAACAAAGCATTAGAAAAGGCGGGTATATTAACTTGGTGAGATTTGCTAATCAAGGGCACAAGATTTTTGCCATTGACGTCGGAAACAAAGATGAGGCAATTGCCTGGGCAAAGCGCCTAAAACAAAATCAGGATCTTATTAGTGATGTTTTTGCAATAAAGATAGGCTTGCTTGATGTTATTCACCATGGTTTGTCAATAATTAATCAAATCGGTTCTGAAGCGGGGCTGCCGGTCATTTGCGACCTGAAATTAGCCGAAATCCCAACTATTGCTAAGGACATAGCGAAAAAAGTAGCGGATGCTGGTGCCTTCGGAATCGTTATTCAGGGGTTTGTTGGTGAAGAAGTTTTGAAAATGGTTCAGGAAGCAACCAAAGAATCCGGTTTAAAAATATTCTTGGTGTCTGAGATGTCTCATGAACCACATGGGGGATTTACTCATTTGCATTTGGAGGCTATTGCTGACATTGCAAAGAGATATAAAGTTTTTGGGATTATTGGTCCTGGCAATAGAGAGAGTAGATTAAAAATAATTAGCGAGATAATTAAAGATTCAGATGTAAGGTTAATAGCAGCAGGGATACAGAAGGGTACTAACGATGAAGAAAATGCAAGAAAAGCTGGTGCGAATTTATTTATCGAAGGGCATATAATAAGAGAAGCCTTAGAAAAAAACAGCGTTCATAGTATAGAACAGCCTGAAAATCAAGTTAGACCAATTATTAAAATACTGGGCATTTTTATTATTGTAGGTTCACTAATCGCATATCTGCTATCTGACAAATGGCTTGAACTTGGTGCATTAGGGTCTATTGCTGTTTCTGGTGGATTTGCACTTACAAGTTGTATCATAAGTCTTTTTGTAAATAGGAAACATAACTTTTTCAGGTGAACTTATGACGAATCCTAAAGGAATAATTTTTGCTGCGGATATATTGGAGAAGAAAAATCTCCTGGCCGTTATTAAAGAAGTTTCACGACACGTTGATATGATTAAGATAGGAAACTTGGTTCTGTATGAACACGGGTGGAAAATAATCGAAGAAGTAAAAGAAATTACTCAATTGCCGGTTCTCGCCGATTTGAAGATAATGGACATTCCGGACATAGCTGAGCAAGCAGCTAAATCAGCTAAGGCCGCGGGAGCAGATTCCATTATGGTGTGCGGTCCTACCGGATGGGATACTATCGATGCGTGCCTTACTCAGTACGAAAATAAAAATATCTTTATATTTACTGAGTTCACACATTGCACTGGACTAATTGACTCTAATATGGCAGACGAATATATAGATATTGCAGTAGTGCGTGGTTGCGGTATTCAAATACCGGGAACTAAGGGAGAAAGAATTACTCAAGTGCGCGAAAGAGTTGGCAATGACATATGCATAATTTGTTGTGGGGTAGGATCTCAATATAGCTGTGATTCCAAGATTATAAAAACTAAATTTGGTCACGCTATTGCGGCCGGCGCTGATTTCGAAATCATTGGAAGGGCGATATATAAACCACCGGTGAATCAGACGCCTCAAGAAATTGCGAAATTAGCGCAGGAAAGTATTCTTCGAGAAATAGTTAAAAAAGGGACATTTCCTATCTCTACTAAAACTATCTCAAACGTCTAAAAATAAGTTTCATATTCACGGGCAAATCAAAGGACGCCTGCGGGGGCGGAATAATATGATTAGCATTGTTAATTGGAAAGAAATCAATAAAATTGAAGATGGATGCGGGGGAGTAATATATAAAATTTTAGATATCGACAACGCTGGTCTCAAAAATATTGAAATTGCGATGTGTATATTTGAACCAGGAGAAATAGCTGCGCTCCATTATCACAACAACATGGAAGAAATTTACTTTATTCTTGAGGGATTTGGCGAAATAGAAGCCAACGGGAAAAGACATGTTATAAAAGCAGAAGATAGCCTAGCTATCCCCGCAGGTGTGCGGCATAGGGTAATTAACACCAGCAATGAACAGCATCTGAAATTCCTCTCAGTCAACTCGCCATCATGGATGCCGGAAGATATGATTATTGTGGATGGATAGATATGCAAATCTAAGTTCTCGGACTTTTGCGGTATTTTCAAAGGAAAGCTGGATCTGTCATTTGAAGAAATAAAGAAAGGCACATAAACAACGCAACTACAGCTTTGTTATCTTTATCTTCTCTATCTTTTTGCCTTCCATCTCAAGTATAAGAAACCTGAGATCATGATAGCGGAGCTGCTCGCCGGTCTTGGGGAGGTGGCCGAAGAGGCCGAATAAAAAACCGCCTATGGTATTGAATTCCTTGCTCGTTAAATCAACGCCTGCAAGCTCGTTAACCTCGTCAATGCCTGTAGAGCCGGAGACTATAAAGGTTCGCTCATCAAGGACCTCTACCTCCTGTTCAGCCTCCATAATCTCAAATTCATCCTGAAGCCCTCCAACTATCTCCTCCATTATATCTTCAAGTGTGATAAGACCCGCAGTGCCTCCATGCTCGTCAAGAACTATGGCTATATGAAACTTGTTCTTCTGCATCTCATCCAGAAGGACGGTGACCATCTTGCTTGCAGGGATATAGTAGGCATCCCTTATGAAGTCCTTTATCGGGGTCTTTGCGCTGACCTCCTTTTCAGACATTCCTATGAGAATATCCTTTACATATAAAATCCCTATAATATTATCAACCGTTTCTTTAATTACCGGATAACGCGAGTAGCCTTTTTCAGATACAAGATTAAGCGCATCTTTAACAAGGGCATCCTCGGGAATAGATATGATCTCGGTCCTCGGGACCATGGACTCGGATACCTCGGTGTCGCCGAATTCAAAGACATTGTGGAGCATCTCTTTCTCTTCCGGTTCAAAAACACCGCTCTCCCCGCCCTCTTCAATGAGCATTTTCACTTCTTCTTCAGTGATAAAACTCCTTTCTGTAAATACCTTTTTACCAAATAGCTTCAGCAGTAAGTTGGTGCTTGCCGTTAAAATGCTGACAAATACGCCGGCAAGTTTGGAAAACTTGTCAATTATTGAAGCGATGAAAAGTCCTACGCCTTCCGGATTTGAGAGGGCTATGGATTTGGGAATAAGTTCTCCAAATATTAAAGAAAAATATGTAATTAGCACAACAATGATGCCTATAGATATTGCCTCGCTTGAAACAGAGATAATCGGGACTGGAACAGCCTGTAATACGGGTTTTATAACCCTCACTGCCGCAGCGCCGCCAATGGCGGATGCCAGCGCCCCTGCCATGGTGACACCTATCTGGATTGTGGCGAGAAATCTGTCCGGCGTTTCCTTCAGTCTATTAAGGATTGCGGCATTCTTCCTGCCTTCCTCCATCAGCTGCTTTATACGGCCTTTTCTGATCACAACAACCGCTATTTCAGAAGCAGCAAAAAAACCATTAATAAGAATAAATATGGATATTAGAAGTATCTCAAGCCACATAGCTGATTAAATTCCGATGACCGCACTGCAATAACCGAAAAGCGCGGAAATCGCGGGTATGGTTATTGAGATTTGTTTGCTTGTTGATGTGCTGAATTTGGTTGTTACCGATATATTAGAGGGGATTGTATCCATGCAATATTAAGATTATATCATACTCTTGTATTTTTCAATAACCGCATCAGCCACGCCTGATGTGGTTGCCACAGAAGGGTCATCGGGTGACGGCTTCATGTCGTAGGTAACGGATTTGCCTTCCCTTATAACAGAAGCGATTGCGCTGTCCAGCTTTTTGGCTATAGAGGTTTCTCCAATGTAATTCAGCATCATAACACTGCTAAGCATTACTGCCATGGGGTTCACCTTGTTCAGCCCTTTGTATTTGGGGGAGCTGCCGTGCGTTGCTTCAAATACAGCATATTCCCCGCCGATATTTGCGCCGGGCGCAAGTCCAAGCCCGCCGATCAGGCCTGCGCCGAGGTCTGATACAATGTCTCCATAGAGGTTCGGCAGTACAAGAACATCATAAAGTTCGGGTTTCTGAACAAGCTGCATGCACATATTATCAATTATTTTATCTTCAAATTCAATATCAGTATAGCCTTTTGCAACCTCCCTTGCCACTTCAAGGAAGAGGCCGTCAGAGAACTTCATGATATTGGCCTTATGCACGGCTGTCACCTTGCGCCTCTGGTTTTTTCTTGCGTATTCAAAGGCATAGCGGACAATGCGCTCTGAACCGAAGACAGATATCGGCTTTATGCTGATGCCCGAATCCGGGCGTATCTCCTTGTTAGAATGCTTTTTTACGGTCTCAATTATAGCCTTTGCGCCTTCAGAGCCCTTCTGATACTCAATGCCTGCGTAGAGGTCTTCCGTGTTTTCTCTGATTATTACAATATCTATATTATCGTATCTTGTCTTTGCCCCTTTATAGCTTTTGCAGGGCCTTACGCAACTGAACAGATCAAGGGCTTGCCTAAGCTGAACATTTACGCTCCTGAAGCCTGAACCAACAGGCGTTGTGACTGGGCCTTTGAGGGCGATCTTGTTCTTCTTTATAGAATCCAGAACCCTCTCAGGCAGTGGGGATCCCTCTGTTTCATACACATCCGCGCCCGCATTCTGGATGTCCCATTCAAAGGCAAGACCTGTAGCCTCAAGGACTCTTTTAACAGCGTTCACTATTTCAGGGCCTGTGCCGTCTCCGGGAATAAGCGTTATCTTATACATAGTTGCGGTGTAAATATGAGTATTCTGCAATGAACTGAGTTTATAAACAGACACTATTTAAGCATATTTTTGGCATAATTTACAACTTTACAGACTAAAACCTACCACCCTGCCCCTCCTTAACAAAGGAGTGGAGTTGATGATATACCAAAGGCTCCCCTCTTAATTTAGGAGGGGATTAAGGGGTGGTATCTAAAAAAAGCCTTTATTTTTACTATCGTCATGAGTATAATTAACCTCTAAGCATCAGCAACCCGTCAAACAGGTTAAAAATAATGACAGAATACAGACAATTCAGGAGATATTTAAAGGAGTCGGAAATCCACCTTAACTTTAAGAGAAGGCCTGTTAAAGCAAAGATGGTGGATTACTCTCTAAGCGGCATCGGGACTACTTTTTTTGATGAAGTGGATATCAAAACAGGGGACATCATCGGCATAGAATTAACGCCACTTGCCATTACAACTGTTGGCAAGGTTATGTGGACAAGGAGAGACAACTCCGGCCAAAGGGTCGGACTTAAAAGCCTTGGGCAGATGAAGGGACAGCTTAGAGACTTCAGTCTGAGCGATACATTCATAGGTTTAAAGCGCACCAAGAAGACAGGCCTTTTCAGGGTCACAAACGAAGGGATTTCAAGAATCGTCTATTACAGGGACGGAGATATGATATTTGCAGCCTCTGACTATAGAGATGAGAGGCTTGGAGATATGCTTGTAACTAAGGGGCAGATCACCGCAAAACAGTATGCCCTGGCATCCGAGGAGATGAAGAAGACAAAGGACAGACTCGGCAAGGTGCTTGTAAGTCTCGGCTATCTTACGCCGCGCAAGGTGCTGGAGTCTGTATGGGGCCAGGTGGAGGCGATAATCATGAACCTCTTCCCTTTGAAAGACGGCAGTTTTATCTTTGAAGAAAGGCCCCTCCCTACTGAAGAGCTGATAACATTGAACCTTTCAACCGCAAACCTTATTTATTACGGACAGAAGAGGGTAAAGGGGCCCGGCGCTTTTGCAACTGAACTGCCTTCACCGGAGAGCGTGCTCTATTATTCTTCAGACCCTGCCAACCTCTTTCAGGATCTGAGGCTTGATGACGCAGGACAGAAGGTCATATCCGCCGTTGACCATAAATTATCCATCAGCGATATTATTGTAAAAACAGGTTTGGACAGATCTGAAGTCATAAGGACCGCTCATGCCCTGCTGAGTACGATGGTAATAACAACCGAAAAGCATTACGCAATCCACGAAAAAGATATCAGGAGTATATTCTCTAAAGAGCCGGAGCCGGATATCAGGCATATAATTGAGGATATGTACGGAAAGTATAAGCGTCTTAATCACTATGATCTCTTGGGGGTGAAAAAATCCGCATCCATTCCTGAGATAAGAAGGGCATATTACAGGGCTGCGAAGAAATTCCATCCCGATATACATTTCCGGCTCCAGTATTATCAGCTTAAAGAGAAGACAGGCGAGATATTCTCTCATATAAACGAGGCATACTCAACGCTCTCAAGCCCTCATAGAAGAAAGACGTACGACATCTCAATAACTGAGAAGCCTGTGACGGAGAAACCTGCGAAGCCTGCAAGACATGCGCTGAACCCTGTTTATGCAAAGGTGAAGTTTAAAGAGGGCAGGGCGCTCCTGATGGAGAGAAAATATGCACAGGCAAAACTTTTCCTTGCAGAGGCCGTATCCTCCGATGAAACTATAGCGGAATACCACTACTATTATGGGATGGCGTGCGATAAGCTTGGCAGCGCCTATCAGGCAAGGAAGGCCATTGAGAAGGCGGCTGAAATAGAGCCGGATAATTCCGTTTACCTGAATGCGCTTGCGAACTTATGCCTTAAGACAGGCCATGCAGTGGAAGCGAAGAGTCTCCTTTCAAAAGCGCAAAAGCTCTCACGGACGAAGAAAGATAGTTAATCCGAAAATATCAAGCGGCATAATCTGCCCCTTTTTTGATATATAATTTACCTATGACCATTCCGATCTTTCCTGAATTTAAAACTATTAATCTGAGGATGAGGGATGAGATAAATGATTTCCTTTCGCGCTATCCGCTTGAGGCTTCTGAATATACATTCACAAATATCTTTGCCTTTACAGCCGCTTATGATTTCAGAATATCCATACTCGGCAGGAGCCTGATAATTCTCAAAAACCATGCGCCAGCATCCTTCTTCTGCCCCATAGGCGATGCGCCGGATATTGATATGCTCTTTGATTATCTGAAAAAGCGGGGAGACAAACCATGTCTTGAAAGGGTTCCTGAGAGTTTTGTGAAAAAACATATTGAGGGAAACAGCAAATACTCGGCTGTTGAGGAGCGGGAACACTTTGATTATATCCATGATGTGAAAGAGCTTATAGAGTTGAGCGGCAGAAGGTTTCATGATAAAAAGAACAAGGTGAATAAATTCAGGAAAGAGCATGAATATGAATATATTCCGATGACGGCTAATCTTGTTAAAGAATGCATTGAATTTGAGGATTACTGGTGCGAGGAGAGGGACTGCGAGAAAGACCAGGGGCTTAGCAGAGAGAAGTGCGCCATCTTAATGATGCTCAGGAATTTCGACGCCCTCGGCCTTATTGGCGGAGTGATAAGGCTTGATAATAAGATAGCCGCGTTGACGCTTGCCGAAGCATACCTGCCTGATACGTTTGTAATCCATGTTGAAAAGGCTAATCCCGACATACCCGGACTTTATCAGATTATCAATCAGGAGTTTCTGATGCATGAGGGCGGCGGCTATGCATTTGTAAACAGGGAGCAGGACCTCGGCGTTCAGGGTATGAGAAGCGCTAAGATGTCTTATAATCCCGTGAGGTTCATAAAAAAGTACAGGGTGACAAGGGCGGGGTGATCACGGCGCTGACGATATGAATATTGTAGCAGTTTACAATCTGGAAAAGGACGAAGAGAGGCTCTCAAAAGCCCTTGCGGCAGCGCTCGGCAAGACGGCATATGAAGCGCGTTCCCTTCTAAATGTTCCCCAGGGCGGTCCATCAATCGTTGCCGTTTTTCAGGAACCGGAAAAATCGGAAGACTCTGCCGCAAAACTCAGGGCAAACGGTTTCGATGCTGTTATTCTCCGGGATGAGGACATAGAGTCCGACAAAGCACGCTTCCTCGCAGTGAACTTTGAATTTACCGGGGAGTCGCTGAATGTAAAATCACGCGAGGGGCAGGACCTTATACTGCCCTATGGTGATATCAGGCTTATGCTTTACGGTATAGTTAAAGCCGTTCACACGACAAACGAGAAGGTTAAAGAACGCAAATTCAGTATGGGCAGGGCTATTATGTCAAGCGGGGCGGTGATAACCAAGACTACGAGTCGTCAAGTCAGCACCGAAAAGAAAGACCATGAACGATTTCTTTATATCTATGCGCCAGCCCGGCAGACGGTTGTATTGCGCGAGTATACATTGAAGTATGACTCCCTTGGAAAGGCGCTCCAGCTATCCCGCACAGCAAACTTCAACTATATCGTTGCGGAACTGAAGAGGCTGAGTCCGGATGCTCTGTTCGATGACCGCTTCCTGAACCGAGCCACTCAGACCCAGATTCTTTGGCCCTGGTTCAATCCTGAGGAACATCTGGACATTGCAACATCGCTGTTAGCCAAAGTATTCAACCTGAAAAATGAAAAAGCCATTACGCCATAAAATAAGTGTCTCTCCGTATATCACACCTGCGGGACAGCAGCGATTAAGCGATGAGCTTTCATGCCTCTGGAAGGTCAAACGCCCTCAGGCTACTATAGCTGTTGCCGAAGCTGCTGCAATGGGGGACCGTTCTGAAAACGCGGAATATATCTATGGCAAAAAGCGATTACGGGAGATTGATGCCCGTATGCGGTTTCTGGCAAGGAGAATAAACGAACTGATCGTAGTGGACAGGATACCCGCTGATACATCAAAGGTATTCTTTGGCGCATGGGTTGAGATCAAGGATGAAAGCGGCAGCACTTACGAGTATCGCATTGTCGGCCCGGATGAAACTGATCCTGACAAGAATTTTATAAGTATTGACTCACCTATGGCAAAGGCCTTATTACGCAAGGCTGAGGGTGACGAAGTCATTGTGAACAGACCGAACGGGACATCTACGTTTGTTGTGACATCCATCCGTTATTAATAATAAGTGGATTAGTAAGATAACACATCAAAAATCTCCCCACCCCCTCTTCGCTAAAGAGGGGCAGTTTTCCTCACTTTGGCAAAGGGAGGATAGGAGGGATTATTGAATGTCTTTATGCAACTGGATTATGTGTTCTGCTATTGTTTGCCGTTGACCATGTAAAGCGCCTTGAAGCGAAGTTTTTCTGCAATGTCTTTTTGTCTTCCGCTGTTACCGGCTTCCTTTTTTCCGTTCTTCCTGCGTTATACCCCTTTGGCTTTTGTGCGGCAGTATGCTCCCTGCGGCGTTGTGGTTCACGCGGCGGGCGGGCAAATTCAGTATCGCGCGAAGGAGACGGCTTTTTATAATCAAAGCTCTCCAATAGGCGGCGCTCCACTTTTACACCGAGGACGCGCTCAATCGCTCGCACCATGTCATCATCTTCACGAGTAATAAATGTGAAGGCGTCACCGGTCTTGGCTGCGCGTCCTGTGCGGCCTATCCTGTGCGTGTATGCGTCCGCGGTATCAGGCATGTCGTAGTTTATAACGTGGGATATGCTTGAGACATCTATGCCGCGCGCCGCTATGTCGGTTGCGACAAGTACCTGATATGCGCCTTTGCGGAATCCGTCAAGCGCTTCCTGGCGCTTATTCTGCGTCAAGTTCCCCTGCAGCGATACCGCACGGTATCCGGACCTTACTAATTGTTCTCCCACTCGCCTGGCGCGGTGCTTGGTGCGCGTAAATACCAGCACAGAATCCGTGTCGGTATGGCGCAGCAGTTCAAGAAGAAGCGCTGTCTTCAAATGCTGATCAACCGGATAAAGAGCATGAGCTACGGTGCTCGCAGGCGCGGCGTGATCAACCTGCACCGTGACCGGGGTGTGAAGTACTTCGTGCGCGAGTCTTCTGATATCATCGGGCATGGTTGCGGAGAACATCAGAGTCTGTCTTTTTGCAGGCACCTGTTTGATGATCTTCTTTATATCAGGAAGGAATCCCATGTCGAACATACGGTCTGCCTCGTCAAGCACGAGCACTTCTATTTTCGATAAATTAATGGTGCGCTGATTAATGTGATCGAGTAAACGGCCCGGACAGGCTACAACAATCTCGACGCCGGTACCCAGTTTCTGTATCTGCGGTTTTATGCTCACACCGCCGTAAACTGTTATGCTTTTGAGGCGGGTCTGCTTTCCCAAAATTTTGATAGTTTCGTGAGTCTGCTCTGCCAGCTCGCGCGTCGGAGCGATGACGAGTGCGCGGACATGGCCGCGCGGTCCCTGCATCAGACGATTCAGTATTGGCAGCACAAAGGCCGCTGTCTTTCCTGTTCCGGTCTGTGCAAGACCCATTACGTCGCTTCCTTTCAGGACCGCCGGGATTGCCTGACTCTGAATCGGTGTCGGCGTTAAATAGCCTGCGGCCTTTACCCCGGCCGCAACAGTGGGGTGAAAATCAAATTCGTTAAATTCCATAAAACTCCTTCTATTAGTTTGTTCTGCGTTCGGGGAAAAAGCCAGGTTGTATTCAGGGGGTTACAACGATGTAGTTTTCATCCGGGTACTGCAGTTGTTATATGTAAGCGTACCAGCTTTGGAGAGAGCATGTCAAGTTTTCGAATTGCCTCATTAAAAAACGATACGAAAGAGGATCGTTGCCTCAAATAAGAAATCGATACGAAAAATAATCGAAAATAGCCTTCTGTAAGCAAAAGCGACAGGAGGCAGAAATGAGGCTGACGATGCAAGAGAGGA
>JACRPZ010000024.1 GCA_016222905.1 Nitrospirota bacterium
AAAAATCGTAACAAGGCAAGAAAGTTTAAGTAAAAACAGGAAATAACGATAGACTTATAAAAACAGAAGACGGATTTTAAAAAATCCGGCATGGAAAAACTGAAAATCTCTAAATGACTTTTTCAGGAGTCTCAAATTGCTAATTTCATATGACTTGCCCGGTTTTGAAAATTGATGCATATGGCTATCAACAAATACATGAAATACTCTTATCGTGCCTTCAGAGTGATTAATTTTCGAAGATAGCCACGGTAAATCATAAATTTGGACACCTTTTTGATACTTTTCATAGAGAACATCTATAGCGTTATCTTTATTTGGGAAGACTTGATTTGTCACAAAGATGATACGATCGAATTCAATTTTATTGTTTAGCAATTTCTCAATCGTCTGCTCAAGTTTATTAAAACAGTTCTTTTCTATGGACGTCTGATATATATATCTATTAAACCCATTGCGGGTAAAACGGTGTTCTAACCCATCAATCCCTCGATCCTTCAGCCCTCCGACTGGATTGAAGTTATAGCTCAGAATTTGACTAAGATATTCAGAAGCGAACCTCTCAAACAAATTGCCATCGTCGATTTTTCCCATTACGTATTCAAATGCTTTAACATCTATTCCGGTCATGATTGCCTCCTATACGCTGCGAAGTATTCCTTAGTATTAGGCGTGTCTATTTGCAATTGAGAACGCGACAATGGCCTGAGTTTTTTTCTTGCAACTCTTGTTTTCTCCGTAAGAACCAGCGGAATCGCGTCTTTTTTCTTGCATTCCCACTCTCTTCACTTTTCCCTTTCCCGCCTGAACCCAATCGGCTTTTTCTTCGGCATTTCAGTTGGTATCATAAGTTGGCGAATAGCATTGAAAATTGCCTTTATCTCATCATCATGCTTTTCAATCCTGGTTTCAAGCAGCATCAGCTTGTGAGCCAGTTCTTTGTTTGCCGACAGGAAGGCTCTCAATTTCACAAAAGTCCTCATTATTACTACATTGACTTGGATGGCTCTTTCGCTGTTCAAAACACTTGAGAGCATGGCAACGCCCTGCTCGGTAAAGACATTTGGCAAATATTTTCGATGCTCGCCTCGTCCTTTCTTTAAGGTCACAATTTGTGACCTTAAAGATTCATCTTCTTCCATCGTGAGTTGGAACATAAAGTCTTCAGGGAATCTGCTGATGTTCCTTTTTACGGCCTGATTCAATACCTTTACCGCCACCCCATAAAGCTCGGCAAGATCGCTGTCCAGCATGACTTTTTCGCCGCGGATCAGATAGATTTTTTTCTCGATTATCTCAACAGGAATAAGTTCTTTCATTTACTCTCCCCCTATCGTCAAAAAACTCATTAATGATAATCCGTTATGCCTATGAAAGACAAGTTATTTTTATTCTTGTCAGGCAGTTGCGCAAAGCGCATCAGGAGTCTATCTTTAACAACCCCCTATCCCCCTTTACTAAGGGGGAATAAGAAGATTCCGCACCTTCCCCAAAAAACGGTGGGCAGGTCAGCCGGAATGACAGGGACGAGCCCTTTTTTCTGTTTATATCACCCTCTGATTATGAAGAAGTTCCCTCGCTGCTTGGCGTCTCAAACTTTGTCTTTCATCCATAGCTTTCAATAGAAATTCATTCATTGACAACATGTAGCCGTATGGCTACAATAAATTATGTATGAAATTCGTAAGACTGAGACGTATATCCAGTGGCTTGATGGTCTACGCGACATTCATGCGCGTGCGCGCGTACTCGCCAGGGTCGAACGCCTTGCAGCAGGGAATCCTGGGGATGTCAAGCCTGTCGGTGAGGGCGTGTCAGAGCTGCGAATTGATTACGGTCCCGGTTACCGGGTCTATTACACATTGCGTGGACGCCAGGTGATAATTTTGCTCGCCGGAGGCGACAAACGCACACAGGCTGCGGATATCAAGGCCGCATTGCGCCTTGCTCGCAACCTTTAGGAGGATATTATGAGCAAAACCAAAACCACTCGTTACGATGTCGCTGAGCACCTTCGAACTCCGGAGGAAATGGCCGCTTATCTTGAAGCTTGTCTTGAGGAAGCCGAAGGCGATGCAGCCTTCATTGCAAAGGCGCTGGGCGATATCGCGCGCGCCAAAGGCATGACACAAGTCGCGCGAGATGCCGGTTTATCCCGCGAAAGCCTTTACAAGGCTCTCTCCGGCGAGCGCAGTCCCGGCTTCGATACTATACTCAAAGTCGTTGCAGCGCTGGGTTTAAAGCTTCATGCCGAAGCGTCTCATAGCTGATTCCGTATTCCAATCAACGGCCGACACCAGCATGGCAAAATAGTTGGCGGTTCAGCCGCATCGCTTTGCCTTCTCTTTATGAAACAGGACTCAGATGATAAACACGCGCCAATTTGCTTGCGGCAGCGATGTCCCCGGCGCGCAAGGCAGCCCTAACATCATCAAGTTTTTCAGCTTCTTCCATGGAAATATAGGGCGACCACCCTTCGCCGGTATCAATCAACTCAATATCTACCTCGGCAACGTAGCTCCCTTCATGGACAAGCTTTTGATGTTGCTTTTTATTCATTTTCTACTCTACATAAAATAAGAACCAGCGGGGTAGCGTCTTTTTTCTTGCATTCCCACTCTCTTCATTTATCTCTTTCCCGGCTGAACCCAATCGGCTTTTTCTTCGGTGTTTCAGTTGGTATCATAAGCTGTCGAATAGCATTAAAGATTGCCTTTATCTCACCATCATGCTTTTCAATCCTGTTTTCAAGCAGCGTCAGCTTGTGAGCAAGTTCTTTATTAGTAGAGAGCAATTCTCGTAATTTGACGAATGCCCGCATTATAGCAATATTGATTTTGATAGCCTGTTCGCTATTGAGTATGCTGGAAAGCATTGCAACACCCTGCTCGGTGAAAGCATAGGGTGAAGAGCCACCAAAATACTTCTTGTGTGGTATCACATTTTGTGATACCAGTTGTTCAACTTCAGACTCACTGATCTGAAACATAAAATCTTCAGGAAATCTATGGATGTTTCTTTTTACAGCCTGATTTAAAGCCCTTGTTTCAACGCCGTAAAGCTCTGCAAGGTGCATACTTAACATAACCTTCTGGCCACGGATTAAATAGATTTTCTGTTCTATTATCTCAACAGGAATAAGTTCTTTCATTTACTCGCCCCTTATCGTCAAAAAACTCATTAATGATAATCCCTTATGCCTATGAAAGACAAGCTATTTTTATTCTTGTCAATCAGTTATGCAAAGCGTGTCAGGAAGAAAGATTCCGGACACGCCGGAATGACAAAACGGGCATGTTTATATCCCCACGTGATTATGTTATATTCTATAGTCCAGAATATATAGAAAGACTGGATTCCCGTCTGCACAGGAATGACGGAAGAGAAGTTTTTCAGCAGCCTGCAAGGTCCAATTATGTCTGCATTGACCCCTTTAATGACACAGTATCAAGATATCAAGCGGAATCATCCGGATGCTATCCTCTTCTTCCGTCTCGGGGATTTCTATGAGATGTTCGGGCAGGATGCCGTGACTGCTTCAAAGATACTCCAGATAACTCTCACATCAAGGGACAGGGGAAAGGACGACCGGATACCAATGTGCGGCATTCCCCACTTTGCCGCTGAAGGCTATATCTCAAAGCTTATAAGAAGCGGCCATAAGGTCGCTGTCTGCGAACAGGTTGAGGAACCCTCGGAAGCTAAAGGCATAGTCAGGAGGGAAGTTGTAAAGGTTATTACTCCGGGGACATTTCTGCCTGAGAATCCTAAGGTGAATAACTATATCCTCTCTTTTTGCCAGAAGGAGAATATATTCGGCGTTGCGGTTGCTGACATAACAACGGGCGAGTTCAAGATCTATGAGTCATGCTGTAATATCGAGGATGAGATAAACAGGTTTCAGCCCGGTGAGATCCTTTATCCTGTAAGCCTTAAGAGCAACCCGTCAATAGTCAGCGCCCTGAATGATTATTATCTCACCGCGTATGATGACTGGTATTTCGATTATATCGAGGCTTACAGAAAACTCCTGAAACACTTCAGGACAGCATCTCTTGACGGTTACGGGTGCGAGGGAATGATAGTGGCGATATCTGCCGCGGGCGCGCTGCTTAATTATCTTGAGGAGACGCAGAAGGACGCGCTCTCTTTCAATAAGATAAGCGTGCTCAGGCGCGAGTCGCATATGATGCTTGATGCCGTGACGCAGAGGAACCTTGAGATCACGGAGAATATGAGGACAGGGGATATGGAAGGGAGCCTCCTCGGAGCGGTTGATGAAACGCTTACCCCTATGGGAGGACGCCTCTTAAGGTCATGGCTTCTGAATCCTCTTCTATCCCCGGATGAAATAATCAAGAGACAGGATGCGGTAAGCGCTCTTATAGAAAAGAGCGGCATCTTCTCAGCCCTTCGCAAACCCCTTGAGAAGATATCTGATATTGAGCGCCTTACGTCAAGGATCAGCAGCGGGAGCGCTAATGCCAGAGACCTCCTCTCTTTAAAGAATTCACTCAAGGAACTGCCCGGACTTAAGGAGGCGCTTAAGGGGTCTGATGACGTGTATATCAATTCAATCTCCGTGCGGATAGATGAGCTTCCGGATATGCTGTATTTGATAGAGAAGGCTATTGATGAAGATGCGCCCCCAAGCATAAAAGATGGCGGGCTTATAAAGAAGGGTTTTAATTCCGAAGTTGACGATCTAAAGGCGGTGAGCGGGAGCGGAAAGGATTTTATAACGGCTCTGCAGGCAAAGGAGAGAGAGAGGACCGGAATATCTTCGCTTAAGGTGGGTTTCAACAGGGTCTTCGGATATTATATAGAGATCACAAACGCCAACCTGGCGCAGGCGCCGGAAGATTACATCAGAAAGCAGACGCTTACAAACGGTGAACGGTTTATAACACCTGAGCTTAAAGAGTATGAGTCTAAAATTTTAGGCGCTGAGGAGAAACGCAAAACTCTGGAGTTTGAGATATTCACCGGCATAAGAAACGATATCGCTAAAGAGACTGTCAGGCTTCAGGAGACCGCCTCGGCAATCGCGGATCTTGACGCGCTTCAGAGTTTTGCCTTTACCGCAAAGAAGCACAATTATGTCCGGCCTCTTATTAATGACAGTGAGAAGATAAATATAATTGAGGGCAGGCACCCTGTGCTTGAGAGATTATCTCTCAACGAAAGGTTCATGCCCAACGACACATTCGCGGACGCAAAATCCAGTTATGTTCTTGTAATAACCGGGCCGAATATGGCGGGCAAGTCAACATATATGAGGCAGGCTGCCCTGATAGTCCTGCTGGCGCAGACAGGTAGCTTTGTACCCGCGAAAGAGGCTGAGATAGGGATAGTTGACAGGATATTCACGAGGATAGGCGCATCGGATGTGATAACAAAGGGGCAGAGCACATTCATGGTGGAGATGATAGAGACTGCGAATATACTGAACAACGCGACAAGCAGGAGCCTTATACTGCTTGATGAGGTCGGCAGGGGCACAAGCACCTTTGACGGCATCAGCATTGCGTGGGCGGTCGTAGAATATATTGCGGCGCATCTAAAGGCAAGGACGCTCTTTGCAACCCATTACCATGAACTGACCGAACTTTCGCTCTGCCTTGAGGGTGTGAAGAACCTGACGGTCGCGGTGAAAGAGTGGGGCGATGAGATCATATTCCTGAGAAAGGTTGAGGAGGGGCCTGCTGACAAGAGCTACGGCATTCAGGTCGCGCGGCTCGCGGGTCTTCCTGAAGAGACGATAAAGAGGGCCAAAGAGATACTCTCCAATCTTGAAAAGTCAGAGCTGAATGAACTCGGAGCGCCGAAGCTCGCGTACGCATCCGACAGTCCTCCTGAAGTGAAGAGGACCGGACAGTTGGATCTATTTACTACACAGGCAGACCCTGTGCTCAAGGAGCTTTTAGGACTTGATGTCATGAGCATGACGCCGATCGAGGCGCTGAATAAACTATACGAGGTAAAGAGAAGACTGTCGGAAAAGAAGGAATAGGTTACACAAAAAGATGTTGCTCTCTGACCTGAAAAATGCAGATATTGCTCAATCAGATAATTAACTCGATGGATTTATTGAAATAATATGCTGAGAGAGATTTTAATAAAAGAGTATGCGCTAAGGCTGGTTAATATTGCGACTGAGGTATCGAAAATTATCTTCTTTCACAACACCTGCATTTTTTTGAGTTGACAATTGTTTTTGATTAACCATAAAATTTTGATTCGTTATGACTTGCATAATTTAGAAAGGCAAATATGATTGATACAAGATACGAACCTGAAGAGATAGAGAAGAGATGGTATGATCTCTGGCTTGAGGAAGGCTATTTTAAGGCTGAGTCAAAAAGCGATAAACCATCCTACTGCATCGTTATCCCGCCGCCTAATGTAACCGGTTCTCTGCATATCGGCCACGCGCTCGATATAACGCTTCAGGATATCATGATAAGGTGGAAGCGCATGTCGGGATTTAATGTCTTGTGGCTTCCCGGGACAGACCACGCAGGCATAGCAACTCAGAATGTTGTTGAGAATGACCTTAAGAAGCAGGGCATTGACAGGCACACGCTCGGCAGGGAGAAATTCGTCAATAAAGTCTGGGAATGGAAGAAGCTTTACGGCGGCACAATAATAAATCAGTTGAAGAGCATGGGCGCTTCATGCGACTGGAGCAGGGAGAGGTTCACTCTTGATGAAGGATTGTCAAGGGCTGTCAGAGAGGTCTTTGTCAGGCTATATGAAGAAGGGCTGATATACAGGGGAGAGTATCTTATCAACTGGTGCCCGAGGTGTCACACCGCACTTTCCGATCTTGAGGTTGAGCATGAGGACAAGAAGGGCAAGCTCTACTATTTAAAGTATAATTTGGCAGATGGAGAGGGGCATATCACTGTAGCGACAACAAGGCCTGAAACTTATCTCGGGGATACAGCAGTTGCTGTTAACCCTGATGACGAGAGATACAAGGGTATGGTTGGAAAAAAAGTCCGCCTGCCGGTTATCAAAAGGGAGATTCCAATCATAGCGGATGAGTTTGTTGACTCCTCCTTCGGCACAGGCGCGGTAAAGGTGACGCCCGCGCATGACCCTAATGATTTTGAGATAGGCAAGAGGCATAACCTTCCATTTATAAATATTATGACGGGCAGCGGAACGATGAGCGAAGAGGCCGGCCCATACAAAGGGCAGGACAGGTTTGAGTGCAGGAAGAATGTTTTAAATGATCTTGAAGCCTCCGGTCATCTTGAAAAGGTCACAGACCATGCTATGGCTGTCGGGCATTGTTACAGGTGCAGGACTGTTGTTGAGCCGTACCTTTCCAAACAGTGGTTTGTGAAGATAAAGCCGCTTGCGGAAGAGGCGATAACGGCTGTTAAGAACGGAAGCGTAAAGATAATCCCCACAGGTTGGGAGAACAGCTACTTTGACTGGATGGAGAATATCAGGGACTGGTGCATATCAAGGCAGATATGGTGGGGCCATAGGATCCCGGTATGGTACTGCGACGCATGCGGCGAGATAATTGTATCGAGAGATACGCCAACAGATTGCAAATGCGGGAACAAGGAATTGAGGCAGGATGAGGATGTGCTTGATACATGGTTCTCTTCAGCGCTATGGCCGTTCTCCACGCTCGGCTGGCCTGATGATACGGATGATCTCAGGACTTTTTATCCGACAAGCGTTTTAATTACAGGCTTTGACATACTCTTCTTCTGGGTTGCGCGAATGATGATGATGGGGCTGAAGTTCATGAAGCAGGAGCCTTTCAGTCATGTCTATATCCACGCTCTTATCAGAGATGCAGAAGGCCAGAAGATGAGCAAGTCAAAGGGGAACGTTGTAGACCCTCTCAAGATGACCGGGGCGTATGGAACCGATGCGGTAAGGTTCACGCTTGCGGCTTACGCGGCGCAGGGTAGGGATATAAAATTTGATGAGCAGAGGGTGGAGGGTTACAGGCACTTTCTCAATAAGATATGGAATGTCGCGCGGTTTATATCAATGAATTTAAAAGAAGGCGAGGAGCTTCTTACGGCAAAGGAGATCAGGAATCTAAGCCTTGCCGACAAGTGGATACTGAGCCGCCTCTCAGCAGTTGCTTCAGAAGCAAACAGGTCTCTTGAAGAGTACAGGTTCAATGACTATGCCGGAACCTTATATCAGTTTGTATGGCACGAACTCTGCGACTGGTATGTTGAGATGATAAAGCCGGAACTCTACGGAGAGAATGAGGAGTCAAGAAAGGCCGCGATAAGCGCTCTGGTGCATGTCTTTGAAACAGCGCTCGCTCTTCTGCATCCTGTCATGCCTTTTGTGACAGAAGAGTTGTGGCAGCAGATACCGGTAAAGAAAGATGCTGAGAGCCTTTGTATCCGCAGATATCCCGGCGCAGAAGACGGGATTGAAGATAAAGAGGCTGAAGAGAAGATGAGGATTGTGATGGATGCTGTAACCGGAATAAGGAGCATAAGAGGTGAACTCAACGTATCGCCTTCGCTTGAGCTTGAGGTGATGATAAAGGCGCATGACAGCGCAGCGGATATTCTGGATGAAAATATTACATTTATCACGAAGCTGGCTAAAGTCGGGACCATTAAGATAGGCAATAATGTAGAGCCGCCCAAAAATTCTGCTGTTGCTGTGAAACCTTTAATGGAAATATTTGTTCCGCTTAGAGGGTTGGTCAATGTAGATGCCGAGATTGATAGATTGAACAAGGAGAAGAAGAAGGTTGAGGATGATCTCCTCTTTGTAGAGAAGAAGCTCTCAAATGAGGGATTTGTCAGGAATGCTCCTAAAGCAGTTATTGATGAAAACAAAGATAAGCTCTCAGTATTAAAAGAAAAATTACAATCAATTCAAATAAACATCAAGAAGTTCCTCCAGATGAAGGAAGAGGATGCGTAAAGACAGGCACAGAGTAACAGAGGCGCAAAGAGACAAAGCAACAGTTGATAGCGTTCTAAGAAATGCACTTAACGAAGATATTGGAACGGGCGACATTACCACATTATCAATAGTGCCGGAAAAAGATATCTCGAAAGCGCTTATCATTGCCAAAGAAGATTTTATCCTTGCAGGGCTCTCTTTTGCCGAAAGGACTTTTAAGCTCGTAAACAAGGACGTGAAGTTTAAAGCAATGAAGAGGGACGGCAGCAAGATCAAAAAAGGAACTGTTATCGCAGAGATTAACGGAAATACAAGAAGCATCTTAATGGCTGAGAGGACAGCGCTTAACCTGCTTCAGAGACTTTCCGGAATAGCAACGCTTACAAGTAAATTTGTCAGGCGTGTTGCCGGACTTCCTGTAAAAATCCTTGATACGAGAAAGACCACACCCGGCCTGAGATTCTTTGAAAAGTATGCTGTGAAAATGGGCGGGGGATGCAATCATCGTTACGGACTATTTGACGGCATGCTTATAAAGGACAATCATATAGCTGCTGCCGGCGGATTGAAGAAGACTGTAAAGCTTGCAAGGTCGAGTGGATATGATTTATTTAAGATAGAGGTTGAGGCTAAGAGCATCAAAGAGGTGAAAGAGGCTCTTTCATCAGGAGCGGATATCATAATGCTTGATAATATGTCAGTAGATGAAATGATAAAGGCGGTAAAGATCATCCGCTTTCACAAGGCTGACACAATCATTGAAGCTTCCGGCAATGTAAATCTGGAGAATGTGCGGGCTATCGCAGAAACAGGCGTGGATATGATATCTGTGGGCGCTCTAACCCACTCTGCTCCAGCGTCTGATATCAGCATGAAGATTGGAAGATAGGCTGAGTCACTTGTATCCCATTTTAACCTGAAAAAAAGCAGATATTACTCAATCAGATAATTAACTCGATGGATTTATTGAAATAATATGTTGAGAGATTTTAATAAAAGAGTATGCGCTAAGGCTGGTTAATATTGCGACTAAGGTATCGAAAATTATCTTCTTTCACAACACCTGCATTTTTCTTAATGCATTATTTGGGTTAGTGCATGAAAATTCTTATTATCAGCACCAACCGGAATCAATTCCCAGTACCGGTCATACCTCTCGGCGCATGCATGGTTGCTGATGCCGCTCAAAAAAACGGACATGAGGTAAGACTGCTGGACATGATGTTTGAGAGAAAACCATTGTCCGCCCTTCGCAGTGAACTGGCAGAATGGCATCCAGATGTTATCGGCCTTTCAGTCAGAAATATAGATAACAATGACATGCATTCCCCGTCTTTTTTTCTCAAAGAACTTGTCCCTCTTATCAATACGATACGCGGCATGTCAAAGGCTGCTGTCGTATTAGGCGGAGCCGCTGTCTCTGTTATGCCTGAGGAGCTGCTTCGTTATACCGGAGCTGATATGGCTGTGCTTGGCGATGGCGAAACGGTATTTCCGGCGCTGCTTGACAGACTGTCTCGTAACGAGTCTCTTGAGGAACTTTCCGGAGTCGCGAAGATCGAGGATGGTGTTTTTTATTCCATTACATGTTCTCCCTCAGAAGGTTCCTGTAAATGCGCGTCTCCTCATTTCTCCCGCTGGATCAATATAAAAAATTACCTTAACAGATTATCCACTGTCCCACTGCAAACGAAACTCGGGTGCCATTTCAAATGCATTTACTGTACTTACCGTAAAATAGAAGGCAGCAGATACCGCCTTGTCAACCCTGAGGAAGTTGCCGACACTGTCGAGGCTCTTGCATCACGTAAGCTCCGGGATATAGAATTTGTTGATAACGTATTCAACTCTCCATATGACCATGCCGTATCCATATGTGAAAAACTTGCAGAGGCCAAGTGCGGTGCGTCACTGACGAGCCTGGAACTTAACCCGCTTTTTATTGATGATGAACTGATCACGGCAATGGAGAAGGCCGGGTTTTCCGGAATAGGCATAACCGTAGAGAGCGCCTCAGATAGGGTGCTTGAAGGACTGAAAAAAGGATTTGCCACGGAACACGTTCATAAATCTGCCGAAGTGATCCGCCGACATAAACTCCCATGTGTCTGGATATTCATGATGGGCGGGCCCAATGAGAGTGAGGAGACCGTAAGAGAAACGCTTCGCTTTGCGGAAAATTCTATCCGTCTGCAGGATGTCGCCTTCTTTGGAACAGGTATCCGTATTTATCCGGGGACAGAGCTGGAAGCCGTGGCAAGAGAAGAGGGGCTCCTCTCACTTTCTGCGGATAAAATGCTTGAGCCTGTGTTCTACTTCTCTCCAATGGTAGAATACGGCTGGGTGCGGAATCAGATAAAAACTTCAATGAGCGGACATATGAATTTCATAAACTCGGACTCGTTAAGCCTTCCGTTACTTCCAGTAATACACCGTCTTGGATACAGAATCGGGCTGAGGCATCCTCTGTGGAAGCACACACGGTTCATACGCCGCACACTCAGGATGACAGGAATGGATGCGTGATGAGCGGCAACGGAAAACCACATATAGCATCCCTGTCTGTAGTAGCACCGCCCTTTGCGCTCGGTCAGGCGCAGTCGCTGGAGCATCTTCTCAGACACTACAGCGGCAAACTTAAACCGAGAAGCATGTCTATCATTCGCAAGCTCTTTGCGCATCCCGGAATTTTGAAAAGGCATTTTGCCATTGATGATGTAGATTCTTTTCTCACCGAAAGTCCTGACAGACGGATAGCCCGCTTCAACAGATGGGCTGTTGAATTGTCGGAAAAAGCGATCCTGAATGCGCTGGCAAATGCAGGGCTTACGGTAAATTCTATGACAGGTCTGGTGGTCAATACATGCACCGGTTACATCTGTCCCGGAATTTCAACATACCTCATAGAAAAGCTGGGACTCCGGCGCGACATGAAAGTGTACGACCTGGTCGGCAGCGGATGCGGAGGGGCGATACCGAATCTCGAGGTAGCGGGATCATTGGTAAAAAATTCAGCTGAAGGTGTTGTCGTCAGCGTTTCTGTGGAAATATGCAGCGCAACTTTTCAGATGGGCGATGATCTGAGCCTGCTCATTTCCAACGCGCTTTTTGGCGACGGCGCTTCAGCGGCTGTGCTCTGGAACCGCTCTTCAGGACTTGAACTCATAGCGTCAGCCAGTTATTACGTTCCTGAAGACCGTGATGCCATACGGTATGTTCATAAGAACGGCCAGCTCCACAACCAGCTTTCGACAAACCTGGACGATCTTGTCAGAAAAGCGGTTTCGCAGGTAGTAGTAAAATTGTTAAAACCGGTATCATTAAGTGTTGCGGATATAAAACACTGGGCGCTTCATACGGGCGGAGAGAAGATAATAAACGCTGTAAAGGATGAGATAGGGTTGTCCGAGACTCAACTGAATCCGACGCGCAGAATTCTTGCCGAATACGGGAACATGTCCTCGCCGACTGTCTGGTTTGTTCTGAACGAAATTCTGCAAGAAGGCATTGAGAGCGGAGAGTGGTGCGTAATGGCCGCTTTCGGCGCGGGCCTCTCAGCGCATGCGTATCTTCTAAGAAAATCCTGAAAGGGATGATATACGGGGCAAGAAGGATATCATTCGCGGACTTCGATAAGACCTTCCATCCCTTTTTCCCTATGGCTCTTCGAAAACGGGATTTTTTTGTTGCAAAAAAACGCAAAGCTTCCCGTTTTAACCGGAGTGAACTTGATAATTATCGGCTCGGTACTCAAGGATTCAGAGAAATTTATTCCGGTCTCAGGAGCATTCAGGGTAATGTTATGGGGGACGAAGCCCGCCTCTTTTTTTACGCTCAACTCCACGGGCACGTTTACTCTAATAACGACATGGTCTGGAGTGAAAGAATATTCCCTGGCTGTAATTTGCACCCTTTGAATGCCATCACTGTCAACCTTTGCGATATACGCATCGGTCTGTGCCATAAGCTGGACATATGGGAAACTCATCACCATAAAAATTGCCAGAACAATTACCTTCTTCATGAGCGGCCCCCTTTAAGCAACAATGACTTGCTGCAATCATTGTAGCACACTTTCGCTCCCACTTCTCCAATTGACAAGTAACAAGGGCACTCCTTATAATTATTAGTCTTTATTTCATCCGGAAGGTTACAAGTATGCGGCTTATTGTATCTGATATTCCTGAAGAAGGACTGTATAATGAGACGGACCTTCAGATAACAGTCGGGGAAGATGCGGAAAAAGAGAATGCGCATGTAAGCATAAATGTTCATAAGTTTGGCAAGAGGGTGCTGATAAAGGGAAACGCCGGGATGTCGTCGCTCTTTATGTGCAGTCGCTGCCTAAAGCAGTTCTATCTTCCGTTGAGCGCTGATTTTGAAGAGGAGTATCTTCCTGCACCTGAAGTAAGCGGGGCAGTTGAGCAGGAATTAACGGCTGAGGAATTAGATTCAGGATTTTACAGCGGCGATGAGATAAATGTTGAGGAGTTGATAAGGGAACAGATGCTTCTTGCCGTTCCCATGAAGCCTTTATGTAAGCCGGACTGCCGGGGGATATGCCCTAAGTGCGGAAAGGATCTTAACGACGGCTCCTGCGGATGTAAAGAGGACGGGATAGACTCAAGGCTGATGCCTCTGAAAAAAATAAAAGAATCTTTTAAATATCGAAAGGAGTAAATATGGCAAATCCAACTTCAAGACATAGCAAGGCCAGAAGGGACAAGAGACGCGCTAACTGGAAGATCGAAGCCGTCAACATGTCTTTGTGCCCTGACTGCCAGGAGCCGAAGCTCTCCCACAGAGTATGCCCAAGCTGCGGAAGCTACAGGGGCAAGAAGATAATAGAAGTTATTGAAAAAGAAACTGCATGAGAATAGCTCTGGACGCAATGGGCGGGGATCATGCTCCGTCTACTACTGTTGAAGGCGCGGTTGAGGCGGTCAAGAGATTTAAAGGGCTATCCGTCATTCTCGTCGGCGACAAGGCAAAGCTGAGCAGTGAGCTCAGGGGAAAAGAGTATCCTCACTCTCACATAAGCATAAAACATACATCCGAGACGGTTGATATGGACGAATCTCCGATATCGGCAATGAGACGAAAGAAAGATTCGTCTATCCGTGTTGCGATAGACCTTGTGAAATCAGGTGAAGCCGATGCTGTAGTCAGCGCAGGCAATTCAGGCGTGGTGATGGCAACGGCCCTTTATGTACTCGGCAAGCTCAAAGGTGTCGAGAGACCCGCGATAGCTACAGTAATGCCCAAATTAGAGGGTCGGTTTGTGCTCATTGACGCGGGGGCAAATGTTGACTGTAAACCGGTCCATCTGCTGCAATTCGCGGTAATGGGGGAGGCGTATGCCAAACATATCCTAAATGTTAAAGATCCAAGGATCGCCCTCCTCGGCATAGGGGAAGAAGATGCCAAGGGCAATGAGCTTACAAAAGAGACATTTAAGGCGTTGAAAAATCTGCAGAAGAATTTCATTGGTAATATTGAAGGCAAAGATATATTTCACGGTGAAGCTGATGTTGTGGTTTGCGACGGGTTTGTCGGCAATATAGCCCTTAAGATCAGCGAAGGACTGGCTGAAGCCACAACAAAGATGCTTAAGCAGGAAATTTCACAGACGGCATATGGTAAGTTGGGCTATATGCTTCTGAAGGACGCTTTTAAAAATTTTAAGAAGAAGATAGATTACTCTGAATACGGCGGAGCGCCCCTTTTGGGCATAAGCAAGCTCTGCATAATCGGTCACGGCCGTTCAACTGCCAGGGCCATAAGGAATGCAATAAAGCTTGCTTACGAATTTCATGACAAGAAGGTTCTTGACGCCTTGTCCCATGAATTTAACGTGAGCATGCTGGAGAGGGAGCAGCTTGTCGCTAAGAGGTAGGATAATAGGCACCGGCTCGTATGTGCCCAAAAATATTCTGACTAACTTCGACATCGGAAAGATGGTGGATACATCCGATGAATGGATTACCGAGAGGACTGGAATAAAAGAGCGCAGGATCGCAGGGGAGGGCGAGGCAGCTTCTGATCTAAGTCTGCAGGCGTCAAAAAGGGCATTGTCAGAGGCGGGCATTAAGCCGAACGAGATAGATATGATAATCGTAGCCACCATGAGCGGGGATATGCCCATGCCATCAACAGCGGCTATCCTTCAGGGGAAGCTCGGGGCAAAGAATGCCGCAGCCTTTGATATCAACGGAGCATGCAGCGGTTTTCTCTATGGCCTTTCAGTCGCGGACAGCTTTATAAAGAGCGGGATGTCAAAGAAGCTGCTCCTTGTGGGCGTGGATGTAAATTCCAGATTCATTAACTGGCAGGACAGATCAACGTGCGTTTTATTCGGAGACGGGGCAGGCGCAGTTGTTATGAAACCTACCCGCACTAAAAGAGGTATACTATCAACTCACCTTCACTCTGACGGCGACCTCTGGGACCTTATCTGCCTGCCGGGAGGCGGTTCAAGGCACCCTGCATCAAGTGAATCCATAAAGAACAATCTCCATTGTATAAAGATGAAGGGGAATGAGACATTCAAGGCTGCTGTCAGGACCTTGGAAAAGCTTGCTTTAAATACCCTGAAGGCAAATAATATAAAACCTTCGCAGCTTGCGATGCTGATACCTCATCAGGCAAATCTCAGGATCATAAAGGCGATGGCCAAAAGACTCGGCCTGCCGATGAGCAAGGTTGTCGTTAACCTTGACAGATATGGCAATACGTCAGGCGCGTCTATACCTATAGCGCTTGACGAGGCGGTGAGAGAGGGCAGGGTCCGAAGCGGCGACTATATACTCTTTGAGGCTTTTGGAAGCGGGCTTACCTGGGCATCCGCTCTTGTCAGATGGTAAGCTATGCTAAATAGTATGAACAGCGCGTTAGTGTTGATTAACTTCTTCTAATCAGGAGGATCAAATGGATTATTTTTTGAGTGAAGAGCAGATAATGATACGGGACCTGGCGCGTCAGATTGCCGAGGAGAAGATAATTCCGATCAGGGCAGAGCTGGATGAGAAGGAGGAGTTCCCGTGGGAGATTATGAAAGTCCTCGCGCAGTCGGATCTCTTCGGGTTATTTATTCCTGAAGAATACGGAGGCTTTGGGAAGGGCTCTCTTGAGCTTGCGATCGCCATTGAAGAACTCAGCAAGGCGTGCCTCGGAGTCGCAACTTCATACTCTGCAAACGCGCTTGGCTTTCTGCCTATCCTCCTATATGGTTCTGAAGAGCAGAAGAAGAAGTACCTTCCGGATATTGCCGCGGGGAAGAAGCTTGTTGCGTTTGCCCTTACAGAGGCGAATGCAGGCAGCGACGCCGGAGGCGTTCAGACAACCGCTGTAAAAGATGGCAGCGAATATGTCCTTAACGGCACAAAACAGTGGATAACAAACGGTGGAGAGGCTGAAATAAACACGGTTGTTGCCATGACTAATAAAAGCAAGGGAGCACGCGGCGCATCAATGTTTGTTGTGGAGAAGGGCACAAAAGGCTTCGGCTTCGGCAAGAAGGAGAACAAGCTTGGCATCAGGGCTTCATCAACCAGAGAGCTCGTCTTTGAGGACTGCCGCATACCAGAGGAGAATCTCATCGGCAAAGAGGGGCTGGGTTTTATAGTCGCAATAAAGACTCTTGATGTTGCAAGGAACGGCGTAGGCGCACAGGGGGTCGGCGTTGCGCAGGGCGCTCTTGATGCCGCGCTTCAATTTGCGGTAACGAGGAAACAGTTCGGACAGGCGATAAGCAGTTTTCAGGCTATTCAGCACATGCTTGCGGATATGGCTACACAAATAGAGGCTGCAAGGGCGCTTGTATATTCTGTCGCAAGATATATTGACGGCGGGGCCAAGGATTTCAGCAAGGTATCGGCAATGTCAAAACTCTTTGCCAGCGATGTCGCGATGAAGGTCACTGTTGACGCTGTTCAGATAATGGGCGGTTCGGGATATATGAAGGAGTACCCTGTTGAGAAGATGATGCGCGATGCAAAGATACTTCAGATATATGAAGGGACAAACCAGATACAGAGGAATGTCATCGGTCAGGCGTTGATAAAAGAGACGGCAAAGAAGGGGTAAGCGTTTAATTTACAAAAAAGATTGACAAAGATATTTGCTGCATGATAAGGTTTCTTCTAACGAAGTTTGTGAGATAAACGGCAAGAATCTTAATAGGCAATTGCTGATGAAGATCATGACGATGACCAGACAAAAGGTATTGGCCCGGAATTTGCTCACTCACTCACTCACTCACTCACTCACTTTTTAAAGTCTTACAAGAATTTTTTTATTAACAACCAATGGCGTCTTCTGTTAATTCAGGAGACGTCTTTTCTTATTTATGGAGAGGGACAAGTTCAGCCTTAATGATTTCAATTCTTAAGTCCGTCCCATGACCACGGCAATGGCAATTAAAATTAGACATATCGCTAGGCCATATGTTTTATGGCTTACAACATGGTCTGTGATCGCGATCTTCTCTTTTTTATCTTTCATCGCAATGTTTGTACTTGATATCATGTTCAGGCTCAAAAACTTGACCAAATTTCAAAATATGCTCGGCTTTTTGTTACCACTGGCGGTCGCAGTGACAATTAGCACCTTCTTGTATCATCGGAAGATACGTCAATTTGAGTTAGACACATCGGCGGGAATCTGCCAAGAATGTGATAGTGAAAACAGATCAATCACATTTGGGCGATTTTACACCGCCGATTACAGTAGTTCTCGTTATGTTGGCGCTGCGAAGACGACAACTACACATTATTATTCAAATATTAATAGGCTACCTTTAATGGGATTATGTCCAAATTGCTTGCACAGTGAACGTACAATACTACGTCGTGAATTATATAAAACATTATCACAAACTGCTTGCTATGTGTTGATGTTTGCAAGTATTGTGATAATTATTGACAGATTCTTACATGCAAATTGGATGATTGTAATTTTCTGTTTAAGTCTCTTAGCGCCAATCTTACTTTTTTTAAGTTTTTCCTCAGAAATCGGTCCCAAAAAACCCAAGCAAATCCTTAAGCACTATGTTGCAAGAACTCTCCCATCTAGCAACAAAATCGTATTATTAGAGAAAGAATATATAAAATTGATGCAAGAAAATACTAATGATGATCTGAGTCGTGTACAAGAATCAATATCTAATGAAAGGTATAAAAAAGATTATAGAAATTCTTTTGCATACAAGGCAGGTAAAATATGGAACAAAATGATGGGAAAGAAAAAGTAAGCACACATGAAATACCAGAATAAAAAATAGATTGTTTTGCCAGAAATCCACACCTCTGAATTAGGAAAGGGATATGAGTAAGAAGGCAGGGGCAGGATTAATTATTGAGATTTTGACGAAAGATGATTGCTTCACCTCATTGAGAAGGTGTCGATCATTATTTCCTAATTAAATCCAGCGTCGTATAAACCTTAACTCCCAATCCTTCAAAATCTTTGTCATTGCTCCATATAGGACAGCCAAGTTTTAAGGACAATGCAAGGAGATAGACATCATGAGGGTCTCTTGCTCCTAACATATCTTTAGCCTCATTAATTTTATCGTTATAAACTTCACTGTCGCATATGAGAATTGGAAGCATGGAGACCGCAAGGTAAAGGTCTTCTGCCGGTAGCTCTCTTTTTTCTGCAAGTACAGGGATGTATTTCTCAACTTCTTTAAGATTAAATGCGGTTGTATGGAAAATTATATTTTCAGCAGTTAAAAATACAGCCCTTGCGTTTCCGCCGATTATTGCAGATAGGATCGGATTAGCGTCTACGGCGAGTTTTTCTATGCTTTTCAAAATCCTCAAGTATCTTTTCCTCTTTTACCCCTTTTATGTGAAGTTTTTTCTTTATTGAATCGGTAAGAGCAACAAAAATATCTTTTTTAAATTCAAACGGGATTGAATCTAACGGGGTTGGGAAGAAAATACCGGCGACTTCTCCGCGCCGCATAATAATTAACGGCTCTTTGCTTCTAAATGACTTTGTGGCGCTGTCCCTGAATTGCCTCACTGACAACATCTTCATATTATGACCACCTCCATGACCACATTATAGCATACGCGCCTTTCTCATAATAGTCCTTTTGGTTACTTCAATCTCAGGAAATTTCTCAAGAGATCCTTTCCTGCTTTTGTAAGTATGGATTCAGGATGGAACTGCACCCCTTCAAGAATAAACTCTTTATGCCTTATGCCCATTATCTCATCCCTGTCTGTCCATGCACTTATCTCAAAACAGTCCGGCAGGGTGGACTTCTTAACTACAAGAGAATGGTATCTCGTTGCCTCAAAAGGGTTGGGGAGTCCTTTGAATATTGTCTTGCCGTCATGATGGATCATGGATGTTTTGCCATGCATCAGTCGAGGCGCATTGATTACCTCACCGCCGCAAGCCGCTCCGATCGATTGATGCCCCAGGCATACGCCGAGTATCGGTATTTTCCCCGCGAAATGCCTGATCAATTCTACTGATATTCCGGCTTCTTTTGGTGTGCACGGCCCCGGAGAGATGACGATCCTCTCAGGCTTCAGCGCTTCTATCTCAGAGATGGTTATCTTGTCGTTCCTGAAGACCTTTATATCTTCCCCAAGTTCACCAAGGTATTGGACCAGGTTGTAGGTGAATGAGTCATAGTTGTCTATCATTAATAACATAAGGTTTGCTCCTGTTTTTATTCCCCCTTTGTAAAAGGGGGACGCAGGGGGATTTTGTAATTAAAAAAATCTCCCCTAACCCCTCTTTTTTAAAGAGGGGCATATGACTAACTGAATATCTTCTCGGCCATCTCTATCGCCTTGAACATCCCCTTTGCCTTATTTACCGTCTCGATATATTCCTTCTCAGGGTCTGAATCAGCGACTATTCCGGCGCCTGCCTGAATATAAGCCTTGCCCTTCTTGAATATTATAGTCCTGATCGTAATACACATGTCCATATTTCCTGAGAAGTCGAAATACCCAACGCAGCCTGCGTATGGCCCCCGCCTTGTGGGCTCAAGCTCTTCTACAATCTCCATGGCCCGTATCTTGGGCGCTCCTGTTACCGTGCCTGCCGGGAATGATGCCCTGAGCACATCAAATGCGTCAAGGCCATCCGCAAGCTTTCCGGTCACATTGGATACAATATGCATCACATGAGAATACCTTTCAATTGTCTTTAATTCCGTGACCTTCACAGAGCCGGCAACCGCAACTTTGCCGACGTCATTCCTGCCCAGATCAACAAGCATAATATGTTCAGCCAATTCCTTTGAGTCAGCCATCAGTTCTTTTTCGAGCCTGATATCTTCTTCCTTCGTGCTTCCCCTCTTTCGAGTTCCCGCGATAGGCCTCAACTCAATGCGGCCTTCTTCAACCCTCACAAGTATTTCCGGAGATGAGCCTGCAAGGGTGCATTTGCCGGTGTTAAGATAGAACATATAAGGAGAGGGGTTGATAATCCTCAATGCTCTGTAAGCATTCACAGGGTTTATGTTGACCTTCTTCTCAAAATTCTGTGAAATAACCGCCTGAAATATATCACCGGCTTTTATATACTCCTTTGTCTTTTCAACCGCTTTCTTGAAATCCTTCTTCCTGAAGTTTGAAGTAAAGGCCGCATTAGCGCCATTCAGTTTCCCCGCGCTCTTCTTCGGGGGAGTTACCTTTGCTCTCAGTTTCTTTACGATATTGTCAATCTTTTTCAGTGCTTTTTTATACGCATCTTCAGGGCTTCTGTCTCCTGTGTATGCATTGGAGATGACCTTAATTGTCTGAGCCATGTTGTCAAAGACGAGCAGGGTGTCGGTAAACATCAAAAAGAGGTCAGGGAGATCGAGACTTTTATGCTGCCTGTCAGGGAGTTTTTCAAAATGTCGCACGGTATCATATCCGATATATCCCACAAAGCCGCCGAAGAACCTTGGAAGCCCCGGCACAATTACAGGCTTATACTTCTTCAATTCTTCTGAAATAATTTTAAGAGGGTCATCGTCAAATTTCACCCTTTTAGTTCCCACGCTGCTTTTTATTATCAGGCTCTTATTTTTCCCCTCTATCGTTAACGAAGGATCGCTTCCGATAAAGGAGTATCTTGCCCATTTCTCTCCGCCCTCGACACTTTCAAGGAGAAAACCAGTTTTACCATTCAGTTTAAGAAATGCAGATAACGGGGTTTCAAGATCGGCAAGGATCTCCCTGTAGACAGGAATGAGATTTCCCTTCTTTGATTTCTTTTTAAATTCGTTAAGGTCAGGATATAGCATTGACAAAACCTGCTTCTTTAAATTACTATTGCAATGGTTTATTATAGACGATTAGTCGGATTATGTTAAGAGTCTCATAAAAGAATGAACTTCCATTTTGTTTTATCTGTCATGCCCGAAGTTTTTAATCGGGCATCCAGTCAGGGTTTTTAAGCTCTCTGGATTCCCGCTTAACAGACTGCGGGAATGACGGTGAAGTTGTTTGCGGGTGTAGCTCAGCTGGTAGAGCACAACCTTGCCAAGGTTGGGGTCGCGGGTTCGAATCCCGTCGCCCGCTCCATAGAAAATTAAGAAAAAAGGGTTAGTCCCGAATTGCCGGGATTAGCTCTTTTTTTTGTTTTGACCTGTCAAAAGTCATTTTACCGTGTGCGAAACGTTTGACATTATCCGATTATGTGTTATAGTTTTAAGACTGTCAAGCTTCCAAACTGAGAAGAAACAATTGCATAACAATGGCTAAAAAGAAGAAGGATTCAAAAGCTGCGCAAACATCTCCGAAAAAATCCGGCGCGCGGGTGCGCGTGAAGAAGCCGGCAGTACCGCTTACAAAAAAACCGCAGCCTGTTAAAGAGATAATACCTGAATTCCCCATTGTCGGCATCGGCGCGTCAGCGGGCGGCCTGGAGGCCATTGAGGGGTTCTTCGGCAATATGCCTTCAGATGCCAATATCGCCTTTGTCATAATACAGCATTTGGCGCCCAAACATAAAAGCATCATGCCCGAGCTTTTGAAAAAGCACACCTCAATGAGAATAGCCGTGGTGGAAGACGGCATGAAGGTCGAGCCTGACTGCATTTATCTCAATCCGCCGGAGCGGGACGTTGCAGTTATGAACCGCGTCTTCCATTTGATAAGCCCGCCTGAATCTCAGCCGGTCAGACTGCCTATTGATTTCTTTTTCCGCTCGCTTGCCAATGAGAAGGGTGACAAGGCGATATGCATCATCCTTTCAGGGACCGGCACGGACGGCACCCTCGGATTAAAGACGATCAAGGGTGAAGGCGGGATGACAATGGTACAGGACGCAATACAGGCAAAGTATGACGGCATGCCGCGAAGCGCCATAAGCACGGGGCTTGTCGATTTTGTCCTCCCGGTTGAGAAAATGCCTGCAGAATTACTGAAATATACAAAACACCCATACATCAAAAGCCGGCAGACAGCCGGTGCCTCCCGGCAGGACGTCGTCAATACTTTAAATAAAATATTTTTCCTGGTCCGTTCTCAGACAGGCCATGATTTTTCCAATTACAAGCCCAACACCATCTGCCGCAGGATAGAGCGCCGCATGGCAGTGCACCAGATTGATACGATTGAAAAGTATCTCCGTTATCTTCAGCAGAATGCCGATGAAGTGAAGGCCCTCGACAGGGACATGCTCATCGGCGTAACGAGTTTTTTCAGGGATAACGCCGCCTTTGAAGAACTTGGAAAAAAGACGCTGCCGGCTTTGATGGAAAACAGGAAACTCAATGCGCCCCTGCGCATATGGGTAACGGGATGCGCCACAGGTGAAGAAGCCTATTCCCTGGCTATAATCCTCGTGGAGACAATGGAGAGGCTGAAGACACATTTCAAGATTAGTATCTTTGCGACCGACATTGACGCTCAGGCCATCGAAAGAGCGCGTTCCGGCATTTATCCGGACAGCATTGCGGCAGATGTCTCAGCCGAGCGGTTGAAACGGTTTTTTATAAAAGAAGACAGCTCGTACACGATAAAGAAACATATCCGGGAGATAGTGGTCTTTGCAGTCCACGATCTTATCAAAGACCCGCCGTTTTCAAAACTGGACCTGATCAGTTGCCGTAATGTTATGATCTATATGGACCAGGTCCTCCAGAAAAAGATATTGCCGGTGTTTCATTATTCATTAAACAATGACGGCTTCCTGTTCCTCGGCACGTCCGAGTCCGTCGGCGGGTTCTCAGACCTTTTTACGCCGGTAGATACAAAGTGGAAAATTTTTAAGCGCAAGGGGGACTTTCATGAAAAGGCCTTCGTATACCCCGCCATGTCTTACGCCTATTCTTCTGCCGGAATGGAAAAGACAGAGGACAGGAAGATGTTGAGAGAGCCTGAAATCCGTCAATTGGCTGAAAAAATAATCCTTGAGAATTATGCCCCGTCGAGCGTCTTGATCAATGATAAATACGATATCCTCTATTTTTTCGGAAAGACCGACAGGTTCCTGTCG
>JACRPZ010000089.1 GCA_016222905.1 Nitrospirota bacterium
CGATTTCTCAACGGAGGAGACGAAAAACAGAAATTGTCTCTCGGAAGCTCCAAGACTGAAGTGAAGTCTCTTTGCTTCCTCCAGACAAGACTTATGGAGTGTGCACTTTATACTTGAAAAACTTTTTCATAGATGACGGCAGAGTGGCGCGCGGAGAGGCGCAAATAAGCGTATGAATATAGATATCACAAATAAAGTTGCCCTTGTCACAGGGGGTGCACGAGGCATAGGGCGGGAATGCTCTCTGCTCCTTTCAAAAGCCGGCGCAAAAGTTGTCATTAATTACAGCAGGGCAAAGGAGAAGGCAGAGGATCTCAGGGACGATATTATCCGTGATGGCAAGGAAGCGGATATTTTTAAGGCTGATATTTCCAAACCCGACGAGGTTGAGAAGCTCTTTGAGCATATCAAGAAAAGCTTCGGACGGCTTGATATTCTTGTCAATAACGCAGGGATAATAAAAGACAACCTCTTGCTTGCAATGAGCCTGGCAGAGTGGGACAAGGTGCATGATGTTAATCTGAGAGGAGCGTTTCTCTGCATAAAACAGGCAGGCGAGATGATGATGGCGAATCATTCAGGCAAGATTATCAACATCTCCTCAATAGGCGCTATAAAAGGCGGACGCGGACAGACAAACTATGCCTCTGCCAAAGGAGGCCTGCTCTCATTTACAAGGGCATGCGCTGTTGAACTCGGCGCAAAGGGCATTCAGGTCAATGCGGTTTTGCCGGGCATGATCATGACTGCAATGAGCGAGCGCGTAAGAAAGAGGGCTGGCGCGGAGATACTTGAGAGGATACCTATGGGAAGATACGGCGAGCCTTCTGATGTTGCCAATCTCGTGCTTTTCCTTGCATCTGATAAAGCGGATTATATTACAGGGCAGGCAATACCAGTTGACGGAGGTCTCAGCATCTCATGATGCGGATATATCAGGGCGTTGATCTTGTAGGGGTCGCTAAGTTTAAAGATATCTTTCAGAGAAACAAAGACTTTGTTTCAGATATCTTCACTGAAGCGGAGAGGGGATACTGCCTCTCAAAGAAAGACCCATACACTCATTTTGCAGGCCGTTTTGCAGCAAAAGAGGCGTGCATTAAGGCGCTTGGCATAGGATTGTCCGGCGCAGGCATTGACCATTCTTTTCAGGATATTGAAGTCACCTCTCATTCATCGGGAAAGCCTCTTATCTCCGTAAATGGCTGGGCTGCAAAGGTTGCTGCAAAGAGAGGAATAAATCAGTTAACTGTCTCTATCTCACATTCATCCGATTATGCGGTTGCGACGGTGGTACTTGTTGGTGATGATCAAAAAGAAATGAGCAACACATGAATAAAACAAAGATAGTAGCTTTAATACTATATGTAATTGCTGTAATATGCGCATATCTTTTAAGAACAAAAATGCGTAACGATTCGTATAAAGCTATTAAAGATAAAAAACTGTCAATCGGGATTTATCGAATATTTCCAGTTGAAGGGGAACAGGCTGTTAAACTTGCAAAAGGTTATATCAATGTTGCAAATATAGTATTTTGGTTTACAGTATGTTTTTTTCCTTTTATTTTTTTTCTTCACTGGAAAGATATGAATTAAAATCTAACTATTACTGAGGATTATGAGATATTTTTTGATTGATCAAATAACTGAATGGAAGTCGGGAGAGTTTATAAAGGGCATGAAGAATGTTGCCATGAGCGAGGACTTTCTTGAGTTTCATTTCCCCAAGAACCCCATCATGCCGGGGGTGCTTCTTTTAGAAGCATTGGTTCAGTTAACCGGATGGCTTGAGGCCGCTTCTTCTGATTTTCAAAGATGGTTTTTAATTAACAGGGTGATAAAGTGCAACTTTTACAGTTTTGCCTTGCCGGGAGATCAGGTGGAGCTTGAGGTCAAGCAAATATCCGGTGAAGGCTCTGATATCAAAATCTACTCAGGAATAGGCATGGTGAAAGGAAAGAAGAAGATACGGGCTGAATTTGAAGGCGAAGTCATACAGCTTTCTGAGATTGAAGATGTTAATGAACAAAAGAGATTTTTTCAGCTCTTAAACAGGGAGTTGGTTTTATAATAACCAGAATAATGCAGATAATTGCTCAATAGATTATTTAACTCGATGAATTTATTAATAAATAGCCTGGTAGCACACTATTTGGTATCAAGTCAGTCATTCCGGCTTGCCTGTGCCCGCTATTTGGGTATACGGAATCTTTCTATTAGAAGGTATCGAAAAATAATCTCTTTCCCAACATCTGCATTATTTGAAATATATTTTTAGGGATAATATGACTGAAAGAGAAGTTGTCATTACAGGAGCAGGTCTTGTAACACCTCTTGGCAACAGTGTCAGTGAGAGCTGGGCTAAGATGAAGGCGATGGAGACAGGGATAGGATACTATCCGAAAGAGGAAGCGCCTGCCTTTTTACAGTACCTTGGAAAGGTGAGAGGGTTTGAAGTTCCTGCGGATATCCCTCACAAGCTTTTAAGCCAGATGAAGTTCCTTAACCGCGGCTCGCTCCTTGGATTTGGTTCCGCAATTGAAGCTGTGAAGCAATCCGGCATTAATTTTTCAGATATACCGCCGGAGCGCAGGGCGCTTTACATCGCCTCAGGAGACTTTACAAAGGTGGGGTATGATTTCATGTATCCCGCAACAAAGGACGGTACCGGCGGGAAGTGGGAAGAGATGGATTTTGAAAAGTTGAATACATCAACCATTGATAAGGTCAATCCGTTTTTCCTTCTTGAATCAATTTACAATAATCTTTTCAGTTTCCTCTCCGCATTCTTTGAGTTTATGGGACCGAGCACAAGCCTCGCAAGCCTCTCTCCATGCGGCGGACAGGCGCTTGAGATGGCATGCAGGAGCATCAGGCAGGGCAAGGCTGATGTTGCTATGGCTGTAGGGTGCGGCAACTGGATAACCGAGATACCTCTTTATGAGGTTGAAGGGTTGGGACTTCTCTCAAAATGTAAAAACGGCTCAGGCTCCTACAGGCCGTTTGACAGAGAGAGGGACGGTTTCATAGCCGGAGAAGGCGGGGCTGCGCTCTTTCTTGAGTCCTCCGAGACTGCCAAGGCGCGGGGCGCAGAGATATTAGCAAGAATAAAAGGCTTTGGAGACTGCATTGAATTCTCTAACGGTCAGGGGCTGAGCATTGCGCGTGATGTCACCAAACGCGGCATGAATATGGCTCTGGAAGAAGCGGGAAGAAGTATAGATGAAGTCGCTTTTGTCATACCGCATGGAAGCGGCACACAGAAAGGGGACAGGTCTGAGCTCGGCTCGGTTAAAGCTCTGCTGGATGGCAGAGAGGCGGACGTGCCTGTATGCGGACTGAAACCCTATACAGGGCATATGGGAGCGGCAAGTGATATTGCAGAAATCATCTTCGGCATAAAAGCTGTTAAAGAAAAGGTTGTGCCTGCCACATTAAACTTTGATAAAACCGAGAAGGAATTCTCAGACCTAAGAATATCCGGTTCTCAGCAGGAATGCAGTAGAGACCAATTTTTATCAGTAAGCTACGGAATAGGCGGACAGTCCTCGTCGGTTGTAATAAGCTCCGCATAAGTCCATGAAAAAAACAAAAACAAAGCGAAAAAAAAAAGCGCACTAATCCAGATACTGGAATACGCGGTGGTCTGGCTGATCCTTCTCTTTGCCCGCATACTGCCACTTAAAGCCCTTCATATTATCAGCCGGATTCTCGGCGGCCTGCTTTATTTCCTAAGCTCAAAGAGACGCAATATAGCAATTAATAATCTGAGAGCAGCGTTTAAAGAGACAAAGACAGAGGAAGAGATTAAAAGTATTGCACGTCAGAGCTGCAACTCTCTTTTTCTCACCTTCCTTGAGATAATAAAGTCCCGTTCTCTGCTCTCAAAACATGACGCTGCAAAGAGGCTCAGGGATGTTACAGAAGAGCTTGATAAACTCTTTCTCAAGGCAAAAAAGGCGCATGATGGATCGCACGGCTGCATCTTTGTAACGCCGCACATAGGAAACTGGGAAGTCCTTCCCTATATAAGTTCAATCGTGGGAATCCCCCTTGCTGTTGTTGTAAGGCCACTTGATAATGCCTATCTTGAGAGGCTTGTTTATGCGCAGCGCTCAGAAAGCGGGCAGATGATCATACCTAAAAGCAACGCGATGTTTGTGCTTCAAAAGACCCTCCTGAAGGGAAGTTCCATCGGCTTGCTGCCTGACCAGAGCACCATGAAGGGTATTGAGGTGAATTTCTTCGGGCGCAAGGCTTTAACCACGCCTGTGCCTGCAATATTGGCGATAAATTATAACAGGCCGGTTGTGGTGGTAGCGTGCTGCCGCAAACCTGACGGTCAATATGAAGGTTTTGTCTCAGACCCTATCTGGCCTGAAAAAGATAAAAGCGAAAAGGCCGAGATCTTCCGTATCACCGAAGAGATGAACAAAAATATGGAGACCATTATTCGTAAATATCCTGAGCAGTATCTCTGGATGCACAACCGCTGGAAGAGATACAAACATAAAAAAGAGCTTCTGGCTAAAGATTAAAAAGAGCAAACAATGAACGGCAGACTCAACATTCCTCAAAGAACAGTTCTGATGTGGGATGATATGCATCCGTACAATGCCATTCATGTTGTCAGGATACCTCAGCCGCTAGACCCTGCGAAGCTTAAGGATTCTATTGATAAGCATCTTAAGAGCAAAGGATTGACAGGTCTTGTGATAGACCGCAAAAAGAAGAGGTATAACTTTAAAGGCGGAGCTGCGGATATTCATATTAAGGTTATTGAAGGAGGGAATGACGTCATTTCTGCCTTGCGCTCAGAGATTCAGGAGCAGTTGAACACTCCCTTTAATATTGATGGCGGGATAATAAACCCGATAAGGTTTTTTGCTGTCAGGGAAGAAGGATCGTTCTATTTAGGGCTCGTATACTATCATGTTATCTCAGGAGGGGACTCCATAATATATCTGCTTAAGGGGATAACAAGGTATTACATGGGGGGGGATACGACATACCTCAGCCAGCCCCTTGCACTTTATCAGGCAGGCAATGTCTGGCGTAAGCTTCTCAGCCCCGGGTTTCTGTCAGGGTGGCTATGGAATCTTCCCGGACATGTTGCGGATGTTAGGAAATGCTTCAGGCCAAAGTATAAAGATTATAATGATCACTCCAACGGATTCGCTTACTTTTCTATTGAACACCGGCAATTTCAGCCTATGCTAAGCAGAGCAAAGGAATGGGGCGTAACTGTAAATGATATCTTCATAGCGGTTTTATTAAAATCAATTGAGCCTTTTGCTGAAAGACGGAGGTTTGAGTCAAGGCGGACAAAGCTCTCTGTTGTATCAGTAATCAACATACGGAGAGATCTATCTGTTAATGATCGCGAAGGTTTTGGCATGTACCTTGGCACATTTAATGTGTCCCATACCATGCCTGATGGAATTGAGATCAAGGCTCTGGCTGAAGATGTTCACGGGCAGACAGAAAAAATAAAGAAGCACAAGCTGTATCTGGGGGCTATCATGGAGCAGTGGTTTGCGCTCTTCCTGCTGGGTTCCATCTTAAAAAAACAGCGGAGCAAGCTCTACTCTAAAAATTATCCTTTGTGGGGAGGCATATCGAATATAAATCTGAACGCCATCTGGGATCAGCCGGATGATAAAATAAGAGTGGATTATTTCAGGGCTGTCTCCACAGGGCCTGCAACACCCATTGTCTTCTCGCTTACCACTGTTAAAGGCACTCTGAATATTGGGGTCAGTTTCAGGAAGACTGTCTTCTCAGAAACAGATGTTGAAAAAATCATATCGGATTTTACAGAATATACGTCGAACCTTAAGCCGGAAAATGCAGACATTATTAACGAGGAGATAAGATGAGAAGAGGCATGCTGTTTATAATATTTTTCCCACTGACCGTTATTTTGGCGGTCGGTTGTGCAGCTAAATATCCATATTATAAGGGACTGAATTATGAAAAAGATGTTAAATATTCAGCATTGAAGGAGTTGTCTTTAACGCCTGATATTGAAGAGAAGATTCTTGCTCTTGACCCGGAACATATCACGGAAAAAGAGATAAAAGATGTGCTTTCCCATGCGCCCGCTCCCAGAATAATAAAAATACACGGCGGCGTATATCCGGTTTTATTAATGACATCGCTTATGAGGTCTTTTTCTGATTTTTTGATTTCTATGGGTTATCCGGAGGCGAGTGTTCGTAATCCGGTGGATGGAACGTATTCTTACAGCTGTTATTTTGGCAGTGACAAGCTTGCCGGATCAATAGCATGGTATTACGAAAGAGAAGGCATGAGGCCGATGATTGTAGGCCACAGCCAGGGAGGGATTCAGGCCGTTAAGATCCTCCATGAACTGGCTGGAAGTTTCAGCAGTGAACTGCCTGTCTGGAATCCCATCACGGAAGAGAAAGAGGAGAGAACCGCTATCATAGATCCTTTAACAGGCATTGTGCAGCCGGTTGTCGGGATGAAGCTGCCATATGTAACTGCTGTAGGCGCGGGAGGTTTAACAAGGCTTATAATAAATCAGTGGAACATGACCGGCAAGCTCAGAAGTATTCCTGATTCGGTGGAAGAGTTTACAGGCTTCTATAAGGGGATGGATGTGCTCGGAGGTGATTACCTGGGCTTCGGCCCCATGAATAAATTCGCTGCGAACGGCAAGGCAAGAATTCGTAATGTGCAACTACCGATGTTATATAGCCATGTTACTGTTCCAGCCACAAGACATCTTGCCGAAAACCAGGATATGAGGGACTGGATAAATAATTACATCCCTTCAGAGGAACCGGAACTGACGGTTAAATTTGAATCTCTAAGTCAAAATATCATCTGGGCTGCTGATGTCTGGCACAGTATAAAGAAACACTGGGTTCTTGAGCTGCAGCGGTTGATACTCACGAAACAAAAGCAAAAAATCGGCGGTTAATACTTCAGAATTTATGAGCCCTACAAACGATGGTCTCTATTTCAGAGAAACGATAGTCTTTTTATCCGCCCTGATTTATTGGGGAGGGGTTAGGATAAATGTCTATCGAGTCAGCAGACATATCGGCAAGTCCCCTAACCTCATGAAGTACAAGAGCCTGAAAGAGAAGCTGTTGTTCCTGGGCTGGTTCATTGTTATAGCGGGCTGGGCCGGGCAGCCTCTGATTATTGGAAGCTATGGGCATACGGCATTCATCTCTTTTATCAACGTTCTATATATTCCATTCGGATTAACCATAGGTTTAGCGCTGGCGCTGACAGGTTATGCTTGCACGTTATGGTGCTATAAAACGCTTGGGGATTCCTGGAGGCTCGGGGTTGACGGTAAAGCTAAGACCGTCCTGGTGAATCAGGGTATTTACAGGCGTGTCAGGCATCCGATATATCTCTTCCAGATAATAATACTTATAGGCATGACGTGGCTTCTTCCCACACCTTTTTCCATTGCGATACTATTAATTCATTTTGTATGCATCTCTATTATGACAAGGGATGAAGAGGCGTATCTTATGAAGACTCACGGCGCTGAATATCGGGAATATTTTTCCAGTACGGGGAGATTTCTTCCCAAGCTGATGAAAAAATAACGCTTGTTTATTGCTTTTCTGCTTTGTTCCTTTCTGCCTTTGTCACTTTGCTCCTGAGCAACTATTTATATGTTAAACTACCTGAATGAAATCATATATCGTTGCCATATCAGGGGCAAGCGGGGCAATATTCGGGCTCAGGCTGGTTGAGGCTCTGCTGAAGACAGAGAACATGGTCTATCTGCTTGTTTCAGAGACCGCCTTCTTCATAATAAAGACCGAGACAGGCGTTGACATCGCCGGCAATACGGAATCATCAGTTAATAAAAAGATCAGGAAGCATTTCTCCTCAGACCATATCCAATACTTTGCCGAATCCAATCTCACAGCTCCGGTAGCAAGCGGTTCTTTTGTGACAGATGGTATGTTTGTTGTGCCCTGTTCAATGAAGACGCTCTCCGGCATAGCCAACGGTTATGCGAACAATCTGATTGAGAGGGCAGCGGATGTTGTATTAAAAGAAGGCAGGATGCTGGTTCTCTCTCCGCGTGAGATGCCTTTCAGCGCTATTCATCTTGAGCATATGCTTAAGCTTGCCCGGCTGGGCGTAAAGATCGCCCCGCCTGTGCCTGCCTTTTATCACAAACCAAAGGACATAAACGGCATTATTGATTTCGTTGTCGGAAAACTCCTTGATGTGGCAGGAGTAAATAATAATTTATTTAAAAGGTGGAAGTGAGGAATTAATATATGCATGAATTGATTATGTGGCTGGTCAATACTATCGGTGTCATGGGCTATCCCGGCATCTTTCTGCTAATGGCTATGGAAAGCTCGGTGATTCCTGTGCCGAGCGAGCTTGTGATGCCGCCTGCGGGTTATCTTGCCCAGCAGGGGAAGATGAGCATCTGGATCGCCATCTTTTGGGGCACGGCAGGGAGCCTTGTCGGAGCTTATGCAAACTATTTTGCCTCGCACTATTTAGGCAGGCCGCTCTTGCTCAAGTACGGCAAGTACGTATGGATAACTGAAGAGAAGTTTGCCAAAGTGGAAAAGTTTTTCCATGACCATGGCGAGATATCCACATTCATCGGAAGATTACTTCCTGTAGTGCGGCACCTGATCTCACTTCCGGCCGGGCTTGCAGGCATGAACCACTTCAAGTTCTCTCTTTACACTCTGATGGGCGCTGGCATTTGGGTGACAATTTTAACTTATATCGGCTACTTCCTCGGTGCAAACCAGGACCTGATCATGAAATATTCCCATCAGGCACTGATCGGCGTTGTTGCCGTAAGCATCGTCATCATCTATTTCTATATCCGTTCGCATAGAGCAAAGGCAAAGAGGGGCAAGTCCTGAAGATTTCAATATTGGAATAATGCCCCAGTTTGTTCTTTGCTGTCAATACGTACTTCAGTAATCTCTTTTGACTTAAGTTTCTAATAACCGGGATAGAAAAAGGAAAATCTTACTCACTGTCAACCGGCGTAACAATCGCCATTACAACGAGTCTTTCCCCTTTGTCAGCCTCAAAGCCGTGAGGGATCATCGGATCGCAGGGGATGCAGGTCTTTTCATCCGCCTCAATCTTCTCCTCGCCGACCGTGAAAGTGCCCTTTCCCTCAACAACGTACATCAGCAGTCTCATAGGGGCTTTGTGCGGATCAAGCTTCTGTCCGGGTTCAAGACACATAAGCGCAACTCTCATCTCAGGCTTATCTGTCAGCATCTCTCTTGATATCTTGTTAGGATAGAATTTTATCAGCTTTTTCAGGTCAAACGTCTCCATGTTATATCTCCTTTGTCTTTGTTTGCACAGATAGTATTTATCCGTGCAATCATCATCTTGTCACAGTTATAGAGTGCCCAGAGCTTTACTCTTCAAATTTTATCGCTTCAACAGGACATATGTTGGCTGCCTCTTCGCAGTCGCAGGTGTTGCATTTATCCTCACCAATTACATATGCCTTTTCATCATCCCTTACCTGAAAGACTTCCGGGCATACCTCTACGCATGATCCGCAGCCTATGCAGAGATCATAATCAACTACAGGTCTTTTCATAATTTACCTCCTTATAAATGATTCTTTGTTTAGTCCAAGGTCAATTGTTTTTTCCTTCTCTTTTAAAATATCAGGCTTTGGACAGGAGAAGCTGAATAAACCATTCCCTTGACCAAGCTCTTTATGACATGCGGTAATGCATTCACCGCAATTTACGCAATTTATGTCCCTTCTGGGAAGTCTCGGCTTTACATTCATAAAGCAGACCTTTTCGCATTGTTTGCAGTCAGTGCATGAGCTGAGCCTTCCCGTATCCAGCTTGATCCTTAGAGAAACAGGGCTTACCCACCCGAGCAGCATCTGCATAAGTCCTGCCCCGCATACGTACTTACAGAGCGTATGCCGCACGATAATTGATGAAATGAGCATGTATATTGATACCCCTATGATACCCGCTTTTACTCCGAAAGTGAACTGCCAGTTTATTATCTGGTTCCAGATAGTTGCCGGCTTTACAAAGTAACCTGTTAGGGCGATGCCTATAAGCAGAGGAATGGCAATGGCGCAGAATGCGACAATAACTGCGTAAAAGAATCTTACTTTACCGGTGCATTGAAGGCCCTCCTCCGTTTTGCTGAAAAGGTTCCTTCTGCCGAGTATTTTGGATGTCAGGAAATCCGCAAGTTCGAATAATGCTCCCTCAGGGCAGAACCATCCGCAGAAGAATCTTCCGAATAAAAATCCCATAAGCGGGAATACGGAAAGGATCGCGATCCAGGGGAGTATCGCCTTCAAAAAGAACTGCATGGTTACACGGGAAATGTTTTCAAGAGATCTGTCCGCATAAAAAGCCTCTTTCAACCCGAGTTCCCAGTGACTGCCAAAAAAGATAATGCTTCTGTTTTCAAGATCGAACCTGAAAATGTCCAGAACAGGTATCAGTATTATCAGAAGAATGAATAATAGCTGGGAAATTCTCCTCAGAATGTGGAGCTTGCTGCTTGTAGTTTTCATAACTTATTTTCACACAAAAAAACTAATTAAGGTATGATTTAAATCATGAAGAGGGGGTGAAGATGTTCACCCCCTCTTTTATCAATTTTGACTCAGATAACTCCTTCTCAGGAAGCGGATTTTTTGCCGAGAGTAAAGAAGTCTATTACAAAGATCAGCACACCGACAAGGAACCCGACACCAAAGATCGCCCTGAATACCCAGAACCACATGTTATAACTGGTTTTTACCGTTACATAGTCCAGACCGAGAAGGCGTTCCATGTAGCTCTGCACCATTCCTGCTCCGGTAAGTGAGATAACAATAAAGACCATTGAGATAGTCATAAACCAGAATGCCAGATATCCCTTTGACTGGTCGAACTCTTTTACGCCTCTGATTGAAGGCAGCGTGACATATATCATAGCGAGGATGAGCAGCACATATGCCCCGTAAAAAGCGAGGTGTCCGTGCGCTGTTGTTATCTGTGTGCCGTGGGTCCATTTATTTACCTGCGGAAGCGTGTGTATAACTCCCCATAGACCTGCGCCTACGAAATTAAAGATAGCATGTGCGACCGTGTAAAATAGCCCGACCCTGTTCTGCACAACCCCGCGTTTCTCCCTTGTTATCCTGAACGCATCCCATACCATTAACAGAAGGGGTATCGGTTCAAGCGAGCTGAATATCCCGCCGACCCAGAGCCAGTATTTCGGCGTCCCGATCCAGTAATAATGGTGTCCAAGCCCAAGTATTCCCGTGATAAGTACAAGCCCGGCCTCGATATACATCCATTTTGCAAGGACCTTCTTGTCTGCGCCTAAAAGCTTGTGTAGCATAAAGGCTAACAGCGCCGCTGCAATAAGCTCCCATGAGCCTTCAACCCATAAATGGACAACCCACCACCACCAGAACTGGTCCATTACCATGCTCTTTGTGTAGAACATTCCCGGCAGGTACATAAGGGCGAGGACGGTCAGTCCCGCAAGAAGAACGCCCTGAACAGCAGTGAATTTTTTTGTCTTCATGATAGTCATAAAGTTGTTGAATAAAAAGAGTAGAACAGATATTACTATCAACCAGTCCGCCCATCTTGGAGCCTCAATATACTCCCTCCCCTCGTTTAAGAGAAGGGTTCCGAAGATCATTGAGTTTGCCTGCGGGAAAAGTCCCATTACTATATACCCGACAATGACCAGAAGCACTGCGACGACTGTTGCCCAGAACTGGAGGTGAGCCAGCGGGACACTCCATAGCTCAGTCTCCGACTCCTCAGGCACTACGTAATATGTCGCTCCCATCATTCCGACTAACAGCCACACCACGAGCGCATTTATGTGCAGTGTCCTTATGGTGTTGAAATTAAGGAAAAAAAAGTCCGGCCATATGAACTGAAGAGCCGCGACTATGCCCACCACGATCTGTATTAGAAACAGGAGTGCGGCGGCAGTGTAGAAATTTTTTGCTATTTTCTGACTCTCGTATTGCATTTTCTGCCCTCCGTACATAATTTATTTAAGAGTTATTAAATATTCAGCTAATTCCCTGAGGTCTTCATCGCTCAGATGCGCGAATGCCGGCATTGCGGAGCCCGGGACAACGGATTCAGGGTCTTTGAGATGTCTTATGTGCCAGTCAGCATCCGGTTTTTCCAGGCCTATATGGGTAAGATCAGGCCCTGCTGTGCCGCCTAAACCGCCGATCTGATGGCATGCAGAGCAGTCATGCTTTTTAAATAATGTTTGTCCCATGCTTGATCCTTTGCCTGCAGCGGCTGTCAGTATAGGCTCCGGCGGCCAGCCGTTTGTATCTACTTTTGATATCCAATCGAGAAATGCTATGAGGTTATCCGCTTCCTCTTCACTAAGCCCGAGTTTCGGCATTGCGGCTTTCGGATTGATAGTCCTTGGATCAAGGATGAATTTCTTCAGATATTCTTTTGGCTTACGCACTACTGCCTTTGTCATTTCAGGGGCAAAATAAGAACCATTGCCCAGGATTGTGTGGCATCCGATGCAGTCATACTTATGCCAGACCTTCTTCCCTGCGTTGACCGCCTCGGTGATCTCCGGCGCTCTCTCGTCGAGCGTTCCTATCGTGTCAATAGTAAGCACGATGAGGACTGCAAAGCAGAGGAGGCTGCCGAAAATAAACAGGTTTCTCGCTCCGTTATGGCTCATAAAACTTCCCTCCTTTTAATAAACATAATATGGTTCGCAAACTGCTAAAGGATATAACGGCACATAGTAGCCTTACCATGATTTATATCATACTTTTGAGAAAAGTCAAAGAATTATTTGCGGGGCATAATTTATTGTTTGTTGTTGATGCCAGCGTATTTCCAAGTTCCGGAGGCGGCGAATCTCCTTCTCTAATAATAGAGGCATTGGCCTTGCGTACAGCCGAACACATACGTGATCTTTGCTAAAAGCGGGAAGCTATAACTCAGCAGCATAATGTTTATATTTATTTAATGATTACCTTTGCCCATAGCCTGCCTATCCAATAAGTAACAAAGGCCAGTATAATTCCTAAAAGAAATGATAATATGACCCCTCCGATATCTCCTATCCTGACAACATCATTTGAAAAAAAGAGCTCTTTAGATAACTTAAACAGGTCATCACTTTGCCAGCGTTCAACCTGAAAGGAGCTAAACAAGAAAGATGCAAATCTACTTACTATGATAGAACCCATCTCATAATAGTCACCGGTAATAGATATAAAGGGCGCGAAGGCGATAGGCAGAGCGGCCCCGAATTTGATACAGTTAATCCATGGAGAAGTTGAATTATTGGCAACAGACTTTAACAATGGTATCCCTATCAGGATGGTAAGAAGATAAGGGAAGAAGACTGTCAGCAGATACGTCAGGTAACTGTTATGGGTGTCGAAATCCGTAAGTTGACCCGCATATTCAGACCCAACAGAGATAAATGGGAAAAATCTTTTCAGGAAAGACGCTCCGTATATAGGCGAAAGATTTAATGTGCCAACCTCGCCGCCTCCCAGCATACAGCCAAAGGCATGAAATAATTCATGGACGGGAACATATATCCACCATGAAGCAAAAAAAGCAATGACAATAACAATAAGGTAAGAAACTTTAAAATCGGCAAGGCATGCCTTAAGGCCGGAAAAATAGTCATGCAGCGGCAGAGTAATTATTTCCCCTGTTTTGTTTAAGGTATATTTCATGATCTCTTTGTACATCTGTTTAGTATAGAAAACATTAGTTATCTATTGGTTCTACTCAGAACAGGGCTTAGTTTAAAATAATTCCCTTAAATAATTCCCTCAATGTAGAGATTTTATTCAAAATCCAGATCAAGAAAAACTTCAGTGTCGTGATAAGTTATCAAAAATGGCTTGACACTCAATGTGTCATGGGATAAGATGCTCTTAAATACAGAATAAGATTAATTTAAACCAAAAGGAGGCAGACGTCATGAAAAAGACATTGATTTTTTTGTTTAGCTTTATCGGGGTGATGCTATTTGTTGACGGCGGTTCGGCGCCTTTTCTTCTGCCGGTTGTATTTGCTCACTGTGATACTATGAGCGGCCCGGTTATAAAGCAAGCCCAAAAAGCATTAGATACAGGGGATGTAAAACTTATTCTTATTTGGGTGCAGAAGAAAGATGAAGCTGAGATAAAGAAGGCTTTTGAGAAGACGTTATCTGTGCGTAAGTTAAACCAGCAGGCCAAAGAACTTGCCGACATGTATTTCTTTGAAACATTGGTTCGTGTTCATCGTGAGGGCGAGGGCGCGCCGTACACTGGAATAAAACCTGCCGATACCGTAGTAGAACCCGGAATAGATGCAGCCGATAAGTCCATAGAAAATGGTTCCGTTGACCATTTGGCTGAAGAAATTTCCACACTTGTTGCAAGTGGCATACGCGAGCGTTTCAAAGATGTAATGGAAAAAAAGAAACACATGAATGAAAGCGTGGATGCCGGACGCGCGTATGTTGGATCTTATGTTACCTTTATTCATTATGTAGAAAAGCTTCATATTTCTGCTTCTGAAAGCGGTGAACATCATGAGCCGCCTGCAAAAGCAGGAACTGAAAAGAAACATGTGCATTGATAGCTATGAATAGAGTCGGGATGCCGGTAAGACGGAGGCGCGCGGCTCCGTGCTATATCTTCGAGGGCTTATGGTGGCAGACTCGTTAGGTCCCTCAGGTCCTGCCGTTCCTGCAAGCGCTCGCGGCCTTCGATGGAGGCTTGTCTCTGAGTCATCGCACATTCCGGACCGGTGACGACCTTCGGTACTGGTTCAGCCGTATCCCGAAGGGCGATCGTTCACTGGGCTACATCGTCTGTCACGGACGCTACGGAAACCTTAAGCCTGTAGACGGCCGCTCTTAAGTCAGATGGGAAGAGCTTATTGAGTCGCTCAAGGACCGAAGAACTGGCCAGTCTCGACGTGACTATCCACCGTGTGAATTGTTTGCCACGCGGAAAAAAGCGATGCAAGATACACGCGCAGAAACACTTCGTCTCGAGTCTTTCTGGTAGGAGGCTTCCCGGGCGGAGGAAATGGCCCCCAGTCCTCGTTTAACTGATTTTCGTTGACCGTCATCGAGCCCTCCACGATAATTTGAAAAGCATATGGATTTCCGGAGACAGGTGAAGCGTTGAGGATTTCATCGCCCCTAACTCGGTAGAAACGATTGCCTTGGAATAAGATTTCGAACAAGCTTCGGTCGCGAGTACACGGCAATGCTGTTAATATATTTTCGCCACGGTCAGTTGACCAAATCTCCGCATTCAGCTGAAATATGGGAGCATTCACAGAATCATCGCAGTTCTTGATAAAGCATTTTTCCAACAAGTCAATAAAGAGCGGAATTCGGTAACTAATTGTGACTGTGCCCAGTTCTGTTGGAGCGGTTCGAGACGGGGTGCCAAGACCTAAATTTGGACGACCTAAAAAAGCCATGACTTCTCCTTTCGCCTGTTTGAGATTTGCTGAGACTATAACATTATCCGGGCGCGGAATCAAGCAGACGAATTGCCTCATTAAAAAACGATACGAAAGAGAATCGTTGCCTCAAATAAGAAATCGATACGAAAAATAATCGAAAATAGCCATCTGTAAGCAAAAGCGACAGGAGGCAGAAATGAGGCTGACGATGCAAGAGAGGAAGA
>JACRPZ010000090.1 GCA_016222905.1 Nitrospirota bacterium
CAATTCCGATATACTTCATATGTGCACCTCCTCTTAAATTTTAGGGGATATTAACACTATCACCCTGTTTTAAACATTAGGGGTTAGCTTTTTGCTATCGCCCTCAGGAGGTGCACTCTTTTTCATGTTATCATTCCCGCAAAAGCGGGAATCCAGAGATTTTTTTAAATAGACAGCTTCACACGTTCTGATTTGGAATCAGGAAGCGTATATTTGCTTCAAAAATCAAGACATTATCTGAGCCATTTTTTGTAATTGGCGGGGCGGGCGACAGGAACAGCCCTCTTTTTCAGGACGGCTTCAAATTGAGCATATCATTTGGTATAGGCTGCATAGAATTTTAGGGTGACTAACATTACAAATTGCGTATTAGTCAGCCGATAATATTTTATTTTAAGACGCACAAAATTATAACATGACTAATATTACAAATAGCATATTAGTCAGCTGGAAAATGTAATGATAGCAATCAAATAGCCTTCAATAGTTATTGACTAAATCACAACTTTTTGCTAATGTTCTCTAACTACTCAATAACTGGTTAGGCTGCACAAATGGGCGAGGCGATGACTGACAACCAGAAAGGTGTGGATCGATTGATCAGAGGCATGCCAAGCCTTGATCACCTTGAGACATCCTTCAGAAGTAAGCGCGATTTAGGCAAACTGCTTGGAGTTCATGCGCAACCCAGCGGCAGAGCCCGGCAGATTGCGGACGGGTACGTACGCTTGGTTGAGAAAACCATCCTTGAGTATAAGGAAGCCAGAAGCAACCTTATTGGTTTCTTGGCCGATGGGACGGCGGATCATTTATATCGAGCCCAAGACCACTTTGAGTCGTGCATTCAGGCGCTGCATAGAGCGCTAATATATTTCGATCGCCTGCGTAATTTTGGTTACAAACGACAAGATGGAACGCCTTTTATTCCTCGCCCTCGTGAGCTAGAAGTTTTACGGGAAACCGTGAGGAAGCCGGTTCGAGATATGCGTGATGCCTTGGAGCATCTCGACAATGACATTCTGGATAATGCTCTGCCTGAAGATTCACCCGCTGGGCCTCATTTGGGTTGGGACGTCGCTACGATAGGCGCTCACAAACTACGCTACGCCGACATCACACGATGGATTGAACAGCTACACGAATTCGCAGCTTTACTGAGCCGAGTTAATTTGCAGGTAGGGCCTGCTCCGGCAGCAGGGAGCGACGGTGCAGCCTAACAACGCCATCAACGCGGACGTGCAAAAGCGCCGCTTCGCTCTGCTTTTGCACGCCGGTTATGGCGAGCGTTCCCTCCCTACGCTCCGCTCGTGGGGCAGTCGTAAAAATAAGAAAATATTGAGCTGTATAAAAAGAACTCCCGCTTTTGCCCTGCCTTCTTGAAGTAAAATAAATAACCGCAATCGACAGTACATGAACTGCATGGCAACGATGCTTGGTCATGAAAAACGCTGTTGTCGCAGATTATGACCGTGAAATAGTATCATTAAGTATGAACTTCATTAGGTTCTCCGCAATACTGATAGTTCTGCTGTGGCTGACAGGCATGGCGCAGGCCGAAGTCTACCAGTATTTTGACGAGGAAGGCACGCTGGTCGTCACCATCCGAGGAGAGAAGACGCCTAAGCCCCCTCATCATTACCATAAAGACGAGGGCGTCCAAATTGCATACAGAAATGATGTCTCCTATGACTACTACCCGGTTTCTGCAGGAGATTTCAAGACAGCGATTGACTACGTAAACGCAAACGGGCCCTTTGACGCAAAAGAAGGGAGGAGATACGCTGCCCGGACGCGCTGGACTTTAGGATGGAGGTACAAATTCGACTCTTCCTTCCGTATAGACGGCGACAGCGTCGTGGTGGTCCTGAATATTTTTGACATTGAATTTTTGCCGGAAATAACCGTGCTGCTTCCTGAGCTGGCCCCTGGAGTGCGTATTGATGATAATGACGGGATGCTCTGGAACCGGTTTCTTCAGGGACTTCTCGATCACGAGCACGACCATGTCAGGATCACACAGGATCCTTCTGTCAGGGCTGATGCAGTCAGACGGATTTCAGAGTTAAGGTCCCTCACCTTGGTACTTGATCCGCGTGAAGACATAAATACGCAGATAAAAGAATCCGTCGAGACAGAGACTGCCAGGATCGGTCATGACCTGATCATGAAGATCAAGGCCAGAAATGAAGAGTATGACAGGATTACCAATCACGGCATGAGGCCTGAGATGAGGGACTCCTTTTTCGGTGGGTAGCAGAGGGCGAAGGTCTTGTTTTTTGCACTACATGGAGTAATCTGCCGGATTACACTGCCTGCAAGACCGCTTGAAGCGGCTCAACTGCCGCATTCTCGAATCCGACCTCTCCTCTAACTTTGATTTACGGAATCTTGCCGCAGGGAAGATCAATTGACGACCTAAAAACAATCTGATATTATAACGACACTATTCAATAACAGGTCACGGTCGAAAAGGAGATGTTGTCTATGAAAGTCGGGTGGTTTGTTCGCGGAGACATTGACGGATTCTTCGGGTTGTTCGTTGACAATCTGCTGCAGTTGATGCTGATCGCGGTCCTCTGCGGGAACGTATGCGGCATGCCGCCGGAGCTCGTTTACGGCAAGATACTTCCCGGCGCCGCGCTTTCGATCCTCTTCGGCAATCTGTTCTACGCATGGCAGGCAAGAAAGCTGGCCATCAAGACGGGGCGTATGGATGTCACTGCGTTGCCGTATGGCATCAACACCGTCAGTCTCATCGCCTTTGTCTTTTTGATCATAGCACCGATCTATTTCGAAACTAAAGATCCAAACCTTGCATGGCAGGCAGGCCTGTTTGCTTGTCTTGCCAGCGCTATTCTTGAGTGTGCAGGGGCATTTGTTGGCGACTGGCTCCGCAGGCATGCACCACGGGCCGCGCTTCTATCGTCGCTGGCCGGCATTGCCATTACCTTCATATCCATGGGTTTCGTATTCCAGATATTCGCTATGCCTGCTATAGCTGTTGTGCCTGCGCTGTTGGTGATCTTTGTCTATGGAGGACAGATCAAATTGCCTTTGGGACTTCCGGGCGGTTTCATCGCGGTGGCGCTGGGAGTGTCCATAGGATGGATTCTCAGATGGTCCGGTTATCCTTTTTTTCAACCGCTGCAGGAGCCGTACCAGTTTGCCGTCCACTTTCCAAAGACCACTTTTCCAGACATGATCACTTTTCTGATAAACGGGCAGGGGTGGAGGTACTTCTCTGTTATATTCCCGATGGCGCTCTTCAACGTTATCGGATCGCTCCAGAACCTTGAAAGTGCGGAAGCAGCAGGCGACAGATACGATACACGGTCGTCCCTGCTGGTCAACGGGTTAGGTTCGATTGTGGCGGCATGCCTGGGAAACCCGTTCCCGACCACAATTTACATCGGTCATCCGGGTTGGAAGGCCATGGGGGCCAGATGGGGTTACTCGATTTTAAACGGCGCGGTGATAACAATCCTCTGCCTGATCGGCGGAGTCACACTGGTGCTCAAGGTCGTGCCAATGGAAGCAATGATAGGTATTCTGCTCTGGATCGGAATTATAATCACGGCCCAGGCGTTCCAGGAAGTGCCCAAAAAGCACAGTGTGGCAGTGGCGCTTGGACTGATGCCGGCTCTCGCAGCATGGGCGCTGCTTCTTATAGAAACGACCCTGCGCAAGGCAGACTCCAGCCTCTTCGATGTGGCGCCGAGATTTGGCGGCGACCTCTACGTCTATGGCATCATCTCTCTGAGCCAGGGGTTCATGCTCACGTGCATGATTCTGTCCGCAATGATGGTGTTTGTGGTTGAGAGGCAATTCTTCAAGGCTGCGCTATGGACATCAACCGCGGCTGTTCTGTCCTACTTCGGTGTTATACATGCCTATGTCCTGACTCCGGCTGGCGTGCAGAACAAGTTCGGTTTTGGCGCAGCCAATGCGTATGCGTTTGCCTACCTGGTTGCAGCCTTGCTGCTGGTCGCTCTCCACTATTATAACCGTGGCAGGGAGTCCGAGAGCACCGGTATCATTGCATAAAGGAGAACATGCTCACTTCACCCCGCTGTGCATAAACTTGTTCCCCGTGGTCTTGCTGCATTGCATAGTTTAAAGAGATATTGTATTGTAGCCTCTTATGATATTGCATGGTATAATATGTACCGATGTCTGATATAGCATACACAGAACAATCGCATTCTGAATCACTTCCGTCTCCTTCCGCCTCCGGAACAGATGCTGAAGTCTCCGCCGGTATTCGTTTTAAACTGCCTGTCTTTGAAGGCCCGCTCGACCTCCTGCTTCATCTGATAAAGGATAACAAGATAGATATTTACGATATACCGATAGTTCAGATAACGCATCAGTACATTGCGTACCTTGAACTTATGCAGGAGCTGAACCTTGATATTGCCGGTGATTTCCTTGTAATGGCGGCAACCCTCATACATATAAAATCCAAAACTCTGCTACCTCCTGATATTAAGGAGGCGGAAGAGCCGGCGGAGGACCCAAGGACGGAGCTTGTTCAAAGGCTCCTTGAATACAAGAGGTTTAAAGACGCATCAACGCAGCTGAGAAGCAGGGAGGATATCTGGAAGAATATTTTCCACAGGAGCATTACGGAAGAGGGGGATATTGACCTCAGCCTTGATGAGGAACCCTCGCTTTTTGAAGTGAGCGTATTTGATCTGATCTCCGCTTTTAAAATTCTACTGAAAAAAGCCCCTGCGCATGTTCTTGAAATAACGCGTGAGACGTTAACTGTTTCAGATAAAATAAATTTTATAATGGAACGGCTTGAAAAAGATGACGCGGTAAGGTTCCTCGACCTCTTTGAGGAGGGTTATACAAAGCTCACCCTTATTGTTACATTCCTCGCCTTGCTTGAACTCAGCAGACTCGGCCTTGCAAAGGCGTATCAGGAGAATATATTCGGAGTAATCTGGATTATGAACCCGCAGAAAGCTGTCGGTGGGATAACTCCTGCTGCTGAACTTGCAGATTCAGAGACTCCGGAAATTACGGAGTCTGCCTAAACAGAACCGTTTATCATATCTATTGATTCTTTGACGATCTCCCTGACCATCTCGTTTTTATCGTCGGCAGCCTCTGATAAAAACGGCAGTGCGTCTTTATGGCGTATGATGCCGAGAACATTTGCTGCATCACCTCGGATTGTGGGGTTGGTATTCTTCAGGCAAGACGTGATTCCAGGAAGAGCGGCTGGCAGATTTTCAGGGTCTTCTTCTGAAAGGGTCTCAACAAGCGCTGTTGCGCCTATCCTCACCCTGCTTCGTTCATCGCCGAGCAGGTCGCCTATAAGAGGGTATAGGCTCTTATCTTTTCTGAACATGGCGATAATGTTTTCAAGGAAACCATTCTCCATGTAATCCGCTATCATCTTTTTCATAACTGAAATATAATTCCACTAATCTGCGAGACTTGGTATAGGCTGCATAGAATTTTAACAGGACTAACATTACAAACTGCGTATTAGCAGGCTACTAAAAAAACCATTTTCACGCCCCGTGGTCGTCATTCCCGTGAAAACGGGAATCCATTCTTTTTAATATGTTCTGGATACCCGCCTTCGCTGGTATGACAATCTTTTTCGTTGGAATGGACTTTTTCAGCAGCCTGTTAGTCAGACGATTAATATTGTGATGAAAGACGATAAAATTATAACATGACTAATATTATCAATTTCATATTAGTCAGTTGAAAAATATAATGATAGCTATGAAATAGCCCTTAAGAATTATTGACGGGGTAACAACTTTGTGCTATTGTTCTCTAACTACTCAATAACTGGTTAGCAGGATACAAATATGCCCAAACGAAGTAATGATTTTCAAAAGGTAATATTACATCTTCAATCCCTTACTTCTCCTGGCTATGAAGTCAAGGAATCTCATTTTCTAAAAGATTCTATTACTGGCCAAATGAGAGAAGTTGACATAGTCATTGAATCAAACATAGCTGGGTATGAATCAATAGTATCAATTGAAGTAATTGGGTGGTCAAAAAAGAAAGGAGATATTGAATGGGTTGAAAGAATGGCTTGCAAGCATAACACGCTTCCAACTAAGACCTTAGTTCTAGTATCTAAGTCAGGTTTTACCAAAAATGCTTTAAAAAAAGCTGAATTCCATCATATTGTCACCCTAACAATTGGAGAAGCTTTAAAAACTGATTGGATCAATTTGGTGAAATCTTTAGGTAGGTACGAGGAAATAAGCAATAACTATTCTTGCAGAATAGATACTAAAAAATATGAATCTGACACTGGTCCTCCAGAAATAGAGGGATCAAGGATTTTTGCACGAAAGGATGTTAATGAAGGCGTAGAAATCAAAGTGATTATTGATTGGATCCTTCAGAATAATCATTTGAAAGATGCCATATTTAGTTCAATCGATAAAAATTCTTCTCGTAACTACACAATAGTGTATACGCCAAATTCACCAATGTATGTCATAGAGACTAACGGAAAATTCCGTGAGATAGCAACTATTAACCTAGATCTAAAGTCAAGGCAAAAAACCTACCATTTCAACATGTCCTCTGGTTCGTTCCGGAACAATGATGTAGCGTATGGAACCCATACTGGTAATAATTCAAATGCCATAATCACTTTATTAAAAAATGGTCAGAGTCCTGAAAAAATAACAGGTTATATCGAAGATAAAGAAGGTGTACGTGTTATAACGGGAAAGCTATCAGGAATTGAAGATAAAGAAAATAAATAATTACATTGCTAACCAGTCATTCAACCGGACTCGCTGAAGCTCACCGGTGAACTTCACGTTCCCCACTCGCTTCTCTCAAGGAATGCCAAATCATCTCTCCACAATAATTCTCCCTCTTCCTTTTACAACCTCGCCGATTATCCAGTAAGGCGCTTTCTCTTTCTTCATCATGAGATCAAACTTCTTAAGCCCCTTTTTAAGCGACATTGAGAAAAAATGTTGCATTGATCATTTGCACAGAGCTATTTGACAGTACCACGCAGCATAGCTATAATAAAACATGAATACAAAAGGCATCCATTTATGAAGTATTTTGACTGGAATGATGAAAAGAATATATTGCTCAAGAAAGAACGGGGGGTCTCATTTGAACAGGTTGAACTGGCAATAGCATCCGGCGATTTGCTTGACCGAGTTCGCCATTCCAATGCTGATAAATATCCAAATCAAAAAGTCTTTCTGGTAAGAATTGAAGATTATATATATTCTGTGCCGTATGTTGAGGATAGCGATAAGATCTTTTTAAAGACAATAATTCCAAACAGCAAGGCAACAAAAAAATATTTGGGAGGCAGAAGATGAAGAAGACGAAATATTCAGATAAAGAAGAAATGGAGTTGGCGAACTCAATAGAAAATGAAGAATGGGCTTCCGACCTTACCAAAAAGGAAAAGAAGCAATACGAGGAATACGCACGCTATAGTCTGAATAAACAAAAGCGGATAAATATCCGAATGACGGAAAGAGATTTAAAGAAAATCCAAGCTAAGGCAATTGAAGAAGGGCTGCCGTATCAATCGCTTATATCAATGCTAATTCATAAATACAATGAAGGAAAGCTGAGGTTGAATTGAGAGAGAGCCTGACCTTTAGTTCAAGCGGAGAACCGCTTAACTCATTCTTCCCCACTCGCTCCATCCCAAATCATCTCTCCACTATAATTCTTCCTCTTCCTTTTACAACCTCACCGATTATCCAGTAAGGCGCTTTCTCCTTCTTCATCATGAGGTCAAATTTCTTAAGCCCCTTTTCAGGGAGTGATATGAGCAGTCCGCCTGATGTCTGGGGGTCAACAAATGCCAGTTTGTCAGCATCCTCAAAAGTTGGCGGGAAGGAGACGTTTTTGCTGACGAATTCAAGGCTCTTTTTTGCCCCTTTCTGCACTATGCCGGATGCGATAAATTCCTTAACATTGCTCATAAAAGGAACATCGCTGTTTCTAATTACAAGATTGACTTTTGAGCTTTTTGCTATGTTAAACGCGTGGCCTAACAGACCGAATCCCGTAACATCGGTGGCTGCCTTTGCCCCGGCGGAGACAGCGGCTTTTGAAGCGGTTTTGTTAAGCATAAGCATTGAAGCTATAACGGGTTTTAACGCGGACTCTTTCATCTTGCCGAGTTTAACCGCTGAGGTAAGAATGCCGGTGCCTATCTTCTTTGTGAGTATAAGAATCTCTCCTGCTTTTGCCCCGCCGGTCTTCAGTATCTTTCCTTCATCAACTGTCCCTGAGACAGCAAAGCCTAACTTGAACTCATTATCCTCAATGCTGTGGCCTCCTATGAGGCACGTTCCCGCTTCTCTCAGTTTGTCTACGGCGCCGCTCAGGAGCCTTTTAATAACAGCCGGGCTGAAATCGCATGTTGCAAAACCGAGTATTGCAAGGGCGGTAAGAGGAGTGCCTCCCATTGCATAGACATCGCTGACCGAGTTTGCAGCGCAGATCGCGCCGAAGGTGTACGGGTCGTCAACAATGGGGGTGATGACGTCCACAGTCTCAACCATAAAAGTATTTTTATAGCGGAATATCCCTGCGTCATCCCCCGGACCGACAACGACCCCGTGGTTTTTACAACTGTATAAATCTGCCAATATCTCGGATAGGTCCGCCGGACCTAATTTGGCAGCTCAGCCGCCTGCCTTTACCTTCTGTGTGAGTCTTATATTTTTCATATTTAATTATGATACGTTCAGGAGTATTTGTAGTCAAGTTTTTTAGAATTTTTCCAGACGAGGTTAACGAGAATAGAAAAAGGGCAGGATTTTTACCCTGCCCTTTTTTGTTTTTACTATGAGCAATGAGCTATGAGCTATGTCTTCTCCTCAGATAATAAATGGACCCAAGCCCTGCAAGCGCCATAAAGATTATCATGCCCCATTCGTTCATGGTAGGGACATTAAACTGCTCAGCGGCGCCGAACTCCCCGATAGCAAAGCCAGTTGGGTCAGAAGTTGTTACGGTAATGCTCGTGATGGTAGATGCCCCTCCTACTGAATAAAACGCATAACCATTAGCCGCAGCGCTTCCATTTACCGTAATATCGCCTGATGTTGTACCATCATCAGCAGTTGCATTAATAGTAAAGTCTGCAAATTGATTAGGTTCAGCATAAAAATAAAAGGCGGCGGTAGCGGGAGGAAGCGTCATCGTTATTGTCTGCCCCCCGGTAGCATACACTGCTCCTGCATAACCATGGCTCCATGTTGCCCATCCTGCACCAATTGTCCTCTTATTGAGGGCCGGTGAAACATTGAGGTCACCCGGGATAGGCGAGCCTGGGATTGTCGTTACGTCAGTGAAATTAGGGATAGCGGTCTGGGGCACCTGATCAAAAGGTGTTACAGTGTAGATTCCAACTGTTGCAGGCGGAGCTGCGGTGCCAAGGTCCTCAAATAAAATTGCAGCTTGAGCTAACTGTGTAAAGCTTAACAACATGCATACTGCTAAAACAAAAAACAACAACTTTCTTCTCATAAAACCTCCTTTGTTAATAAGATTTAATCTGTTAAGCCAAATTAATTTAAGCTGTTAGCTTTTTTTATTTTAATGCTTGATGTTAACAATACCCCAAAAGTTTCTCCTTGTCAAGGGAAAACTTATATAAATCAAAGGAAGTTATTGCAACATCCATCCCACTTAGAGCACGTTGATTAATAAAGGAAATCCATTCAGTTAGAAGAAACCCACGTGTTATTATTGCAATGATTTGTGTTTTAAAGGATACAGAACTTCTATTTTATGTGTTATCAGATATGGGTGCATTCTTACAAAAAAAGGCGGGGAATTATCCCCGCCCTGGTCTGCATTCAATAAATATTCCGGACAAATTAATTAAACTCTTCTATGCTTCCTAATGTAATATATTGACCCAAGCCCTGCAAGCGCCACAAAGATTATCATGCCCCATTCGTTCATGGTAGGAACGGTTAAGGCAATTAAAGCAAGCCCTGTTATAGAAAATCCGGTATTTCCAACCGGGGTAGCAGCGCCGGTACTCTTATTAATCGTTATTAAATAATTTGGGAATGTGCTTGCATTACTTGTTAACCCTCCGTACAGAACTCCATTATTTCCGAATCTTATGCTTCCGATTCTATCAAGACCCGTTGCTCCTACAATGCTGCCTGCCCCGTTGCTGAGATTAATAGTTAACAAATTTGCAGGACCACCGCCTCCCGTGACACCATACATTATGCCTGTGATATTGTCATACGCAAGACCCGATACGGGACCAAAACCGGTGGCGCCGATGGTCGTCAGTACCCCTGTTGACGGGTTAACGGTTACAAGATCGGAATTACAGAGTGAACATGTTATGGCAGTTGCGTATAATGTTCCATTGACAAACTCCATCCCGTTTAAGGCAGCCCCGGTGCTTACTGACCCTAAAGAAGCCCCTGTTGCCGGATCAATTCTGTAAAGTGTAAATGATCCATCAGAGCCCTGGGCATAAAGCTCAAGATTAAGATTGTCATATACACATTCTGTCATAGTTTGCGGCATTGTGCCAATGAGTGTCGAAGCCCCTGTTGCCTCATCAATGCTAAAAAGGTTTCCAGATGTATTGTCGCATCCAAGCAATTCAGCGGAAACCGGCTGAACGTAAACACATATAAGAATCAAGATGAGTCCTGCTAAAACTGAAAACAACAACTTTCTTCCCATAAAACCTCCTTTGTTAATAAATTTGATCTGTTAAGCCAAATTAATTTAAGTTGTTAGCTTTTTTTATTTTAATGCTTGGTGTTAACAATACCCCAAAAATATCTCCTTGTCAAGGGAAAACTTAATAAATCAAAGGAAGTTATTGCAACATCCATACCACTTAGAGCACGTTGATTAATAAAGGAAATCCGTTTAGTTAGAAGAAACCCACGTGTTATTCTTGCAATGATTTGTGTTTAATTTAAGGATACAGAACTTCTATTTTATGTGTTATCAGATATGGGTGCATTCTTACAAAAAAAGGCGGGGAATTATCCCCGCCCTGGTCTGCATTCAATAAATATTCCGGACAAATTAATTAAACTCTTCTATGTTTCCTAATGTAATATATTGACCCAAGCCCTGCAAGCGCCATAAAGATTATCATGCCCCATTCGTTCATGGTAGGGACGCGTTCCGGCGATACCCATACAAGAGCATTAGCCATTATAATGTCTCCGTCCGTAGATGCAACCCAGAGGTCAGAGCGTGAATCAGTAGACGGAGGAAAGAATCCCAAATCAGCCCGTCTTACCCCATTAATCTCTCTTGTGGCGATTAGCGCTATATTGCCCGCACCAGTCCAGTTTGCAATCCTTGTGGCTGAAGGATGCAGGCTGTCGGCAGATGGGCGATAACTGCTTGTTCCACCGCTGAAACTTGCGACACCGTTGAGAATCGGGTGTCCAGGGACAAATATTGTGCCTAATGTTTCAGTAGTTCCTGAAGTCTGTCCTGTAGGCTGAATTACCCAGTAATTATCTGTATCAAAACGCCCGGTTATCGGAAGAGATGCTGTTGCAAAAACAGCGGTGACCACACCGCCTCCGCCATCAACATAATCGGCAAGATTGTCTCCAAGTGTTCCAGCCCCGCATCCACCATCAGTAAATACTAAAACTGCATCATATGTTTGCAGTTCGGCCAATGTTGGCGTGGCAACATCTGTCTCATATGTATCAACAGTCGTAAAAAATCCTGTTGCAACGAGTTTGCTCTGCACTTCTGTAGTCCACGCAGGATTTACACTGCACGCCACTACTGCAACATCTTGCGCTACAGCAGCCGCTGTAAAAGAGACAACGAACATACATACTGCTAAAACAAAAAACAACAACTTTCTTCCCATAAAACCTCCTTATGTTAATAAAATTCAATCTATTAGTCTTCTCTACGAATTGCCTCATTAAAAAACGATACGAAAGAGGATCGTTGCCTCAAATAAGAAATCGATACGAAAAATAATCGAAAATAGCCATCTGTAAGCAAAAGCGACAGGAGGCAGAAATGAGGCTGACGATGCAAGAGAGGAAG
>JACRPZ010000035.1 GCA_016222905.1 Nitrospirota bacterium
ATTCTCTCTTAACACTCGCTCTATCCCCATCTCGGCTCTTGTTTTGACTCTTGACTCTTGACTCTTGACTCTTGACTCCTGAATCCCGCAGACAACCTTCCCACCCCATTTCTCACGCAGCTTTTTGTTTATCCCGGCTTTAACCATTTCAATGTCGGTGAGAATGTCTTTGCCGGCCTTTATCGCGGCGAGTCCGGCCTCTATCGCGTCAGGATGAAATACGAGACTGGTTTTAAATTCAAAGTCAGCGGTTGAATGTATTACGCGCTTTATAATCGGCAGCCTTTCCTCCGGGACATCGCTCAAGTCCAGCTCTTCGGAGATTATCTCAAAGCTCCGCTTCTCGATCTCCGCAGGCTTCAGGCCGGATGCCGAATGAATCCTTTCAAGCACCACCTGCGTCATCTTGCTGTGAATGCCGAGGGGTTCTGTATAGATGAACTCCACATGCGGGAACATCACCTCCGCTTCCTTTACGATAGCAGGGATGTCCGTAGTTACATGCATACCGCTGCTCAAAAAATACGGATGGATGACTATTTTTTTTGCGCCGTCATTCGCACAGTTTTTGATAGCCTCCATTATGTCAGGCTGAGCAAATTGCAGGTAAGCGGCGCGAACGCAGGAGTTGCTGCACCCGGGATGTATTGTGTTGTGCAGCAGCATCGCCACATTTTCAAGATTGTTTGCGTCTTTCTTTGGACTGCCGTGTCCCGCGATAAGAATTATTTCCATAATGCTCCTTGTCAGTTCATTTATTATCGATGTTGCCCTTGTTCGTCATGCCCGCAGATTTTAAGCGGGCATCCAATATCTTTCTGGATTCCCGCCTTCCAGACTGTGTCACAATTATTCAAACACAATATCTTTAAGCTCCTGTCATTCCGGTAGTCTTTTGAGCCGGAATCCAGAACCGTCGTGTTTCATAACTTCCAGTTTAACTGACCTCGGGAATGCCCCGTTCATTTCAATGCATTTACAATGATTCATAATACTTTTACAGGATATATGAATATCGATTACACTAAAGCCGATATTAACTTCGTCACCCCCAGTAGCGTTATCATTCGTGATATGTTGAATGAGGTCGACAACAGGGACATCTCTGCATTTACTCCCTTTAGTCCTCTCAATAGAAACGCATCGACCTTTAGATTCCTCTTTATATGTCCAAAGGGCAATTCGACCTTCTCTTTTCGCTTCTTGTATATTGCCTGCCCTTTTTCACTCAAGTACAACGCCTCTAATTCCTCTTTTACTCTTTCGCTTTTTAAACGAATTACTGCCCGCCCCCTTTTATTGTTTGTACACTTCCCATAATGCTTACAACTAATACAATTCGACGGACCCTCTATCCGGTACAGATAATGTCCCTTCTTTTTACCGTAATGCGAGTACCGTAACACCTTCCCTTCAGGACATATATACTGGTTCTTCTTCTCATCATAGTGAAACTTTTCTTTGTCAAAAGGACTTTCTTCTGCTGGACTGTGCAATGCCTGCTTCTGGCTTGGCACGATGACTTCTATCTCTTCCTCTACTGCCCCCTTTAAGTTCTCTGTATTTGCATATCCTGCATCTGCACAGGCTGTTTCACACTTCTTTCCCAGTATTTCGTTGGCCGCTTTTACCTGCTTTGTGAACTGCTCTTTATCGCTGTTTGTATTTACGACTTCGCTGCTTACTATCAATCCATGTTTTTCATCCACTGCTATCTGCGCATTATATCCCGAATGTGTTCCCTGTCGGCCCTTTACTTTTATGCTCTCTTCATCTGTTGTGTTGACCTGGTCCCTTCCTTCTTTCCCGAGCTTCTCTACGATCCCTTTGACTCGCTCTTTTAATGCCTCTTTGTCTATCAGTTCTTCCGGCATTTCTACCAGTGTTCCGCTCTCATTCTCATCTGCCTCTTCACTTTCCCGGAGTATCTCTTCTATGCGCTTATCTATCTTCTCCAAGGCTTTCTTGCACTTCTCTTCAGTCCAGACATTGTTAATTGATGCATTTGCCCTTATCTTGCTGCCATCTATAAATAATGTGTTCCCTTCTATTATCTTTAAATCTATACACAATCTTACACATTGTTTTAATACTTTCTTTATCGCCTCTTTATTGTCCTTGCGAAATTTGGATATCGTCTTGTGATCAGGCCTTAATCCCCCTGTCAGCCACATAAATGAGACGTTGTGATACAGCGCCCGCTCCAGCTTCCTTGAACTCCTCCATCCATAGGAGTATCCGTAGATCAATAACTTTAACATTGCCCCGGGCTCATAAGCTGAGTTGCCTACGTTATTTTCATTTACCGCTATTCCAAGTTCTCCCAAATCTAATGCCTCTACGAATGCGTCATATACCCTTACAGGATCTTGCTCCCCTACATACTCTTCTATTGTTGGTGGCAGCATTGTTATCTGTTCTCGATTCCCTATTTTATATGCCAACTCTTTCCCTCTCCTTCTTTTTTTGCACCTATTATATACTATGTGTATTGTGACACAGTCTGTTCGCGGGAATGACTATACTCTTATCCCTTAATCCTTATCTCTTACCTCTTGCCCCTTACCCCATACCCCATACCTTCATCCTACCATATCAAAATCCCTTACGCGCAATTCCACTCCGAGATCTTCTGCAATTTTTTCACATTTCTCAATATTGATACCGGGTATTTTGACCACTGTGACCTTCACCTCGGGAATGACCTTTACAGCCTCCCTGATAAATGAAATAACTCCCTGAAATTCGCCTTTGATTGCAGGCTTGCAGATCTTC
>JACRPZ010000036.1 GCA_016222905.1 Nitrospirota bacterium
CTTTCGGTATTACCGCGTCGTATATATAGCTGTAGAAACTGACCTGCCCGTAATCCTTCTTTATCATCGTCCCTCCTGACTTTATGTTTGCTTTATTTATGCAAACTTAATGCCAGTCTTTTTCAGCAGTCTCAAATTGTACTATGCTCACCAAGGTTTGTCAGTCACAGATAAGGAAATTGAACGAGAGGTTATGGAGAAGTTTATACATTTTTCAGAAGAAGCTGGTTTCAGGAAACTTAATCAGATGCACACCTTTTCTCAGTAGGATTTTATGAGAAACTTTCCCTCCGATCAGAGGGTCCATATTCTTGCATTTCTCCAATAAACTTTTCTCATCACTCTAAGCGCTGAGGTTCAGATGCTTGTCGACACAAAGAAAGTTTAAATCTTCCCAACAATTGACAGAGACATGTCTCTTCTATTTACTGCGTCTTTGATATCAAAGGACCACATAAAAAGCACTCTGTTTGATATTGCAAGCCCGTTACAATTATACTTCTTAAAGATGATTTCCATTGTTATCCCCACATATAACGCTTCAAGGTTCATCCCGGATCTTCTTAGCTCCATATTCAAGCAGGCTGTTGAGGATATGGAGGTCATAATAGTTGACGACCGCTCAACCGACAATACTGTTGAGCTTGTGAAGAAGCACCCTGTCAGGCTGATTGAGATGGAGAAAAATGGCGGCCCGGCAAAGGCGAGGAATAAGGGCGTGAGGGAAGCCAAAGGAGACATAATATTCTTCCTCGACTCCGATGTGGTGGTTTTAGACGGTACGGTACGGGCAGTTGAGGAGTATTTTCAGAATAACCCATCCGCGAAGTGCGTGATCGGCATATGCGACACTAAGTCATTAAATAAGGGTTTTGTGCCGCACTATATGGCGATGTTTGAGTATATACATCTTATAGGAACTCCGGGGAACACGGTGAGCGTTTTTGCCCCGAGGTGCGGCGCAGTGAAGAGAGATTTCTTTCTTGAAATAGGCGGCTACAATGAATCATACAAAGGCGCGGATGTTGAGGATTTTGAGTTGGCAAGGAGAGTGAACAGGACCGACCCCATAATCCTTAACGAGAAGATGCTTGTAAGGCACCAGTTCGCGAACTTCAAACAGGCTGTGCGCAACTACTTTAAGCGAACTGTAATGTGGGTGCATCTATTCTTTAAAGAGAAGAAGCTTGACAATGCAGGGCCTACGGCGCCGAGCAACGGCATAGCCGCACTCTGCGCATTTGCCAGCTTTGTACTTTTATGTTTTATGCCTTTTGCGCCTTTTATCAAAAACGCTGTTATCCTTCTTCTGATAATCTTCTTTATCGCTAATCTAAAATGGTGGAACTTCATGAGGAAAGAGGCCGGGCTTTTATTTGCGGTCAGGGCGCTGTTTTTAAATTATTTCCTTGGCATCGTAATTATGTATGCGGCGATGTACGGAGCATTGAGTTACCCGTTTTCCAAAAAAGGACTGGCAGCAGCCAACTAATAAATATGAATAAAAATCTGGTCGTCTTATCATACGCAAATGCAAGCCCATTCCCTTATCACGCATGGACCCCTCTTGCCATCCTCTCTCTTGGAGCATATCTCGAACAGCACGGCATCGAGGTTGAGTATTTTGACGAGAGGATACATAAAATGGAGCGGTTTAAGGAATTGGTAAACAGAAAGCCGCTTATGATAGGCCTTTCCACCATGACCTGCTTTCAGATAAAGAACACCATCAGACTGGCAAAGCTTGCCAGAAAGATCAGCCCTGATACCCCCCTTGTCTGGGGTGGCACGCACCCGTCAATGATGGCTGAGCAGACACTTGAGTCTGACATGGTTGATTTTGTTGTAAAGGGAGAAGGCGAGCACACACTGCTTGAGCTTATGCGCGCATTACAAGAGGGTAAAAAAGAGTTCAGCGGAATAGACGGACTCGGTTGGAAGTCGGGCAGCAAAATAACATTAAACAAAGACCGTGATTTTCTGGATATAGAGAATCTGCCTTTCCCTTATGACGGCAAAGGGAAAGAGATACTGCTTGAGTATATAAGAAGGTCAGGCGATACGCTTGAAAATATCGGTTATGAGTCCTCAAGGGGCTGTCCTCACAAGTGCGGCTTCTGCTACAACGTCTATTTCCATAAAAACGTATGCCGGGTAAAGAGCATGGAAAAGATAAGAACCGAACTGCTTAAACTCAAAGAGCTCGGCGTCCACAAGATGACTTTTTATGACGATACCTTCCTTGCCGGAAGAAAAGATGTGATGGTCAACATTGTTGAGCTTCTTAAGGAACTCAACTTTAAATGGATAGCCAATGTGAGAATAAACACCTTCACCCCTGACCTGCTGAAGAAGTTCAAGGAAGGCGGATGTGTCTACCTCTTCTTTGGCGTTGAATCCCCGGATGATGATGTCCTTAAATTCATCAGAAAGGGACAGAACCGGCGCATGATAGATGAAGGTATCAAGGTCATCTCCCAGGGCGATATCCCGACTCTATACTCGCTTATGATAGGACTGCCCGGCGAAACAGAAGAGCAGATGAACAGGACTCTTGATTTCGCCGATGAGCTACGCAGGAGGCATCCCGGGGCAGAGGTGCCCATCCAGCCGTACGTGCCGCTTCCCGGGACTTTAATGTATGAAGAAGCCCTTAAGTTAGGGTTTAAAGCCCCGACACATCTTGAGGGCTGGAAGAACTTTACAAACGATGAGGTCAAAAATCCGTGGATAAAAAACCCCGGTCTTTTACACGCTATTTACATAAACTCTTTTCTCGCATTCCGCTATGACAGGTTCCTCAAGAACTTCTGGAGCAGGATTGTATTTGGCCCTTTGCACAAGCTTTCCCTATGGAGATGGAAACACAGGAATTACAAATTTTTTATTGAGATATATATGTATCTGACATATAAACGCCTCGGCAGGTTCTTCATCATGCTGGAGAAGATTATAAAGAGTTAAACATTCCTGAAATGAGTTAATGTTATGTCTAAAATCTCCATTCTTCCCGATATTCTCATAAACAAGATAGCAGCGGGTGAAGTCATCGAGAGGCCTGCGTCAGTTGTGAGGGAATTGCTCGATAATGCCATAGACGCCGGTGCTGCACATATTGAAATTGAAATTTTGCACGGCGGGAAAAAACTGATGAAGGTATCTGATAATGGCTGCGGCATGAGCAGGGATGATGCCCTGCTCTGTTTTGAAAGGCACGCAACAAGCAAGATAAGATCAGAGGAAGACCTCTTCAACATAACCTCACTCGGCTTCAGGGGAGAGGCGCTTGCCGCTATAGCTTCAGTTTCAAAGATAACACTGGCCACATTCGCTGCCGGTTCCGGCGCGGGAACAAAGATAGAGATCGGCGTTGATCATAAAAAAGAGACATCAGACGCGCCGCCCTCCGCAGGCACAACCATTGAAGTGCGGGATATCTTTTACAACACACCGGCGAGAAGAAAGTTTTTAAAAAGTAATCCTACAGAGCTTTCCCATATCATTGAAACCGTTATGCAGAAGGCGTTTGCCTATCCGGAGATCGGATTTATCCTCACTCACAATAACGGTGAACTTGTGAATGCCCCGTCTGCCGCGACGCTTGAAGAGAGGTTTGCCCAGCTTTACGGAGAAGAACTGGCGGAAGAGTTTATCAGAGTCGGTATAGAGGAACGAGGGATGAAGATCTACGGATTTGTCTCCAAGCCCGACTTCACGCGAGCGGGACGGAGCCAACAGGTTATATTTGTAAATAAACGCCCTGTGAAAAATTCTACAGTCAATCACGCGATATACAGCGCTTATGATACGCTGATAGCAAGAGACAGACACCCTGCCTATTTCCTCTTTCTCGATATTGACGGAACGAAGGTTGATGTAAATGTTCATCCGGCAAAGCGCGAGGTGAGGTTTGAAAAGCCTGATGAAATTCACAGGATGGCCAGGGCAGTTGTTTATAAAGCATTAAATCCCGGCGCTGATCTAAGCATGATGACATCTGAAATCTCTTACTCAGGATTCCGAAACACGCCGGTACATTTCCCGGTCTCATTCGATAATCCTGTTGTAAACGAGCAGTCAGCAGGTATCTTTCCAGTTTCGCAGACGGACATCTTTTCTTCAGGCTTTGCACAGAATGTGCAGCCGTTTTTTTACGTCGGTGAGTCATTCTTTGCAACAGTTACAAATGACGGATTGCTAATTATAGATCAGCACGCTGCGCATGAAAGAATACATTACGAAAAGTTCCTCAAAAAGACCTCTATTGAAACCGAGCCGCTCTTTCTCCCTCTGAGAATAGAACTGCCGGTCAAGGAGTACAAGCTTGTATTACATCATAAGGATCTCCTCAACAGTCTCGGACTTGATATTGAGGATTTCGGCGGGAATAATGTTATCGTCAGGTCCCTTCCTAAAGAACTATCAAAGGCTGACATGAAAGGGCTTCTCATGGATGTTGCTGCTTGCATTTTGGAAGAAGAGACAAGCGGAATAAAAGACACGACCGAGGAATCGCTTCTGAAGAATATCGCGGCACGAATTGCGTGCCATAAGTCAGTCAGAGGAAGCGAACAGCTTACCAATGAAGAGCTTTCAAAAATGATGTACGACCTTGATAAGTGCGACGAGCCAGGCAGATGCCCGCATGGACGTCCGACAAGGATTCATCTCACACTTGATGATCTGAGGAAGATGTTTAAAAGGAAATAAAAGAGGCAATATTTAATGCACTTCACTTAATCAATCCCTTTTCGACTATTACCATAGCCCCTAATTCGATTAGATTTCTATTGTGTTCTGCGTCAAAGGTTAATATAGTTTTGCCTTTCTCTATCAACTGCCTGCAAAGCCTTTCTGTTTTGCTGTCGGGTGCAGCGTGCGGGATTAAAATCTTGTCTGCTATTGCGGCAACAAATTGATTGCGAAATTCAGATCGTTGTGCTGAAATCCTGCTATTTTTTATGTCAAAAGGTGAAAGAAAAAGGAGCCGGCCTTCTTCAATCGGCTTTTGATATTGCTTGTTTATCTTCATGCCTTCAATACTTCTGGCGGGACAAATTATTATGTTTTGTCTTCTTTTTAATAATATGTTTAAACATTCCTGTTCTATGGTTGAATGAAAGCCGCTTATGACTGTTTGAGAGGATTCTTTTAATTGACGCAAAAAGTCATAGGTTTTAAGAATAAGTTCACCGGGACATTTGCTGGAGCAGAAGACGGCAAGTTTGTTTTCTTTAAGGAGATCAGGATTGCCGATAGCGGTTATAGCCTCTGGTGCATCTTTCTTGAAAACTTCTCTTAAAGCGGAAGGATAAAGTGCATCAGTCAGTTTTATAACAACAGGATTCATTTCTTTTTGATCTTCTCTGCAAGGTTCTTCATCTCTTCCTCTGTCGGCTTCTGCCCGCGCAGTGTCCTGAAAAATGCCGGAAGCATCCTGACCGCCTCACTATCAGACATTATGTCTTTTGGAATTATCCCGCGGTCTGCTGCGGCAAGGTCAAAGAATGTGTACCAGTCATCACTGCCGTTTTTAATATCGAGCGCCTTCGCGTAACGTTCAAGAATATCGGTGTCTTGCGGCGGCGGCATTGCTCCGCGCTCAAGCCGGCTGATGTTGGCAGGGTCTGCGGAAGCTTTGAGACAGAATTCCCTGAGAGTTATTTTATTCTTTTTTCTCAAGAACTTAAAGAATTCACCAAATGTCCTATTTTCACCAACCATGCCTTATCCCCCCCTTTTTTGTAATAATTGTACTATTTGTACTACTATTACAAATTTATCAGGGTCTTGTCAAGCCTCTTCTTCACTCTCCCGTCCCATGCGGTATTTGATGTCGTAGTTGATGATGAAATCCAGTTCCTCGTCTGTGAAGTCGTAGTGCTTTGCCAGTACGCGGTCGATTTCGTCGATGATGGGTTTGGATTTCTGAATCTTGAAGGACTGTGTTTCAGTCGTGCCGGTTTGCTTCTGCTGGCGAACCAGCATAGTGCTGTTCTTGTTGAGGTCTTTCAAATAGCGCTCGCCTATGGCTTGCATAACTGGATCGGCAAGTGTTGATTCGGGGAGCGGAAAATTCTGAACGTCAAAAGGGTTCAAGTGACGGACGTTTGATGTCACGGTATACCACCACCAAAACACGTCGCTGCTCAGAGCAGCGATTACGGGTCTTATATGCTCTTTCTTTGTCAAAGTGAACCACGTTTCACGACTGCTATGACCTTTTTTGTTGTTCAAATTGAATGCCGGAGCAAAGTTGGTGAATACTTTCCAGTAAAGCCCACCGTCTGTCCGGTAGTAAACGCGGTGTTCTGATTTGCTGGTGAAGTGCTTCACGACTGTTTTGACAGCAAGGCACTTTTTGAGAATGTGCTGCTCTATTGGATCGCCAAGCTTTGGAATCCAGCATGCCGGCCGCTTGCGAAGTACCTCGACATAGTTCAGCCGCTGCATCAGGCCGTCTCGGTCGTCGCTTGTCCATTTCTGATAGTTTGTTGAAAACGTGTAGCCGTCTCCGGATGGGGCCACGATAAAAATGGTGAGCGCCCGATTGACGGTGTCGAAAAGTTTCGCAGGACGCCAAGCATAATTGGCATACCAAGCGCTTCGGTTTGCCTCCAACAATTTTTGCACGACCTCCATGCGCTGAGTCGACGGCAGCGAGAGAGGAACAATCATGCTCATACAGCCGCTCTTGTGTAAAAGGTGCTCGCTTCGTTCCATGCACATGGCATGGATCGCTCCACTGTCGATGCAGGTGTAGTTTTTCAGCGCATAATCAACTTCGCGGAATTCAAGATATGGCGGATTACCAATAATTACGTCAAATCCACCATTTTTTAAAATCCCATAAAACTCTATAAACCAATGAAAGGGCTGATGGGACTTAAGCCATTTTTCATATGCTGTCTTTTTCCTAGAATCAACGCCATATTCATTCGCAAGATAGGTATTAAGTTCGTCTTCTAAAACTTTAAGACGCTTACGAAGCTCCTGCTTATCTTCAGGAGTAACCTCACCGCCTAATGCTGTCTGTTGTTGATGAAAGATTTTAAACAGACGGTCAACGTCCTGTGCTTTCTCCTCGATAGCCGGTAGTGATTGCAGGCTTATGAGGTCGCTTTGTAAGGTTTGCTTCAATTCCTCATACGTCGCAAAGCCGACAAGTGTATTGCCTGCGCGTATATTGAAATCAATATCTGGTAGTGGCTCTATTCGCTCAGGGCTGTCAATCTGAGCAACGAGTTTCAGGAACAGCCTCAGCTTGCAGATTTCAATAGCCTCCTCCATAATGTCAACACCGTATAGGTTGTTGACGATTATAGACTTGTAGATAAAGTATTTGGGATTGGGATGTTCCTCGACGCGAGCCAAAATCTTTTTGAAATCGCCGTATTTGTCTGAACGATGTTTCTCTTTTGAAAGTTCCAGATCATCAAGAAAGACTTGCATCCGGTCAAGACATCCCTCGTAAAGCGGCTCCAGGATACTCAACGCGGCAAAAAGGAATGCACCCGATCCGCATGTAGGATCAAGCACAGTGACATTCTCAATGGCATGATAGAATGCCCTTAGAAGTTCCGGCCCCTCTGAGTTCCATATCACATCCTGCGCAAACTGCCTTATATCGAGATTGTATGTGATAAGATCATTGATAGAACGGATCTCGCATTTCTGCATCCTGGTTTTAACTTCATCATATCTCTGCCGCCTTGCCACAACCTCTCTCCAGATCTCAGTCGGCAACGCATATTCTGAGGGAGCAGGCTTGTTCCATCCGGTCCGTTTTGAAACATCTTTGATGCCGACTGCTATATTCTCAGGTATTTCAAGCTCCACCCCTTTTTTTACAGCATTATAGATATAACGGTCAGGTTCAGATTGAAGCAGCTTCCAGACGGACTGCTCTCCTTCAAAAGCGATCTTGCATTTCTTCTTCGCTTCATCAAAGAGAAACGGGATGACGGTGTTCTTGCTGATATATTCGGTAATGTCCTCTTTTGTGTAATATGCTCCCATCTGTTTCTGATTGATGTATTTCTCAAATATATAGCCGAGCACATCAGGATTGATCTCATCATCTTTTCTTAATGCCCTTTCATCAAGATGCCATTGATACTGGTCAAAAAAGTCAAAGAGCTTCTCAAAGGCCTTATCCGCTATTTCGATTTGTTTTCCGTGAAGCTCCTCGATCTGATGTTTCAGGAACAATCCGCCATTCAGATAAGGCACTTCTCCAAGAAGTTGCTTCATCTTTACTGAACGGTCGGTCTCTTTCTTTGCAAAGCCTTCAAAAAAGAGCTGGCAGAGGATATTTTTATAGAAGAGGTCTTTTCCCTGCTTCCCGCTTTGGAGCAGCTTGTTTCTCAGGTAATTGTCATCGCTGTCAAGAAATCCCTTTTTCTGAATAAAGTATATGAACATAAGACGGTTGAGCATGACTGATGCGTACCACTTGTGAAGCTCATCATCAGGTATGCCTTCAATGAATTTGAGAAAGGCATCATGCTCTGTCTTGAACCTGTCGTAGAATTTCTTTGTTACGCGTTCAACATCAAAGGCTGATTTTGCACGGCCGGTAACATCAACGATGGTTATCTTTTCTTCTTCATCAAGTGTTACAGCCAAATTCTGGAGTTTCTGAATGAGGGAATCACCGGGCTGGTTCTGATGGTACGTGTGCTCACGGCATGCAGCAGGTTTGCCTGACTCTCTCTTTACCCACTGCCATATCTGGGTTGTTTTGTCCTCGTTAATATAAATAATGATATGTTCATGAACGGATTTAGCGGTAAGCTTTTCGATCTTCCTTCTTGTGCCATAGTCAGGAATTCTCCCATTTTTCAGAGAAGGGCAGAGAAAGGCGGCCATGCCTTTCTTTTCAGCAATTGCAGAAAGGGTAAATGACTTTCCGTCAACAGATATCTCAAGCTTTTTGTCATAATGATCCCATCCGAGTTCTTCTATGAAGATCGTCTTGAAATCGAATTCCTGCAGAAGATTTCGGACTCTTGCGATATCAAGGTTCATTCTTTAGCTTCTTCCCTGTTTTTCTTTCCGAAATTTGTTCGCGAGCCATACGCACCGCCTCATGCAGTTTCTTTTCAAGCTGTTTTTTAGGCAATGCTTCTCAATTGTCGTATCAGTGATACGACAATCTTCTCGTCATGGTATATCTCTGCAAACTGAATCATTCGACGAAGATTCTTCTCTGCAAATCCGTTGCCGTATTCAATGCTCAATTGTCTTCCTAGTGATGAGACAATCTGCGCTCCGTATTCCGCCCGATCTCTTTGTAGTATCTCCTGATAAATACGCTTTCCGACTTTCCAGTAAAGCATTGTCAGTCCGGCGTTTACGGTAACAGCAACTGCCAATCGTGCTTCTTCAATCATGCTGCGGACATCCTTAAAAAGCGCGCCGGTTTTTGCCGGCTCTTTTCCCGCAGAAGTTGTTAATGCTTTGCTTTTATTTTTTGTTTTTTTCATTTTTTTAGTCCCATTGAACATATTATCCTCGGCTCCTGTGACTGCTCCTCTTCGTGGATTACGCAGAGACGGCCGTTCTCATGAAGAGATACTACAAGCCTGGCAAGCCCCTCATCAGAGATACCCGCCCGCAATTGCCTGTTGAGTGTATCAACGGCTATCTGTCTGAGAGTGTGCCTGTAAATATCATTAACCGCCTTTTCAACTGAACTTAAGAATTCTTCTGTAATAAAAAGGTCTCTATGATCTCCTATGTCCCGAAGATACTGTTTGAGTCGTTCATAAGTTCGGAAGCGGGCGCCGGATGGACTTCCAAGCTGGCCGCCAATTAGTTTCTCCTCCTGCATTATAAGCTCAACGCCCTTTTGAACAAGCTCATGATGTTTTTCATCACGGGGAATCACGGGAGTATCAGGCAGGCATTCAGCAGTCTTGAGAATAGCGAACTGGGATTCTGTCACACTCTTGCCTTCTTTATTTACCCATGTCAAAGCGTTATTGCCATCAGCCGTGCGCATATAGACAAGCACACCTTCAGGGGCTTTTTCTGTGCCTTCATGAGAACGCGTGGAATATACAACGGGCTGAAGAGCCGGGATGGTCTTTTCCAGCTCAGGGTTTTGAGTAATTGCATTTTTCCATATCTGATAAGCGTATGAAGCAAGATCGACCTCTCCGTCAGCATCACCATCCATAATTCCAGCCTTTTCATTATAAAGAGCGAGCACGAGATGGTCATTATTGTCATCTTCAAAAAAGGCCTCATCAGTCCCTACGACCTCGGCATTTTCCTGAAGTCTCATACGGACACGAGAGCGCAGTCTTATAATACGCTCTACTCCTTCTGCTGGGAGAAATGAATAACAGATAATGTTTTCAGCCTGCTGCCCGATACGGTCAACACGGCCAGCACGCTGGATCAGCCTTATAATCGCCCACGGCAGGTCATAATTAACAACAATAGAGCAGTCCTGAAGGTTCTGCCCTTCGCTAAGAACATCGGTAGCTATAAGTATACGAAGCTCATCATCAGGTTTAATTACATCTTCCTTTTCATTGCTTTTTGGACTGAAGCGCCACGCATATCCTGTCGGGTCTTCTGAGTCGCCTGATACGCCTGCAAGTTCAGATATGCCACAGTCTTTCAGCTTCGCTTCAAGATAACGCACAGTATCGGCAAACTGACTGAATACAATTATTTTATCTTTTGGATGCCTCTTTGAAATCAGGTCATAAAGCGCATTTAGTTTGGCATCCTTTTCAGCATCCCATTCGCCGCACTTTTTAAGGGCAGAAATAAGGGCTGTTATATCCTTTCTCAGGTCATCGGCAAGAACTTTTTGAAAGAGCGATGACTTTAACCACCTGAAACGTTTCTTATATTTTGTCTCATAAACCCTATATAGCTCAGAAGCGCGTTTTTTAAACTCCTCTTCAGAATTAACATCATTCTCAGGGATATCTTCTTCAGATTCATCTTCATCCTCAGAATCTAAAAGGCTGAAAAAAGTGTCTTCATCACTGTAACGAGTATCCATCATTTCCGGGTCCTGTGTGCCGATTGGAAGTGGTTTGCCGTTCTCAATCGCATAAAGGAAAATATAGTTGCGCAGTATAAGCCTTTCAAGGGAGAGGATGAAGGCACTGCCGCTGCTTTCAAGGCGTTTAAAAAGATTTGTGCGGCAGAAACCCATAAGCCGCTTTCCAGCTCGTGACAAGTCCTGAAGTATTGCAGCCTCTGTCTGTGCAGGAGGCTCATGCGGGGTCTCATGAATATAGTTTGCAAGGCCATACCGGGGCAGGCTGAGGCTGTTAATGATCTCTATAATCTCAGTAGAGTAAAGCCGCGCGTACTGGTCATTAGGATTACTGTCATCAATCTTGAAAGTAACAGTCTTGGGAACCCTGAGGGGGAAATATGATCTTGAACCATCCTCAAACGTAAGAAACTTACGCCCTGTTTCAGTGTCAGTTTCAGCATAGTTGTCTTGAATGAAGCTTCGTGTGCGCCGTACAAGATAAAGACGCATGAGCTCTCTCCAGTCATCAGGATAATCACTCTTTTCAAAGGCTGAAAGAGAACGAGGCGGAACCTGAAGCCTGAGAAACTCTAACTCGCCCATTTCACGAATCTTTCTCTCTGGCCTAATTCCAATATCCTTATCATCCTGAACAAATAACCTGAGCTGATTTGAGAGGTCAAGATAATTCTTGTTATAGGGCGTTGCTGAAAGGAGAATACACTTGCTTTCATTCACCTGTATGTAGTCACGTATAGCTTTGTACCTCTTTCCCTCGCGGTTTCTTAGGTTATGACTTTCATCTATGATGATCAGCCGGTATCTCCGTAATCCGTCAGGCCCAGGCAATTCTTTCATAGCACGCGTGACAGAAAGAACTTTTCCTCTCATACGGTATTTATGAACGTAGTCTTCCCACATCTTAACAAGATTTTTTGGACAGATTATAAGTGTTTCCAGCCCATGATCATCCTCAAATATACGCGCAAGCGCAGTCGCCATAAGAGTTTTGCCTAAACCAACAACATCACCGATAAGAACTCCCCCGCGTTTGTTCAGATGATGAGCTGCGATCTTTACGGCTGCAGTCTGAAACTCAAAAAGCTTCTTCCCGAAATCCTTAGGGATGTTGAATTCGAGAAGGCCTGACCGGGCTTCTTCGGCAAGGTGATACGCCATCTTTATATAAATGTGATATGGGGGAATCAGCTCTTCACCCGCCCAGCTCTCTTCGATGATCTGGACCAATTCTTTAGAGATATCCAGGCACCATCTGTCATTCCATCTGTCTTCAAACCACTTCGCCAGTTTATTGCAGGCATCATGATCTAAAACATCTATATTTAGTTCACCTTGATTGGAAAGTCCGGAGAAAGTTAGATTGCTGCTTCCAAGATATCCGATAGTCGGATTGATGGGGTCAGGTCGAAAAAGAAGATAAAGTTTGGCATGCAGCTGGTGTTTGAGAAAAAGCTTGACCACAACTTTATTTGCCTTTATCTGTTTAGCTAACCTGCGAAGACCGGCTTCATCTTCATTTGTAGGAATCCCGATTGTAAGCTGAGTGCGAAATTCTTCGGCAAGCTTCTTCTTTATTCGAACGGCGGTCTGATTGTCGATCTTGGTATCTGATCTTATTAGGCTGAACGCTTCGTGAAGCTCTTCCTGCGGAAGCTTCTGCATACCGACAAGAAGCCTGCAGCAATTTTCTTCGCCGCCAGACCATTTGTCTATATATGCATCAAGCTGTTTCCATCCCCGAAGATTAAAATAACCGACACAAAAATCAGCACGTTCAGATACATTGATAGTTTCCTGTAAAGCAGGTAATAACTTTGCGTCAATGTTGTCGAAGATGCGCGGCATATCTTAATTTTCCTTAATAGCCACAATAATAATGCCCTATTATACAGAATTTCATGCCTATTGAAATACAAATTTGTTATTCTAATTCGTGGTTTCTATGAACAACACCGTCATCATTCTACTCGGCCCCACAGCCGTCGGCAAGACTGGCGTATCGATCCTTCTTGCAAAGGCGCTTAAGACAGAGATCATCAGCGCGGATTCGATGCAGATTTACAGGCATATGGACATCGGCACTGCAAAACCGTCTCCTACTGAACTCAGTGAAGTACCCCACCACCTGATTAACATCCTGTCACCGGATGAATCATTCAGCGCGGGACTTTTCAGGGATAAAGCTGTTAAGTTCATCAATGAGCTTCATAAAAAAAATAAAATCCCTCTGATAGTCGGCGGGACAGGACTATATATCAAAACTCTTACAAGAGGGTTATTTGAAGGGCCATCCGCGGACTGGAAGATGAGGGATGAATTAATGGCAGCGGAGCATTCATGCGGCAAAGGTCATCTATACGAATATCTTAAAAGGCTTGACCCTGAGGCTGCAAAAAAGATAGAACCGAATGATGTGAGAAGGATCATCAGGGCGATTGAGGTATCGCTTAAAGATAACAGGATATCAGAGTTTCAAAAAAGCGCAACAACGCCTGAGCCGTATAATTTTATCAAGATAGGCCTCACGCGTGAGAGGAAAGAACTCTACCGGCTGATTGATGAACGGGTTGAGAAGATGATGCGGGATGGTTTGCTGGAAGAGACGGAGAGGCTCTTTAAACTGAACCCGTCAGCAACAGCTTTGCAGTCCCTCGGCTATAAAGAGATCGGCAGTTCTATTGCCGGAGAGGTATCTCTTGATGAAGCCGTTGAACTGATAAAAAGGCGGACGAGGAATTACGCAAAGAGGCAGATGACATGGTTCAGAAAAGAGCCTGATATAAACTGGGTTGATGTGTCAGGGATTACGGATGCGGATGGAATCCTTGCAAAAGTATTAAATGAGGTTGAAATTATAAAGAAATTGATTTAGTCTTAACTATAGCTGGTTGAAATAAGTTTCCATTAAAAAATAAGCAGCTAAAAAAGGAGAAACTTTCATGAGCGGCAAGAACCTCAATATTCAGGACCTTTATCTCAATTTCTTAAGGAAAGAGAAAATCCCGGTTGTTGTTTACCTTGTAAGCGGCGCGCGTTTAAAGGGGGTAATAAAGGGGTTTGATAATTTTGTGGTCATATTGAAGCAGGCTACACAGCAGCTCATATACAAACATGCCATCTCAACCATTTCGCCTGAAACAGATGTGGACATCAAACTTGAGAGCGTTTCAGAAGAATCTTAATCTGAAAAATGCAGATATTGTTCAATCAGATAATTAACTCGATGAATTTATTGAAATAATATAAGGTATCGAAAATTATCTGCTCTCACAACACCTGCATTTTTCTTAAAGCATTTATTGGATTAAATGAACCCTCAGCCGCGTAATCCATTCCTGACAGTTGATGCAATCATCGAGATCGACGGAGGCATAATCCTCATTAAGAGAAAGAATCCTCCGCCGGGATGGGCAATTCCCGGAGGATTTGTTGATTACGGAGAAACCCTTGAGGACGCTGTTATCAGGGAGGCAAAGGAAGAGACCAGTCTTGATATCAATCTTGTGAGGCAATTCCATACTTATTCAGACCCGAAAAGAGACCCGCGCCACCATACAGTCTCCACGATATTCATCGCAACCGCCTCCGGTAATCCTGTCGCAGCAGATGATGCCGCAGAAGTTAAGATATTTACCAGAGAGAACCTGCCTAAAGAGATAGCCTTTGATCACAGGAAGATACTTGAGGATTATTTTGAGGGAAGATACTGATTATTCAATCCTGACTGAATCAATCTTAACCAGCTTTCCTGTAGCATCGGCAGCTAATATACCGTCAGAAGTCACAGCCTTTGCGTAAGCATCAAGAGTCTTACGCGTTTCCTTTAATATTTCAGCCGAGATGGTTATCTTTTCGCCCACATTCAGGGCCTTTTTAAGCCGCACATTCATTTGAGCGGTAACAGCCGGCATATCCATTGCTATTGCAAGCTTGACCATCGCCTCATCAAGCAGGGTCGTGATTATCCCTCCGTGAACAATGTTGAAATAACCCTGATGCTCTTTCTGCGGCGTGAATTCGGTCTTTATGGTCTTCGCCTTACCGTCAAAAATAAAATCCAGCTTTAAACCGATAGGATTCTTGGGCCCGCAGACAAAGCAGAAGCCGTCGTCAATGAGTTCCATTTATTCTATATTGAATACCGCGACTTCTTTGACTCCGGGGATATACTGTCCGACTGGCACAAGCTTCTTTCCCTCATTAACACAGCCTATGATTATTGTCCATAGCTGGTTGAGTTCAGTCCTTTCCCGCTCATTTTCAGGGACCATCTTTAATAGGCTTCCCTCAAGCTCGATCTTCATTTCAAACCTCCTGTATTGATGAATTATGTTCTCTGTTTAATATAACAGCTATTCTTTATGACTACAAGCAACTCGTGCAAAAAAAATGGTAATATATAGCGGTTTCTTGTTTTTTTATTTTCCGAAGGAGTTCCATGACAAAAAAGGTGAGAAAAGCTGTTCTGCCTACTGCAGGGCTTGGGACGAGGTTTCTTCCCGCAACAAAGGCATCTCCAAAAGAGATGCTGCCGATAGTTGACAAGCCGATGATACAGTACGCGGTTGAAGAAGCAGAGGCATGCGGCATCTCGGAGTTTATTATGGTCACCGGCAAATCCAAAAGGGCTATTGAAGACCACTTTGATTATGCTTGGGAGCTTGAGGAGAATCTGAGGAGCAAGGGCGAGCATAAGATGCTTGATGAAATTCGGCGCCTGAACCACCTGCAGTTCGCATACATAAGGCAGGGACTGCCGCTCGGGCTCGGCCATGCCATTCACTGCTCAAAGGCGTTTGTTAACGATGAGCCGTTTGCAGTACTCCTCAGCGATGATATCATAGACCCTGATGATAAACTTCTTAAAAATATGATGAAGTTATACAACAAATATCATGCGACAATACTTGCACTTCAGAGGGTCCCCAGATCAGATATCCATCGTTACGGCGTAATAGCCGGCAATGAAGTGCAGAAGAACTTATTCAGAATAACCGATATGGTGGAGAAACCCGCGGCTTCCGCGGCCCCTTCGGATCTTGCAATTATCGGCAGGTATATTCTTACTCCAGACATTTTCCGGTTTATTGAGACAACAATCCCGGGAAAAGGGAAGGAGATACAGCTTACAGACGCGCTTAAGGCGCTTTTAAAGAAGAAACCGGTTTTTGGCTTTCTATTTGAAGGCAGGAGATACGACGCCGGAGACAAGGCCGGTTACCTCAAGGCAACAGTGGAGCTCGCCTTGAAGAGCCCGTCAGTCAAGGACGATTTCAGAAAGTACCTCCTGTCGGTAATATCAAAACTTCAGAAGGAGATTTAATGGCAAAAATAGATTTAACAGAAGAGCGCGAAGTTGAGATACCGGCTGCTTTGCCGGTTCTTCCTATAAGAGATATCGTAATATTTCCTTACATGATCATACCCCTATTTGTCGGGAGGGATATCTCTATCAAGGCGATTGACGAGGCCATGTCAGGCAATAAGATGGTCCTCTTTGTCACACAAAAAGATGTAAATATTGAAACACCCTCAACAGAAGACCTTTTCAAGGTCGGCACTGTCGGGAATATCCTCAGGATGCTTAAGCTCCCTGACGGCAGGTTCAAGGTGCTTGTCCAGGGGCTTGCAAAGGCAAGAATTCTGAATTATACGCAGACAGAGCCTTATTACATAGGAGAGATAGAAAAGATTGTTGATCAGCCCACGCCTGAGATAACTGTTGAGATTGAGGCGCTTATGCGCAATGTGAGGGACCTCATGGATAAATCCGTGGGACTCGGCAAATCCTTTCTACCAGACATCCTCGTTCTTATTGAAAACATAGAAGAGCCCGGAAGGCTTGCAGACCTTGTTGCGTCAAATCTTGGATTAAAGTCCGATCAGGCGCAGGAACTTCTTGAGATAACAGACCCGGTTGCAAGATTAAAGAAGATAGGGGAACTGCTCAATAGGGAGGTTGAACTCCTTACTGTGCAGCAAAAGATCCAGTCCGATGTCAAAGGCGAAATAGACAAGACCCAGCGCGAATACTTTCTCAGGGAACAGATGAAGGCCATCCAGAAGGAGCTTGGTGAAATTGACGAGAGGACAGAGGAGATACTCGATCTAAGCAAGAAAGTAGAAGAGGCGAAGATGCCTGAGAAGGTAGGAAAAGAGGCCATGAAGCAGGTACACCGGCTTGAAAAGATGCACCCTGACAGCGCAGAAGCCGGCACAATAAGGACCTACGTTGACTGGCTTATTGAGATTCCATGGTCCAAATCAACAAAAGACAACCTCGACCTGAAGAAGGCTAAAAAGGTGCTTGATGAAGACCACTATGACCTTGAACAGGTAAAGGAGCGTATTCTTGAGTACTTAAGCGTAAGAAAACTGAAGCCAAAGATGAAGGGGCCTATCCTCTGCTTTGTCGGTCCTCCTGGAGTCGGCAAGACATCCCTTGGCAAATCCATTGCCAGGGCGCTCGGAAGGGAGTTCTTCAGAATGTCGCTTGGAGGAGTGAGAGACGAGGCTGAGATAAGGGGACACAGAAGAACATATGTGGGAGCCATGCCCGGCAGGATCATACAGGGGATAAAGACAGCCGGAAAGAATAACCCTGTGTTTATGTTAGACGAGGTTGACAAGTTAGGTATGGACTTCAGAGGCGACCCGGCCTCAGCGCTGCTGGAGGTGCTTGACCCTGAGCAGAACTTTGCCTTTGCCGACCATTATCTTGGTGTGCCTTTTGACCTGAGCGGAGTAATGTTTATAACAACGGCAAACCTCATAGACCCTATCCCTTCTCCTTTAAGGGACAGGATGGAGATAATAACCCTTTCGGGATATACCTCGGAAGAGAAACTCGGCATAGCAAAAAATTATCTTATCTCAAAACAACTTGAGGAGCACGGCATCACTGAAAAAAATCTGAAGATGCATGACAGCGCAGTGCTACAAATAATCAGCCACTACACAAGAGAGGCCGGCGTCAGAAACCTTGAGCGTCAGATAGCAAACCTCTGCAGGAAGGTTGCAAAAAAGATTGCCGAGGGCAAGGTCAAAGACTATCGAATATCAGCAACTAATCTCTCAAAACATCTTGGGGTTCCCAAATTCCTGCCTGAGGAGGAGATGGAGAAGGATGAAGTCGGAGTTGCAACCGGACTTGCATGGACAGAGACAGGCGGAGACATAATATATATAGAAGCAACAATAATGAAGGGCAAAGGCCACATAACTCTTACAGGACAGCTTGGAGATGTTATGAAGGAGTCGGCGCATGCGGCATTGAGCTATATCCGCTCAAAGGCCAAAGAGATCGGAATAGATAACACGCTCTTTGCTAAAAATGACATACATATTCATGTTCCTGCAGGAGCAACCCCTAAAGACGGCCCTTCTGCCGGCATAACAATGGCAACTTCAATCGCCTCAGCCTTCACAGGAAGGCCGGTAAGCAAGAGCACGGCCATGACAGGCGAGGTAACGCTGAGGGGCAGGGTTCTCCCTATCGGCGGGCTTAAAGAAAAGACTCTTGCGGCAAAGAGGATGGGGATACATAAAATCCTGATTCCTGCAAGAAACAAGAAAGACCTCGATGATATTCCAAAGTATGTAAAGAAAGATATGGAATTTATCCTTGTGGAAACGATGGATGAGGTACTAAAGAAGGCTCTAATAAACCCTAAGAGCAAAAAACGCCGTTAAGCCTGTCAATTCTGGTGAATAGTCTGTAGGTGTTTAGGTAGATAGGGCAGTCCTGACAGACTACAGTCTAACCAACCTGTTGTTATGTCTGTCTTTATCTGTGAAATCTGGGGATATAACTGCCATTTTGAGATTTAATTATGCGCCTTTCAGAAATCGGCGAATTCGGCCTAATAGATAACCTGAAAAATCTCTGCAAAATTAAGAAGCGGGATCTTATTACAGGCATTGGTGATGATGCAGCCGTTGTAAAATCACAGTCAAAAAATTATCTTTTAACCTCCGACATGCTTCTGGAAGGGGTGCATTTCGATCTTTCATTCACAACATTTTATCAGCTTGGATATAAAACGCTTTCGGTAAATATCAGTGACATATTTGCAATGGGCGGAAAGCCGAAATACTTTCTCCTGAACCTTGGCATTCCTCAAACATGTAATCTTCAGGATATTAAGGAGATATATCGGGGCTTAAACGAAATAGCCAAAAAGTTCGGCATAGCGATTGTAGGCGGAGACACATGCGCTTCAAAGAAAGGCCTGGTATTAAGCGGAACATTGATCGGGGAGACAGGCCATGCGATAATGCGAAAAGGGGCTGTGCCGGGAGACAGCATTTTTGTGACAGGCCCTCTCGGAGATTCAGCAATGGGGCTTGAACTTCTGAAGAAACCTGGAACTACGAAATCGGACATAGGCACCTCACTTATTAAACGTCATTTAATGCCGGAGCCTGCGCCTTTAAAGAGAACCGCAGGGGTCACTTCAATGATAGATATAAGCGACGGGCTTCTGATAGATTTAAGTCATATATGTGATCAAAGCAAGGTTGGAGCTGTGATTTATAAAGAGACGGTACCTCTCTCGAAAGAGCTAATAAATGCCGCTAAAAAGCTCCGGAAAGATCCTCTTGAATATGCGCTTAAAGGCGGCGAGGATTATCTCCTCCTCTTTACTTCACCGGATAAAATCAGGAAAGATGCCGTAAGGATCGGCGATGTAATCAACAGAGGACGGTATCTTGTTGATTCAGAAGGAAGGATAGAGCGTTTTAAAGCAGAAGGATATGAACATTTTAAAAATAAGTAGACAGATTGTAGCTATATTAAAAAATTATGGCTTTCAGAGATAAACTTAGAGAGATTATCAAGGTAAAAGATACGCCTCATCAAATCGCTATGTCTTTTGCCCTTGGGGTATTTATGGGGAACTCCCCCTTTATTGGTCTTCACTATATAGGCGGTATTTTTTTAGCTTGGCTTTTCCGTCTGAATAAATTAGTGGCTTTTGCAGGAGTAAGCGTAAATAACCCCTGGACGATTGTGCCGATATCAACATTATCTGTGTGGATTGGGGCAAAACTTCTTAAAATTAAAGAGGTCTTGCCGGAAGTTGACTGGAATGCAGTGACATTCACCACAGTCATATCATGGCTGAAAAGCCTGATAACGGAGCCTAACAATTTTTTGAATCTTATTGCTTACCTGATGCCGCTGATAAAATCTTTTTTTGTCGGCGCGATTATCTTCTGCACCATTTCATCAATTGCAAGTTACTTTATAATCAAGCCAATAGCGACCAGATATAAAAGCCGGAATGCCAAATAAACTGACTAAAATACATGTCATACTTTTTTTCCTTACGGTTGTAACCACCACGCTTGCCGGGGCCATGCTCAGCGGTGTAAACCCATTAGAAACTCCCGAAAAGATATATCTCGGACTGCCTTTCTCACTGACACTCCTCTTTATCCTTCTTGTGCACGAGTTCTCGCACTATATCATGTCGCGCAAGCATCATGTGTCAGCCTCGCTTCCCTATTTCATCCCCGCTCCATCATTGATAGGTACCTTCGGGGCAATAATAAAGATGAAGCCTCCGATATTTGACAGGCGGGCATTGATAGACATAGGAGCATCAGGTCCGATAGGGGGTTTTATTGTCGCCATAATTGCCGTAGTCGTAGGGCTTAGCTATTCAGATATGGTGCCTCTGCAAGAGTTACATAAGACCGAAGGGAATTTGTCTTTGGGAAATTCAATCCTCTTTTATATTCTTGCCAAGATAGTCCTTAATATTGACCCTTCCAAATATGACATACTCCTTCATCCTGTTGCCTTTGCCGGCTGGATCGGTTTCTTAGTGACATCACTCAATCTGCTGCCGATTGGACAATTGGATGGTGGGCATATTACTTATGCCTTGTTCGGCGAAAGACACGAATGGATCGCAAAAGCTACCATACCTGTCTTAATTTTATTAGGAATCATATTATGGGAAGGCTGGCTGATATGGGCATTTCTTATGATCTTGATCGGCTACAAACATCCGCCCGTAGTATATCCTCAGATACAGCTTGACAGAAAGAGAAGGGTCATCGGCTGGGTTGCCCTACTGATCTTCATACTTACCTTCACTCCCATGCCTTTTGGGGGGGTGTAAGAGAAGGAGCGTGTTTTAAGTTCATCTTAGAAGAGATGTCTCATCCCTCTTTCTTTAGCGAAATTTCTGATTATCATTAGCGAACTGTGAAGCCTCTGAAGCCTTATATTCCTTGCCCTTATCAAATTAATGTTCCCATGCGGGAATTTTTCTCCCCGGATTTCTGTCTGGACTTTGGTAATCTGTCTGTAAAGCCCATCCAGCGATTCAGCGTCAAGCGGTTTCAGGAATATGGGGTTTACAGTGACATAACCTTCCGCAATATCCCTTGCAACTGCGGTGAGACTCTTGCCCCTTAATGTAATCATACTTTTCTATCCCGACTTAAATTCTCTTCTGCACGATTCTTATCTTTTCCGCCCATAAGCCTTGACGCTATTATTCCAACTTCATACAGCAGAATTATGGGAACCGCCATAAGTGTTTGATTGAATGCATCCGGTGTAGGCGTAAGCATAGCGGCAATGACAAAGGCAATAAGCGCAGCATATTTCCTGTTCCTTGAGAGAAATTCCGTTGTGACTATCCCCATCTTTGTCAGAAAGACCAGCAGAACCGGCAATTCAAAGACAGCGCCGAAGCCGAGGATAAATTTCATGCAGAAGTCTATATACTTGCCCACCGAAAGCATCGGCTTCATATTCTCCGTCTTATATGTAAGCAGAAAGTTTATTGCAAATGGAAGGACGATAATAAAACAGAAGAGCGCGCCCAATAAAAAAAGGAAGGTGGTGACAAAAACAAACGGCAGGGCGTACCTCTTCTCTTTTAACAAAAGGCCGGGAGAGATGAACTTCCAGACTTCATAAAATATAACAGGGGTGGATAATATAAACCCTGCAATGAATGATATCTTGAAATGCATCCATAAGGCTTCTGCCGGCTCAAAGAAGAAAAGCTCAACCGCATTCTTGGTGGGCTCAAAGGCAAAATAAGGCTTACTGAAAGAAAGTTTCAGAATGTTTTGCAGAGGCATTTTAAGGATGCTGAAAATACTCTCAGAATAATAAAAACATACAGCAAAAGCTATGGCAAGAGTAACTACTGAAATGAGAATCCTTTTTCTCAGTTCCCCCAGATGTTCTGTAATGGGCTGTTTATCCATTCTTCCCGTTTTCTGCTTTTTCTTTATTTTCAGCGCCGGGTTTGACGTTCTCTTTCTGTTCTGTCAAGTTTTCCGGCTCTGCTTTTTTCTCATTTTTGTTATTAATATCTAAGGGACCTCCTTTTATAAGGCTATCCTTTATGCTCTCCTTTAAATCCCCTGAAAAACCTGTCTCCTTCTCCAGAGTGTCCTTGACCCCAAGCATTGCCGACTTAAGTTCCCTGATCCCTTTTCCAAGGGTCTTCGCCAGTTCAGGCAGTTTTTTGGGGCCGAAGACCAGGAGGGCGACAATAAAGATTATGATAAGTTCCTGAGTGCCTATATCAAACATTTTGAAATATCCTATTTAAAGAAGATGAAATTAATATGAATTATACAATAAAATTGGAAAACGAGAAATTGCAGGAATGATCTCATAAATATTTGTCTTGACGTTATATTGAGATTTGCCATAAACTTTAGAATCACCAATAATCTTATATTACAGGGGGCAATATGTTTAAAGGTTCTATAGTCGCAATAGTCACACCATTTAAAAATGGGAAGGTAGATGAAAAGGCGCTCGGGGATCTAATAGAGTGGCATATTACTGAAGGCACTAACGCCATTGTGCCGTGCGGCACTACCGGAGAATCAGCCACACTGGAGTATGATGAACATTACAGAGTCATAGAGCATACCATAAAGGTTGTCAGCGGCAGGGTGCCTGTTATTGCAGGAACAGGGGCAAATTCAACTGATGAAACAATAATGATGACCAAGAAAGCAAAGGATCTGGGCGCTGACGGAGCGCTTCTGGTTGCGCCGTATTACAATAAACCTACACAGGAAGGCCTCTACAGGCATTATAAGAAGGTGGCTGAAGAAGTTGATATGCCAATTGTACTTTACAATGTGCCGGGACGCACAGCGGTGAATATACTTCCTGAGACGGTTGCGAGACTGACAGAGGTAAAAAATATTGTCGCTATTAAGGAAGCTACAGGAAATATGGCGCAGGTCAGCGATGTCTTGCGGCTCTGCGGAGATAGGATCACCGTGTTGTCAGGTGATGACTTTACCACCTTTGCCCTTATGGCGCTTGGCGGAAAGGGCGCAATATCAGTTTCAGCCAATATTGCTCCGCGTGACGTATCAGAAATGTGCCGGACGTTTGAGAACGGAGATCTTGATGAGGCGAGAAGGCTGCACTTCAAGCTTGAGCCTCTGAACAAGGCCATGTTCATAGAGACGAACCCGATACCGGCAAAAACATCCTTAAGCATGATGGGTAAGATAGAAGAGGAATTCAGACTGCCGCTCTGCTCAATGAGCGATGAAAACAAGGGCAAATTAAGAAAAATCCTTATAAATTATGGCGTTGCTTTAAAATAAGAAACTCAGACACTATTCTTTTGCTTGTCTCCACTCCCATAATTCCTGTATCATATCTTCATGGCTTACAAAGACCTTAGAGAATTTATTACTCTTCTGGAAAAGAAAGACCTGCTCAAAAGGATAAAGGCTGAGGTTGACCCCATACTTGAGATAGCTGAGATAACAGACAGGACATGTAAACGTCCTGATGGAGGCAAGGCGCTCTTCTTTGAGAATGTAAAAGGTTCCGAATATCCTGTTGTGACAAATCTCTTCGGCTCCTTTGAGCGGATGGCTCTATCTCTATCAGTCAAGGATATTAATGAGGTCGGCGCAAGGATAGAAGAGATGCTGAAGCAGTCCCCTCCAAAGACGCTGATGGAGAAGCTCTCAATGCTTCCAAAGTTATTTGAGTTCTCAAAGTTCCTCCCGAAAAGTGTGAAATCCGCTCTATGTCAGGAAGTTGTTGAAAAGGATAATCCTGACCTGAGTAAATTCCCAATAATAAAGTGCTGGCCCGGAGACGGACAGCCCACAGACGAAGGCAGATTCATTACCCTGCCAATGGTTTTTACTAAAGACCCTGAGACAGGAAGGCCGAACTGCGGCATGTACCGCATCCACATATTCGATAAAAAGACAACGGGAATGCACTGGCACATACACAAAGACGGCGCGCGTCATTACGATAAATACAAGGCAATAAATAAGCGCATGCCTGCCGCAATAGCAGTCGGGAGCGACCCTGCCGTGATCTACGCCGCAACCGCTCCTCTGCCTGAGGCAATCGATGAGATGATGTTTGCGGGGTTTTTAAGAAAAGAACCTGTAGAGATGGTAAAGTGCATCACATCCGATATAGAGGTTCCCGCAAATAGCGAGCTTGTTATTGAAGGTTATCTCGAGCCCGGAGAGACGCGCATCGAAGGGCCGTTCGGAGACCATACCGGATTTTATTCTGCCGCTGATCTGTATCCGGTATTCCACGTCACGTGTATTACGCACAGAAAAGACATGATATATCCTGCGACGCTTGTAGGCAAACCGCCGATGGAAGACTGCTATATCGGAAAGGCGACAGAGAGGATATTTCTTCCGCTGCTTCAGCTTGAGTTCACAGAGATAAAGGACATGAACCTGCCGATGGAAGGCGTATTTCATAACTGCGCCCTCATTTCAATAAAGAAGAACTATCCCGGCCACGCGAAGAAGATCATTCACGGCCTCTGGGGCAAAGGGCAGATGATGTTTGCAAAACTCCTCATAATAGTTGATGATGACGTAAATGTGCAGAACATCTCATACACCGCGTGGCGCGTACTTAACAATGTTGACTGGAAGAGAGATGTTGTTATCGCGGAGGGCCCGCTTGATGACCTTGACCACGCGGCAAACTTCCCCCGCTACGGCTCAAAGATGGGCATTGACGCAACGAGAAAGACAAGAGAAGAAGGCATGACACGCGAATGGCCTGATGAACTCTTCATGTCTGATGAGATCAAAAAACTTGTTGACGCAAGATGGAAAGAGTACGGGTTAGAATGAAGAAGCTCAAAGACCAGTTCAACTTGATTGTTAATGCGGACCACTGGGACCCTTTTGCAGTACTCGGTCCTCACCCTCAAAAGAGCGCTTCAAAAGAGTCCCTGATAATAAGGGCTTTTCTTCCTGATGCGGAAGAGGCCTCTGTCATACCTCCAGACCAGCCCGGGCTTTCTATAATGAATATGAAGCGTATTCATCCCGAAGGAATTTTCGAGGCGGAATTCAAAGACGCAAAGGAAGTTTTTCCATACATGATTGAGATTAAAACGCGCGGCGGAGAGACGCGCGCATTTCATGATCCATACTCATTTCCCGCAATTCTGACTGATTTCGATCTTCACCTCTTCAATGAAGGAACTCATTTTGAAATATATGAGAAGTTTGGCGCACACACAAAGATAATCAATGGTGTTAAGGGTGTCTCTTTCGCAGTATGGGCGCCGAATGCCGGAAGCATATGCGTCACAGGAGACTTCAATAACTGGGACGGGCGGCGGCATCCGATGCGCGGCAGGGGGGTATCAGGTGTATGGGAGCTTTTTATTCCAGGGATAACAACAGGTGAAAAATACAAATTTAGGGTAAAGTCAAAAAGGGGAGATTACATTGAACACAAGGCAGACCCGTATGCATTTTATTTTGAAGAAAGGCCGAGAAGCGCCTCGATAGTCCATAACATAAACAGGTACAAATGGAATGACGACGAATGGATCTCGGAAAGGACAAAGAAGAATTGGCTTGACACGCCGATTTCCACATACGAAGTACATCTCGGCTCATGGCGCAGGCATACTGAGGAGAATAATCGCTTTCTGACATACAGGGAGCTTGCAGCAAGCCTCATCCCCTACGTTAAAGATATGGGCTATACCCATATTGAACTTCTTCCGGTAATGGAGCATCCCCTTGATGAATCATGGGGATATCAGGTCATCGGTTATTTCGCTCCGACAAGCCGTTTTGGGACGCCTGAAGATTTCATGTACTTTGTTGACCAATGCCACTTAAACGGCATAGGGGTCATACTTGACTGGGTTCCGGCACACTTCCCGAAAGACCCTCACGGCCTCGCCAGTTTTGACGGCACATCCCTTTATGAGCATGAGGACCCTCGAAAGAGGGAGCAGATGGACTGGGGAACATTAATATTTAATTACGGCAGAAATGAGGTGAGCAATTTTCTCATCTCCAATGCCCTCTTCTGGCTCAAGAAATATCATATAGACGGTCTGAGGGTTGACGCGGTCGCGTCAATGATATATCTGGATTATTCAAGAGGTCCCGGAGAATGGATACCCAACATATATGGCGGCAATGAAAACCTCGAGGCGATCGCATTTATAAAAAGATTCAATGAGGTCGTACATCAGTATAATCCCGGAGTCCTCACGATTGCAGAGGAGTCAACCGCGTGGCCTATGGTATCAAAGCCGACATATGTCGGAGGTCTCGGTTTCAGTCTCAAGTGGGACCTCGGATGGATGCATGATATTCTCTCCTATATAGTGAAAGACCCCCTATTCAGAAAATTTCACCATAATGAGCTTACATTCAGGATCCTGTACGCCTTTACAGAGAATTTTGTCCTCGTCCTCTCCCATGACGAAGTAGTGCATGGAAAAGGCTCCATGCTTGATAAGATGAGCGGCGATCTCTGGCAGAGATTTGCAAACTTAAGGCTCTTATACGGTCTCATGTACGGGCAGCCCGGCAAGAAACTCCTATTTATGGGAGGCGAGATCGGCCAGTGGAGGGAATGGGCAGTGAGTCAATCGCTTGACTGGCATCTGCTTCAGTATGAGCCTCATAAAAAACTGCAGAGATATATAAAGGATATGAACCAACTCTATAAAAACGAGACTGCGCTTTATGAAGCAGACTTTGATCACAGGGGATTTGAATGGATAGACTTCAGGGATTGGGAGCATAGCATAATATCATTTATAAGAAGAGGCAAAAATAGAGATGACCTTCTCGTGCTGATATTTAATTTCACGCCTGTTCCTCATTCAGGATACCGTTTAGGTGTGCCGGAAAATGGTTTTTACAGGGAGATTATCAACAGCGATTCTGATATCTACTGGGGAAGCAATATGGGAAATTCAGGCGGGCTGCAGGCAGAGAAAAAAAACTGCCACGGCATGCCTTATTCAGTAAATCTTGTCATCCCTCCTCTCTCGGTTATTATACTAAAACCGCAGCATTCATAGAGAAATTGCAAATATGCTCAACTCCTTTGATTGACACGTTTCTTTTGTATGTGATAGTCTTAAAATACTCCTGATGCCGCAATAAACAACATATGGATAAAGTCGCAATAACAACCGCTGCACAAAAATTTCTTGCAAAAGGCCAGATTGACATGGCCATTGCCGAATGGGAAAAGCTTATTGGTGAAAGCAACGAAGGCAATGTCTATAATACTATCGGAGATCTCTACCTGAAGAAGAATTCCAAGAAAGAGGCTGTAGAAGCATTTGCAAAAGCAGCCGATATCTTCAGAAAAGATGGTTTTTCGCTTAAAGCGATAGCCCTCTATAAAAAAATCCTTAATATATCACCCTCTGAAGTAGATGCCCTTATCGCCCTCGCTGAACTAAATGAGGAGAAGGGGTTAACAGGCAATGCCATTGAGAATTTTCTTGCTGCCGCCGATATTTACAAAAAAGAGAACAAGACGGACAAGGCCCTCAACCTCTATCAAAAGATACTTAAACTTGCCCCCAGAAGCATACACCTGAAATTGCGGATGGCGGAGTTATATATCACAATAGGCCTCAGCGGAGAGGCTGCCGGCCAATACGCTGATATTGCAACCGCTTACATTGAACAGGAAGATACGGATAAAGCAGAAGAGTTCTATCTTAAAGCGATTAATATTGTTCCCGACCATATTCCTTCATTTATAGGCCTAAGCAGGATGGCAGAGGTGGCTAATGATATGAAAAAGGCTTTTGAATATATTGAGAAAGCCTGCTACTGCGCCCCTGAAAACAGGGAGGTTTTGAGACAGCACTCGAGGCTGGCAATAAAAACAGGCGATCTTGATAATGCAAAAAGAACGCTTTTAACGCTGCTTAAGATAGAACCCTCAGACCTACAGGCTAAAAAACTTATAGGCAGCATCTGTCTTAAGGAGGGCAACCTTGAGGAAGCCTGGCATGAATTGATGCCTTATATAGATGCGGCACTAAGCTCGGAGGAATGGGACCACGCGCTTGAATTCCTGGGTAATTTCAAAGAGCTGGAACCGATAGCGGTCCGTCATCGCTTTGCGCGCGCTTATAAAGGCAAGGGGGACAGGAAGTCCGCTGTAAACGAGTTAAGAGAGCTTGCAAAACTCTATGCGGATAAAGAGCAGTTCAACGGCGCGCTTCAGGCGTGCAAAGATATCCTTGAACTGAAGCCTGATGATGAAGAAGTAAAAATAAAGATTGAAGAATTCAAAGGAAAACTCGGACTTGCAGCCCCGGCCTCTGCTTTAGATGAAGAGACTGAAGTAGAGGTTGTAAAAGTCCATTCTGTTGAAGAAGAGGCAGAGGTCATTGCCCCTGCTGAAAAAGCCGAGGCGATCAGCAAGGATGAGTTTCAGACAAGAAAGGCGGAGGCGGATTTTTATGCCCAGTACGGGTTTAAGGATCAGGCGGCTAAGCTTTATGAAGGCCTTCTCCGAATAGAGCCTGGGAATAGAGAGATACAAGAAAAGCTTAACGCGCTTAAATCTCCGGCAAAACCTGAGGAGGCTCATGATGATTTGATCGAAGCAGTTATTTCTGATTCTACTGAGGCTGAGGAGGAGGTTGAACAGCCTCAGTCTAAGACCATAGTTGATAGTGATGTAAAAGATATATTCAAGCAATTCAAGGAGGGCTTTGCCAAGAACATTGATGAAGGAGATTCTGAAACCCACTACAACATGGGGATAGCTTATAAAGAGATGGGTATACTGGAAGACGCGATAAAAGAATTCCAGATATCATTAAAAGACCCTAAGAGAGTGCGACAGAGCATGAGCATGATCGCATTATGCCACATGGATATGGGAAATTACGCCGAAGCAGTTAAAGAGTTTGAAAAGATTGTCAGTGAAATGAGTTCCGGCGATGAAGCTTATCTTGACACCGTATACGACCTGGCAACAGCTTACCTGAAAAACAGGGAATATGATAACGCGCTTAAGCTCTTTGTTGAGATCAATACAAAGGATTCCGGATTCAGGGATGCTGCCCAGCAGATAGAAGCTCTGAAAATCACGATAGCAAAGGCCAAGGCGAACCCAAAGAAGGACAGGGTATCATATTTGTAGTATAATAGTAACTTCAGGTGGATAGTCTGTAGGTGTTTAGGTCGATAGTCCTAACAGACTACAGTCGCTTAGAAGCGCCTACTTCCGGCTAAACAACCTGAGTTGTTACTATTATGGATTATCTCGAATTTTACAAATTAAAGGAGCAGCCTTTCTCCAACGTGGTGGACAACAGGTTCTACTACGACAACCCCCAGCTTTCAGAAGCGCTTGTACGAATAAAATATGCTGTAGATAGCATGAAGGGGCTTGCTGTAGTGGTAGGCGATATAGGAACCGGCAAGACAACGCTTGCAAGAAAGATCCTGGATGAACTCGATGAAAAGGTGTATGAGGCAGCCCTGCTTGTTGTGCTGCACTCCTCGGTTACTTCCGACTGGCTGATGAAGAAGATCGCCATGCAGATAGGCGTGGATAAGCCGGAAGAAACAAAGGTAGACCTGCTGGGGCAGATATATAAAAGACTGCTTGAAATTCATGAAGAAGGGCGGAAGGCTGTTGTGCTCATTGACGAGATGCAGATGCTGCGATCTCAGGAAATTATGGAGGAGTTCAGGGGGCTTCTTAATATGGAAGTACCTGAAGGAAAACTTATAACGCTCGTATTCTTCGGGCTCTCTGAAATGGAGAAACTCTTTTCGCTGGATGAGCCGTTAAAACAGAGGATAGCGCTCAGGTGCCGATTGAAAGCTCTTGAGGAGGATATTACACAGGAATATATGAAGCACAGGCTTAATATTGCAGGCGCTGAAGAAGATATATTTACTCCTGATGCGATCAAGGCAATCCATTTTTATTCTAAAGGCGTTCCGAGGCTGATCAATACTGTTTGCGATAATGCCCTGCTTGAAGGTTTTCTCGTAAATAAAGAGATGATTGATAAGGATATTATAGAATCCGTCGGCATTACCCTTGGACTGAACACCGAAGAAAAAAATGATTAAGGGTTCATTCCTGATCCGGTACTCTTAAATCAGACTCGCCAATCTGCGGATTCAGAAGAAGTTTTGTGACCTGCACTTTTAAGATATAATCCCCCATCTTTATTTCTATTGCCGACGGATACCAGAAACCTTCCTCGCTCTTTGGTCCACTGTATATAATACTCGCGCTTTTACCCTCTGTTATAATCTCCTGCCTTAGAGGAAAGAGCGTTTCACTGTCAAGATATATCTCTTTACTCTCTGTCTTTATAATGTATTCTGTCCCTTCCTTATACATAACGCCGTCCTTTATACCATCCCACCAGAAGACAGCATGATAAAACTCCCTACCGAGCTCCTTAACCACCCCGTTGCTTTTACCGGACAGAACGTACACCTTCTCATCCTTGATCAGAATGTCATTTACAGGCAAGCCGAATTTATAGGTACGAATACGCGCCTGACCGGGTCTTTTAATAAGAGCAGATGCGCTGATATATAAGTAAGGCTCGTTGTCTTTTTCAATGCTTATATCTGCTATCGCCTTTAGAACATCAATACTTCTGCCGGATTTTTGAATAACTTCATCAAGTGTGAGGTCCGCGCCCCTGTAAATAGGCGGGGGCGCAACTCTGGGAACACAACCGGATAAGCAGATAATAAAAAAAAAGAAATAAGAAGTTATGATCTCTTTAGTTTTCATTTTTCACTTCCCATTTCTCGTTTATGTTTTAGAAGAATAGTATCTCAAGAGCTTCTTCAACATTCTTTATGCCTATAACTTCAATGCCTTCATTATCCTTCCGGTTTGCGTTGCTTGCCGGCACAATCCCTTTCTTGAACCCGAGCTTTGCAGCCTCTTTAAGCCTGGCTTCCGCCTGGTTTATGCCCCTTATTTCACCGGACAGCCCCACTTCTCCAAAAGTAAATGTTCCTGTCTCAACAGCCCTGTTCTTCAAAGAAGAGGCGATGGATGCTATAACCCCCATATCAATCGCAGGTTCATCAATCCTAAGACCGCCTACAACATTCACAAAGACATCCATTCCGCCAAGATGCATCCCAATGCGCTTGTCCAGCACCGCAATGAGAAGATTCAGCCTGTTGTAATCAACCCCTAAAGCGGTCCTTCTCGGAACCCCAAAGCTTGATGTGGTGACAAGCGCCTGAATCTCTACAAGCAAAGGCCTTGTGCCTTCAATGCTTACTGTGACTATGGAGCCGGGCACATTAACCGGCATCTCCGAAAGAAAGAGCTTCGAGGGGTTATCCACCTCTTTAAGTCCTGCTTCAGTCATCTCAAAGACCCCTATCTCGTTCGCAGCGCCGAACCTGTTCTTTACAGCCCTCAAAATCCTGAATGAGCTTCCCTTGTCCCCTTCAAAATAGAGGACCGTATCAACTATATGTTCAAGCACCTTCGGGCCTGCTATTGCGCCGTCCTTTGTCACATGACCTATTAAGAAGAGGGGTTTGCCATGCTTCTTTGCCATAAACATAAGCTTTGTCGCGCACTCCCTTATCTGACTGACAGAGCCGGGCGCGGACGAGAGTTCAAGAGAGAAGATAGTCTGGATTGAATCAACCACAATAACCTGCGGGTTGATCTCATGCGCAACAGAGATTATTCCTTCAAGCGAAGTCTCGGGCAGGAGTATAATTTTATCCGACATGATCCCGAGCCTGTCCGCCCTCATTTTTACCTGCTCAGGCGATTCCTCACCTGAAACATAGAGGACCTTCCCCATCTTTGTAAGCCCTTTCAGAGCCTGAAGTATGAGTGTGGACTTTCCGATGCCGGGGTCTCCGCCGATAAGGACAACAGAACCCAGGACAACACCTCCGCCAAGCGCCCTGTCAAGCTCTTTTATCTCCGTGGAATGCCGGGTCCCTGTTGACGGAGCTATATCAGGAAGCGCAACGGGGTCCGCCCTGTTCTGCGGAACAAGCTTTGAAACGCTCTCCTCTTCAGCAAAACTGTTCCATTCGCCGCAGTCAGGACACTTACCGAGCCACTTAGGGCTTGCATAACCGCAGCTCTGGCATTGATATAGGATCTTTGCGCGTGCCATATGTTTTTTAGATTACAGGATGCAGGAGGCAAGATGCAAGAAAGTTTCATGCGCTTTTCGTAAAATAGGTTTTTATTTTCTGTTAGCTAAAATTCAAAAGTGCACACTTTAAGAATTAAAAGTGCACACCTGCAATGTCTTTGTTTTTGACATTTTGAACATCAAGCAATTTCCCATTGCACCAGAATCTGATCTCAGACAATGAATTATTCAGTGAGGAATCAATAGTTCTGTTAGTTCTGAGACAGAATATGTCTTTCGTGGATTGATAAGGCGGCAATATATTGAACTCCCTGAATAAAGAATTATTTTTTGTAAGGGCTTTCTGAAAGCGGAAATAAGGGACCTCATGGGTTGTTGAATGGACTTGACGGTAATTGTATCGATGAAGCTCCTGGTTGAGAATCTTCTGAGCATGTTGAATGTCAGTCACATTTTCTCTAATACAGGTTCTAATGAGACGATCCTGAAGCCAGCCGTAAGGTCGTTCAATCTTGCCTTTGGCTTGCGGAGACAGGGCGTAAGTGACTTTCACATTACAGTCAAACAAGACCTGCTTCCACTGAGGGATGGATTCATCAATAAGTTTATGATGGTTAAGCCATAGCTTATCACGGCCTCTGACAAATCGGAAGATTGAATGACAGTCAACGTAGTACTTGTAAGGGCAGCCATATCGCATAATTACCGTCTGTAATGCCAAGATATGTGCCCAGGCGGTTTCTCTTCTAAGAAGGGCAGCATAGAGCATGTAACGGCTGAAGTCGTCTATGGAGGTAATGAGATACCATTTCTCTTTTGCAGCCGGTGCCCAAAGGTGATGGGATGAATCATGCTGGATGAGTTCCCCGGCATAATTACTAAGAACTTCACGATCATGAACCGCTTTCTTCCTTTTTTTAGGCAGATAGAGATCATTTTTTCTGGCCCGGTCAATAATCGTAGGTAATGAAACCTTTTGCTTGTACTTTGTTTCCAAGCGATCTTTGACGTAACTGTAATTATATGATTTCAAAGGAATGTCTTTATTCTGAATGGCCTTTTTATCAATTGTAAGTTCCTTGATAATATTGGTTTCAATGCCTGGGTCAATGGATCTGCTTTTGCTGTTACGGACATATCCAATCGAGAAGTTCTCAGGATCATTTCGATACTTTTTCAGTAATACAAAGAACCGCCTTTTTTTGATGCCTAATATCTCTTGTATATATTTCCGCTCGATTTCGCTTTTGAGATACCGTTGCAAAAAACTCTTGATTTGATCGTCAGTGAACTTCTTGTGGATTTGAGCCATAATCTAAAGCCTCCGTTTTTGAGTTTTAGATTACAGCTTATAGGGGTGTGCACTTTTAAATTTTAAATCTGCTCAAAAGTGTGCACTTTTAATTCTTAATTGACAA
>JACRPZ010000007.1 GCA_016222905.1 Nitrospirota bacterium
CAGCAGGAGAAGATAACGTTCACCAGATCGCGTAGTTACCGAAAGAATGACAGTTGTTTTGTGGAGCAGAAGAACTACTCAATTGTCAGAAGGGCGGTGGGGTATCTCAGATATGACACGAAAGAAGAGCTCCTTGCCATTAATGAGATGTATCGTCACCTCCGGCTGTATACGAACTTCTTTCAGCCATCCATGAAACTGACAGAAAAAACACGCAGCGGCAGCAAGGTCACAAAGAAGTATGACAAACCCTTAACCCCTTTCAGAAGGGTTCTTGCCTGCCCTGATGTATCAGAAGAAGATAAGCGGGCATTAAAAAAGCTGTATATAAAGCTCAACCCGGCTCAATTGAAAAGAGAGATTACAAAAATGCAGCAAGAGTTATACAGATTGAACGCTCAAAAACGATCTCCAAAGAAGAAAAAGGCTGCCTGATGAACTATACCTTTTGTATAGATTTTTACATGAGAAACAATATGAATAGAGTCGGGATGCCGGTGAGACGGAGGCGCGCAGCCCCGTGCTATATCTTCGAAGGACTGTGGTGGCAGACTCGCGAGGTCCCTCAGGTACTGCCGTTCCTGCAAGCACTTGCGGCATTCGACGGCGGCTTGTCTCTGAGTCATCGCACATTCAGGACCGGTGACGACCTCCGGTACTGGTTCAGCCGTATCCCGAAGGGTGATCGCTCACTGGTCTACATCGCCTGTCATGGGCGTGATGGCAACCTTAAGCCTGTAGACGGCCGCTCTCAAGTCAAATGGGAAGAGCTTATTGACGCGCTCAGGGCAGCCAAGCCCGGAGCCATTGAATTTCTCCACTTCGGCGCCTGCGAAATGGTCGAGGAAGGGAACCGCCGCAGCCGTCTTGAGACACTTGCTGAGGCAAGCGGCGCACGCTGGGTGTCAGGCTACACAAAGAGCATGGACTGGCTCTCTTCAATGCTGCTTGACGTCGCTTTCGTTGCCGACCTCTATCTGCCCTTCTATCACGACACATATTGCCGCCGGCCTCAGTTGCAGAAGCGTGCCTAGTGGTTCCTTCAGACGTACGAGCAGATAGCGCGTGATCTCGGCTTCAGCGGCCTGGCGCGCAGACTCAGCGGGATAAATGGGCTTGTGCCGGAACGCCTGCGAACTTAAAGACATTATGGCAAAGAGTTTGCCTTTGTTAAATGTCCGACACAATCTGCTTTACTGATCAGTCTTTTGTAGCTTTATATCTCTCAAAAACCTTGACAAATGTTAACACGCAAGTTAACATACTTCTGTGGGCAAGACAGTAATATTTTACAGAACTATTGACGGTAAATGTCCGGTGCGGGAATTTCTCGATTCGCTGCCGGGGAAGGCGGCGCAGAAAGTTGTATGGGTGTTGGGCATTATTGAAGAGCTTGATATTGTGCCTTCGTCATATTTAAAGAAACTGGTGAGTACCGAGGAGATATGGGAATGCAGAATTCAGTTTGGGGCAAATGCATACCGGATATTCTCCTTCTTCGACAGCAATTCAATAATTGTTCTTACTCACGGACTGATTAAAAAAACACAGAAGACGCCTCATAGGGAGATAGAAAGAGCCGAAGCTTACAGAAAAGATTATTTACAGAGGAGGTTAAAAAAATGAGTGACCTAAAGAAATACGTTTATGAAAGAAAGAAGAGGGACAAGGCATTTGCCGAGGGGTATGACGAGGGATATGAGCAGTTCAAGATCGGGGCGGTGCTCAAGCAGGCACGTGAGACTGCAGGGCTGACGCAGGAAGAGCTTGCCCGTACACTTAAAACAAAGAAGACAGCCATATCACGGATAGAGAACCATGCTGATGATATAAAGCTCTCTACATTAGAGAAGGTAGCTCATGCCCTTGGCAGGCGACTAGAAGTGAAGATAGCCTAAATAAGGCTCGGATAAGCCGAATTGCCAATAAAAAAAATATAATAAAATTCATCAGATAACGTCAAGCAATTCTTTGTATTGACGACACCTTTTAAATTATGCTACCGTTCAGCTAATAACTGGTTGGAATCGTCCAACCACGTTATTAGAGCCCGACTTACGCCGCTCAACTTTTCAAAAACCTTAAACATAAAGAGACATCAATGCCCAGCCCTAAATGTAAGCCAAAAATTACCGATGCTGTATCTCAAGCCCTCAACGATCCTGATATGAGTATATTAGCAATCCATGGCTGCTTAGTTTGTAACACCCTTTCGCATTTTACTCGATACCCTTTGGTTGCTGCTAAGTTTGCCGCCAATATAGCACAGGGCATTGAGACTAAATATAAGACCGAAAGACCCCCGCAAGACGAATTTGATTTATATTTGTCCCAAATATCAGCTGCTATTATTTGTTCTGTAGTTGCAATGGAATCGCATATCAACGAATACATAATTGGGAACACTAAGACTCTTGATAAACCATGTTTTGTGCCTCTCCCCGCCTTATTGAAAAAATATAATCTCGGCAAAAAGAACAAAAAGAAGATTACCTTAAAAGAACTCTTTGAATCTACGTCCGTTCTTCTTAAATATGACACAGTTTTTTCTATTCTAAATAATCGCCTTATCACGATCCCGCACTCCACTTTAATTCAGGATATTACGCATATTGTAAAGCTTCGTAATCTTCTTGTTCATTTTACACCTGAATATAGTGATGCACTTGATCAGCATGCTAATATCAAGAAAAAAAACCACAATCTACGTTTCCCCATAAATCCATTTTCTAATAGTACAACTCGTTTCCCGTACTTTTTAAGTGCTAAGTGTGCGATGGTAAGCCATATGCGTAGTGAAGAGTTTATTAAATTATTCAACTCACATTGCTGAGATAGGAAGAACTTTACCGGGGTCAAAGGGATTATTTATCACACTCGTCACTCACTTCTGTATTCCCTTCGATTCCCATAAACTATCCAAAACTTAAAACGCAGGTTGAGCAAATATCGCCCTTACTTCTTCCCTTACACAACCCTGAAATCCCATGATGGCATAGCGCAAAGTCGTATTTGATAGGGTCTTGCGGATCCATTTCCCTAAGCGCAGTGGTTATCTCCAGCGCTGTTTTCCAGTCAGCGGCTTTTCTCCGGGTTAAACCAAGGCATTGAGATATTCTCGCTATATGGGTGTCCAGAGGTATTATCAATTTTGAAGGCGGTATCTTGTCCCAGATGCCTAAATCCACATCTTTATTTCTTACCATCCACCTGAGAAAAAGATTCATGCGTTTACACGCGCTGCCTTTTTCAGGAGACGGGAGAAGATGGCTCAGTCCATGCGGTCTGATATTTTTTTTATAAATTGGCGATGTATCTATGCTCAAGAAGAAGTTTATGAAACCTGTAAGGGCGTTTTGTATATCTTCATCTCTAGGACGGTAGTTTTGATAAAAGAGGTTTCTGAGCGAGCCCCATTTCCGAAGCGCTGAACTTAGCATGTAAATAAAACAGAGGATATCATCTTCTTTGCTAAACCTATAACTTATCCCCCTTAAATATTTGCTATCCTTTTTCAGGTTGAAATTCAATATGAAAGAGGCAGGATGTGTGCCGCCGGGTTTCAGGATTTTCTCAATTACAGGCTTGAAGAGGTCAATCCTCCCGTATGCGAAAGACGATGCGATAAAGCCCGCAATCTCTATATCGTCAGGGTCTGAGTATCTGTGGGGAAACTCGATAGGGTCGTGCTTGAGCCTGTCTTTGAAGTTGTAATCCCTGTAAAATCTCTCAAGGGTCTCTTTTAATGAGCGCATTGCTTACGTTTTGTTGAAGGCGGTATTATATAACTGTTTTTCTTTTTAATTTTCCATCAAAAATCTGACTGATAACTTCTTTGTCCTCGGCATTCGCTGTCAAGCCGCGGATTGTGAAATATATATTTATATTTTTGGTGACAATTCGGAGAATATAATTTTGCTTAAAATCTGTCCCCCATTCATACCCTTTTATTGATCTCCAATAATAATTACCATATGCGGAGATAATGCCATTTTCAGTAAATATGGTTTTTGCTCTGAAAGGACTACTATTAAAGGATAAGTTGCCAAAGAAAACGATGGAACTCAAAATGGACAGCCAGCCATACAAGGGTAATTCAGTCCCTTTAACTATTGTAGCTATCCCAACAATAATAAAAAATACAGCAGGAATACCTATAAAAATCGCAAAAAAAGCGGAATCTCTTGTCCAAAATTTGTTATGTCGCAGAGTGAACAACGTTTTACTTTTGCCAATTAAATAGCGACGATAATTGGAGAGCACAGGGTGAATTAACATCAAGGATATTAAAATTATCTCTATAATGACTATCAATATATCGCGCATTAATTACCCAACGTATAGTTATTCAGCATTTTAAAAGAGTTTATCCTATGCTTTGTATCATAAGCAAGCAAAGTCTCCCGAAGTGGTTTATTTGTTAAGCATAGCGTATGTGTTTGCTATATAATATGAAATATCAAAACATTTGAGGAGGGGTGAGGATGAAGAACGTAAAGGTTACGCTTGTTGACGGCATGAAATTCAGCGCAATTGCAGGCTCAGGCCATACGGTTGTTATGGACGCGGACCCTGAATCCGGAGGCCGCGACAAAGGCTCAAGGCCGATCGAGCTTCTTCTGATGGCATTCGGCGGATGCAGCGGTATGGACGTCATCTCGGTATTGCGTAAGAAGAAGGAGAAGGTCAGCAATTTAGAGATGAATGTGAAGGGCAAGCAAGCTGAGAGCTATCCTCATAAGTACACTTCCATACATATTGAATATGTGCTAACCGGTAAAGATATTTCCGAAGATGCGGTAAAGAGGGCAATTGAGCTTTCGCTCGATAAGTACTGTGCCGTTGGGGCGACACTGAGCGGAACAGCGAATATAACACATTCATATAAAATAATTTCTGACTAACAAGCCACAGGGTAGCCATTCAGTTACGGGTGGATCGTATAAATCCCCTCTTTGAAAAAGAGGGGTAAGGGGAGATTTTATAGAATGAATTGAAAAATCCCCCCTCGCCCCCCTTTGCTAAAGTGGGGAAATTACCACCTTTACTGAACGCTTACGTCGCAGGGGGATACATAATAAACAGATTATCAACATACTTTTCAACGCTTGGTTTTACAGGCTACATCCCTTTTGCGCCGGGAACTTTTGGGTCTGCCGTAGGTTTCCTGCTGGTATTTCTGCTGAAACCGGATGATCCAACGCTCTTATATCTTCTAACGCTTCTTTTTATTCCGGGGCTGTTTGCATCAAATCATTCTGAGAAATCCCTTGGCAAGGACAGCAAACATATAGTCATAGATGAGCTTTGCGGTTATCTCCTGACAGTCCTCTTTATTCCTAAGACAATGCCTTATCTAATCGCGGCTTTTGTATTGTTCAGGTTTTTTGACATCCTTAAGCCTCCGCCTATAAAAAAGATTGAGCAACGGTTATCAGGCGGGGCAGGCATAATGTTTGACGATCTTCTGGCAGCGGTTTACGCTAATCTCTGCATTCAGATATGGAGATATTTTTTTTAACCCAAACAATGCATTTACATAAAACCACAGAGATCACAGAGACATTATTGATTTTAAAAAACCGTTATTTTCAAGTAGTTCCCAGTGTTCTCTTCTTATTTTTTTTGGGAAATAATCAGCCTTACCCATGCATAAAAGAGTACACAGAGAAAATCATAAAAAACTGTCTATTCTTCTTTTACTATCGAAATGTTTCCTCTGTGTTCTCTGTGGTTAATTGCAGTTTACGGGTTAATTTATTGGCGGGTCTATGGTATGCTATTCAAGAAAGAATGCAAATTCCTGATGGATAATTATTGAGCGGAGATTTGAGGTCTTTTATTGCCATAGAACTGCCTGAAAAGGTCAAGTCCGCTATATCAGAACTCCAGCAGGAGCTTAAGAAGCGCAAGGCTGATATAAGATGGGTAAAGCCTGAAAGTATTCATCTTACATTAAAATTTCTTGGCGATACTGACGAGAAGATTCTTGACAGAATAGTAGAAGCGATAAAAGCAGCATGCGGTGGATATGGCAGGTTTAATCTTGAAACAAAAGGCGTTGGCGTTTTTCCTGATATGCGGGCGCCAAGAGTCTTATGGCTTGGGATATCTGATAATGATTCTCTAACAGGGCTTCAAAAGAGTATTGAAGATGGTTTGGCAAAATTAGGTTTCAGTCCTGAGAAGAGGCGGTTCAGGCCTCATCTTACGATCGGCAGATTTAAATCTTCCTTTGGCAAAGAAGGTTTGTATGATAAAATTGAGGAGCTTAAAGATATAAGTCTGGGATTAATAGAGGTTCAATCAATCTTTTTGATTAAGAGCGAACTGAACCCTTCCGGAGCAAAGTATACAAAAATTGCGGGAATAGACCTTAAGAAATAGAAATAATAAATCAACAAAGAAAAACATAAGGAGGAGGCAACATGTCTGATAAAGATCGCACAAAGGCCCTTGAAGCGGCCATTTCCCAGATAGAGAAGCAGTTCGGGAAAGGCTCGATCATGCGGCTCGGCTCGGAAGGGAATCCTGAGATTGCCGTTATCCCGACAGGCTCTATCGGCCTTGATATTGCGCTTGGCGTAGGGGGATTTCCAAGGGGAAGGGTCATAGAGATTTACGGGCCGGAATCTTCCGGGAAAACAACCCTTGCCCTAAATGCTGTTGCGCAGGCGCAAAAAGCAGGAGGCGGAGCAGCTTTTATTGATGCGGAACATGCCCTGGATGTTTCTTATGCGGAAAAGATAGGCGTAAATGTGCGGGACCTGCTTATCAGCCAGCCTGACACAGGCGAGCAGGCGCTGGAGGTAACCGAAACACTGGTCAGAAGCGGGGCGCTTGATATTGTTGTTGTGGATTCGGTTGCGGCCCTTGTGCCGCGTGCGGAGATTGAAGGGGATATGGGGGACAGCCTTCCCGGACTCCAGGCAAGGCTTATGAGTCAGGCGATGAGAAAGCTCACCTCTGCAATCTCAAAAAGCCAGACCACGGTTATCTTTATCAACCAGATAAGAATGAAGATCGGGGTCATGTTCGGGAATCCTGAGACAACGTCCGGCGGCAATGCGCTTAAATTTTATGCCTCTGTGAGACTTGATATAAGGAGGATTGAGAGCATAAAGAGCGAGCAGGAGGCGGTCGGCAGCAGAGTAAGAGTTAAGGTCGTCAAGAATAAGGTGGCCCCTCCTTTTAAACAGGCTGAATTTGATATATACTTTAATGAAGGGATTTCAAGGGCCGGGGAAATAATTGATCTCGGAGCAGACAAAGGGATTATAGAGAAGTCCGGGGCCTGGTACTCATATAACGGAACCCGCATAGGACAGGGAAGGGAAAACACAAAGCAGTATCTGAAATCAAACCCTGAGATGGCTCAGGAGATTGAAGCAAAGATACTTGAGGCGTTTAACTTACAAAAAAAGAGTTAAGAGGGAGGCCTTATGCCAGATATCAATTATCTCCTGAAGAAGGCTATGCAGATGAATGCGTCTGACCTGATCATAAAGGCAGGCAATAAACCTATTGCCAGGATCAATGGAAGACTTACCCCTATGGAGGATGAAAGCAGGCTCACTGCAGATGACACCAGCGGTATGGCTGCGGCTGTTATGACTGATGCACAACGGGAGCTTTTTCAGCGCAAAAACGATATTGACCTCTCGTACAGCATCCCCGGACTTGGAAGGTTCAGATGCAATGGTTTCAGCCAGCGGGGAACAACGAGCATTGTCTTCAGGGTTGTCCCTATGAAGCCTCTGGATCTGGAAGAACTGCACCTGCCGGTTGTTCTAAGGAAGATCGCTATGGAGTCGAGGGGGCTTATCCTTGTAACAGGGACTACCGGAAGCGGTAAATCCACTACACTGGCGATGATGGTTGATTATATAAATACACATAAAACAGATCATGTCATCACTATTGAAGACCCCATTGAGTATCTGCACCGGGACAAAAACAGCGTTATAAACCAGAGAGAGATCGGCGCTGACACAGAGTCATTCAGTAAGGCGCTGAGGGCTGCCCTGAGGCAGGACCCTGATGTGATCCTTGTCGGTGAGATGCGCGATTTTGAGACTATTCAGACATCAATAACCGCAGCCGAGACAGGGCATCTTGTTTTAAGCACCTTGCACACTGTTGATGCGACTGAGACGATAAACAGGATTATAACCGTCTTTCCACCGTATCAGCACAATCAGATAAGACTTCAACTTGCCTCGGTTCTCAAGGCGATAATATCCATGAGGCTGGTTCCAATGGCTGATGGAAAAGGCAGAGTGCCAGCGGTTGAGATACTAATAGCGACTGAGAGGATAAAGAGCTGCATAGAGGACGCTGACAAGACAAAGCTTATTCATGATGCCATTGCGGACGGCTACAGCCAGTACGGTATGCAGACATTTGATCAGTCTCTTATAGGCCTTTTCAGGAAAGGGCTTATAACTTATGAAGATGCCCTGAGCCGGGCTTCAAAACCGAATGATTTTGCCCTTATGATCAAAGGGATTCAGTCAACAAAAGATGTTTATGAATCCGGTGAAGAATTCTTTAAGGATAAGAAGGGCCCTGAAATTGAAAGGTTCTCCGGCTGAAGCAAGAAATTATGCGCTGAAACTTCTCAGTTACCGGTCAAGAAGCCGGAAGGAGATGCTTGAAAGGCTTATCGGAAAAGGTTTTAATGATGAGCAGACAAATAACGCAATATTATTTTTAGAGGAAGCGGGTTTAATTAAAGATGAAACCCTTGCAGGGGAGCTTTTCAGTTACGCCCTTGAAAGAAAAAACCTTGGCAGGAGGGGCATCGAATTTTTTCTCTCAAAACGGGGGATCGGAAAAGAGCTGATAAGTCAAACACTCTCAGTCCATACAAAAGAGATGGAGATGGACGCCGCGCAGAGAATCATTGATAAGAAACTGAGAACTCTGAGAAGATATCCTGCTGATGTTATAAAACGCAGGCTGTCTGGTATGCTTCAGCGCAGAGGCGTACGTGTTGAGGTAATAAATAAGACTATCCAATCTTTGGATTTATAACCGCTGCAAAAATATTATATAGTTAATGAACTTGAAAAATGCAGATATTGTTCAATCAGATAATTAACTCGATGAATTTATTGAAATAATATGCATAGGACTTTAAATAATAGAGTGTATGCTCAGGTTGGTTAATGTAGCGGATAAGGGATCGTCCCGACGCATCGGGATCACAACACCTGCATTTTTCTTAATACATTTTGTTGGTTAACTTATGAACAGCAATGAGATAAGAGAACTTTTTATAGACTTCTTCAGAAAGAAGGGGCATGAGATTCTGCCGAGTTCGCCCCTTATTCCGCAGGACGACCCCACGCTTCTATTCACCAATGCGGGAATGGTGCAGTTTAAATCTGTCTTTCTTGGCGACGAGACAAGAGCCTATAAACGCGCTGTTACTGTCCAGAAATGTCTAAGGGCAGGCGGCAAGCACAATGATCTTGAGAATGTCGGCAGGACAGCAAGGCACCATACCTTCTTTGAGATGTTGGGGAACTTCTCATTCGGGGACTACTTCAAAAGGGAGGCTTCCGAATGGGCATGGGAGTTCCTTACGGAATGGGCTAAACTGCCGACGGATAAGCTCTACGTTACCGTCTATGAAAAAGATGATGAGGCGGAGGAGATATGGAAGAACCATGTAGGTGTTTCAGCAGGAAGGATATTCAGGCTCGGCGAAAAAGATAACTTCTGGCAGATGGGCGATACAGGACCGTGCGGCCCATGCTCTGAGATATTGGTTGATCAGGGTGAAGATGTAGGCTGCGGCAAGCCGGACTGCCGGATAGGATGCGACTGTGACAGGTATCTGGAGATATGGAACCTTGTATTCATGCAATACAACAGGGATCAGTCAGGCAAGCTTACGCCATTGCCCAAGCCGAGCATTGATACCGGAATGGGGCTGGAAAGGCTCTCGGCAGTTCTGCAGGGCAAGAAGCGTAATTTTGATACGGATCTTTTCCTCCCGCTCATTAGAAGGGTTGAGGATATTTCAGGCAAGAGATACGGGGCCGGCCATTCATCTGATGTCTCCATGCGTGTAATAGCCGACCATATAAGATCAGCGGCTTTTGTGCTTAATGAAGGGCTGATGCCGTCCAATGAAGGCAGGGGCTATGTGCTGAGGAGAATAATAAGGAGGGCTGCAAGGCACGGCTACATGCTTGGCATTGAAGAGCCCTTTCTCTATAACGTTCTTGATAGCATCCATGAAATAATGTCAGCGCCATATCCCGAACTCCTTGAGAATGCCAAGGTGAGCAAAGATCATCTCAGGTTTGAGGAGGAGAGGTTTGCGCATACGCTCACCTCAGGCATGGCTATTATCAACAGGCTCGTTGATGAGATTAAATCATCAGGCAAAGATATGATACCGGGCGCTGAACTCTTTAAGTTGTACGATACTTATGGATTTCCTCTTGACCTGGCGCGGGATATTGCAAAGGACAATGCGCTCGGGATTGATGAAGAGGGATTTGACGGAGAGATGGAGGCTCAGAAGAAGAAGGCAAGGACTTCATGGGTTGGGGCTGAAGAAGGAACAGCCGGCATTTATAAAGAGGCTGCAAGAGAGTTTGCGCAGACAGAATTTAAAGGTTATGAGACCCTTAAGGCAGAATCGTCCGTCAGGGCATTGATAGAAGGCGGGAGATTTACAGAAGAAGCAAAAGAAGGCGAGGAAGTTGAAATAATTCTCGACAGCACTCCGTTTTACGGCGAATCCGGCGGTCAGGTTGGAGATAAGGGGATAATAAAGGCTGAAGGCCTGAGAGTTGAGATAACCGACACCAAAAAGATCAATAACCTGATAATACATATTGGTGCCGTAAAGAAAGGCCTCATAAAGACAGGCATGTCTGTAAAGGCGTCGGTTGACGAAAGCAGGAGAAGGGCTGTAATGCGCAATCATACAGCGACTCATCTCCTTCATAAAGCTTTAAGGGATGTTTTAGGAGATCATATTAAACAGGCCGGTTCTCTTGTCTCGTCTGAAAGGCTGAGGTTTGATTTTAACCATTTTTATGCTGTGCAGGAGAAGGAACTGCAGGAAATCGAGCAGTTCGTAAATGAGAAGATCATTGAGAACCTGCCTGTTAATATTGAATTGACAACGCTTGATAACGCTGTTTCAAAGGGTGTAACAGCCTTGTTCGGCGAGAAGTATGGAGCAGAGGTGAGGGCTGTCAGGGCCGGAGATTATTCGGCTGAACTCTGCGGAGGGACGCACTGCCGCGCAACCGGAGAGATAGGCGTGTTCAAAATAATCTCCGAGGGAAGCGTTGCAGCTGGAGTAAGGAGGATAGAGGCTCTTACCGGGTTGTCTTCACTTGAGTACATAAAGCAGAGAGAGGATGAACTGAGGAAGACCGCCGGCATACTTAAGGTGGCCGAGCTTAATGTCTCGGAAAGGGTCCAGAAGATCGCCGCGGATAACAGACTGCTTGAAAAAGAGCTTGAAAAGATTAGAGACAAAGCCGCTGCTAAAAGCTCAGGCTCCCTGCTTGATGCGGCTGAAGATATTGACGGCGTCAAGGTCCTCGCTCAGAGGATTGAGGGAGCAGACATGAAGACGCTGAGGAATCTTGCGGATACCTTGCGGGACAAGATAGGGTCAGGGATTATATTTTTAGGCTCTGCTCATAACGGACAGGCCTCATATGTTTCTGTAGTCACAAAGGATATAATTTCGAGATTTAACGCAGGCGAAATACTGAAAGAGGTCACAGGGGGAAAAGGAGGCGGCAGGGCTGATATGGCGCAAGGCGGCACCAAAGATGTTGAAGGGCTTGATAAGGCGGTCAGTTCTGTTGTTCAGAAAGTTAAAGAACAGATGAAACAGAAGGCAATATCTAAATAATTAAACAAGGAGGTTGTCATGTCACTTTCCGAAGTTGTGCAGAAAGCTTTAATGGCAGGGCTCGGCATGCAGGAGAAGGCAAAGGAATTTGTTGACGAGCTTGTAAAAAAAGGTGAATTGAGCGAGATGCAGGGCGCAAAGCTTATTAAAGAATGGTCTGAGAAGGCGAGTGCTTCAAAAGATGAATTTGACAAGAGCATAAAAGACCTTGTGAACAAGGCGGTGGAGATGATCAATTTCCCGACGAGAAAAGAGTTTGATGAACTTAACAAGAAAGTGGAGTCTCTTGCAGAGACAGTTAAGCATCTGGAGAAGTGATGACTTGTTTATTGCATAGGCCGTTGAAAACTATTTGTATGCATTTGGTTGTCATTGACCCGAAAATACCTTTAAATAACGCCCCCAAACCCCCCTCTTAAATTAAGAGGGGGCGAGGGGGAGTTATTTTCATGAACAAATAATTCCTATGGCTATATCAGGGCTGTTAAGATTCTGGCAGACATATAAAAATATCAAAAGAATAAGACATATTGTCAAAGTATTCCTCAGGCATGGTTTCGGACAGTTCATCGAGCAGATAAATCTCCAGCGTTTTGTTCCCTTGAGCGCAAAATTAAAGCTCTTCAACAGATGGGAAAAAATAGAGAAGCATACAATCCCTGAAAGGCTGAAGATTGTCTTCGGCGAATTGGGCCCGTCCTTCATAAAACTTGCCCAGATCCTGTCCTCAAGGCCTGACCTTGTCACGACTGAATATGCGGATGAATTTAAAAAACTTCAGGATAAGGTACCTCCGTTTCCCTCGGAAAAGGCAGTTCAGATCATAGAGTCTGAACTGGACATATCGCTTAATGATGTGTTCTCGGATTTTGAGGGCATACCGGTTGCAGCCGCCTCTATTGCGCAGGTGCATAATGCGGTTTTAAAGACCGGTGAAAAGGTGATCATAAAGGTGCAGCGGCCTGATATACTGGAAATCATCCAGAACGATCTGGCAATTTTAAGCCTTATCGCGCGCCTTATGAGCAGATATATCCCGGAAAGCAAATTTTTTGACCCTGAGGGGATAGTAAGCGAATTTTCCAGGACAGTAAAAAAGGAACTGGATTTCATTGCCGAGGCAAAGAATGCGCAGCGGTTTAAAAGGAACTTCGCGGGAGATGAAAATATCTGCATCCCTCTGATATATTCTCATTTATTATCGGAAAAAGTAATTGTAATGGAGAGGTTTGAGGGCGTCAGGATAGACAATATACGCGGGATAGACGCCTTTGGAATAGACAGGCGTGAAATAGCTAAAAAAGGAGTTAACGCTTACTTCAAGATGATCTTTGAAGACAGGTTCTTTCACGCAGACCCTCATCCCGGCAATATCTTTGTAATGCCGGACGGGAAGATCGGGTTAATGGATTTTGGAATAGCCGGGCGGCTGACGCCGGAAATGATGGAGAATGTTGCCGGCGCTTTCATTGCGCTTTACAATAAAAAATTTGACGCGCTTATTGATATATACATAGATATGGGATTGGTGGCGGGCGATGTTGACCTGGAAGAGTTCAAGAGGGCTTTGAAGAGTGACCTCGTTGATATTGTTGAGCCTCTTTATGAGCTTACCATCTCAGAGATAAATTTCTCCGAATATCTTGAACTTTTTACTCATCTTGTCATTAAACACGGGCTCAAGGTCCCTTCGGAATTGATGCTGATAAATAAAACAATAATGATGCTTGATAACTTAGGCAGGCAGCTTGCCCCAAATTTCAACGCAATTACCGCCTCAGAGCCTTACGCTGCGAAACTCATAAAAAAACGGCTGAGTCCCGAAAATATTTTTGATAAGGTAAAAGAGAATGTATCGGATATGGGCCGTCTTTTATTCGATACGCCGAGGCAGATAAACAGGCTTTTAAGAAAAACCATAAGGGATGAAGTGAGTTTAAATATTAATCCTATAGGCATGGATAAATTAATAAGGGACATAGACCGTTCAAGCAACCGCCTGGCATTCAGCATAATTGTAGCGGCAATAATTTTAGGTTCGTCCATGCTCATACAATCAAATATTGACATTGGCGGAAGGATCTGGGGGCTGCCGGCTATAGGGGCTGTAGGGTTTTTAGTGGCTTTCCTGCTTGGGATAAGATTGCTGATATCAATTATAAAATCCGGAAGGCTTTAATAAAAAAAGGCACAAAGGTGCAAAGTTACAAAGGCACAGAGCCGCAAAGGAGGACAAAGCATGACAATAGAAGAGCTGAAGAAATACTGTGATGAGGAGTTCGGCAATATTGAAAGAATAAAAGGGGAGCTTCTCTCCCTCTGCAAGCCTGACAAGTCTGAGTATACGCTTTCCGAACAGGCGGCAACAGCGGCTTTTATAGTAAACATATACGGAGGGGTTGAAAATATCCTGAAACAGATGCTCGTATATGACAAGTTGGATACAAAAGATTCGCCGGAGTGGCATCAAAAGGTCCTTAAAAAAGCCAATGAGATCGGTATCCTGCCTCCTGACCTTTACCATATCCTCGCGAGATACCTTGCGTTCCGGAACTTTTTCATCTATTCATATACATTCAATATAAAACCGGATGATCTGAAAGTTCTGGTTGACGCTGTCAGCGGCATGCTTACAAAATTCAGGACAGAGATTGATGAATATATTGAGACCATTTAACTTAAAACAAAAAAGGAGGGGTTATGGGTTATACAAATGTCGGACTGAAAGACAAGATAATGGAAATGTATCCTGAGATCAATGAACACGGCGTTTCTGTAACGCTTGATTTCAGCAAGGAGAAGAAGGCATATGTTGTAAAGCTTAAAAAAGATCAGCATGAACTTTCAACTCATATTGAGAAGAAAGAGGCGGATGAGTGCATGGATGGACTCAAATGCATTCATCTTGATTTTCAGATTAGGCAATTCATTGATAATTTTGCGAAAAACAAGACTTAAAAAATAAAAGGGGGGTTATTATGAAAAAGAAGAAGCCTGTAGAATTGTCGAATAAGTTTTTAAAGAATATGAAGGCGTGGCAGAAACTTGAGGATGAAACGATAAGATTTTCAGAGGCGACCCTGAAGAAGAGCAAAAATCCTCTCATACGGATGACCATGGAGATGATCAAGAGCGATTCGCAAAAACATAAGGCTATGCAGCAGATGCTCATCGACAGCCTCACAAAAGAGGCTTTATGCCTTAGTGTTGAGGAGCTTTCCATGCTTTCGGAAGGGCTTGATAAGCATATGGCCGCAGAAGAGAAATCCCTTGAGCTTGCATATGAAGCATTATTGAACAGCGAACTCTTTGTTACGCGTTATGTGCTCTCTCTCCTCATTGCGGATGAAGAGAAACACCACAATCTCTTAGGCAGGCTCGACGAGCTTAAACAGGCAGTGGTTTTTGTTACATAGGGATTGATTTTATAGAAATAATAGGAGGTGTAATATGGCAGGCATTACAAAAGAGCAGTTGGTAGAATTATTAAACAAAGACCTTGCGCTTGAATATACCGCTATTGTCCAGTATACCCAGCATCAGGGGGTTTTAAAAGGCGCTATGTATCAAAGTATGCAAAAAGAATTAATAATCCATGCGCAGGAGGAGCTGCAGCATGCGACAATATTAGCCGGACAGATAGATTATTTGGGGGGAACGCCTGCAATTGATGTGCCCCCGGCAAAGAGATCAAGTGATAGTGTGACGATGCTTGAGCAGGATCTTGAGGGCGAGAATGATGCTATAGCACGCTATATAGCAAGAGTAAAACAGGCTGAGGAGTTAAACCTCTATCATCTTGCCCAGCAGCTTAGGACTATACTGGCTATGGAACAGGAACATGCGATGGATTTAGAGCAGGCGCTGGGGAAGTAAGACCCAGCGTATTGCTGATAAAATTATTGGGGAATGCAGAATAAGCATAAAAATAACTGTTAGACATCCGGATGGGGATATATTCAAAACTGAATCGTCCAATCATTATTGCAGAGTATGACCCTCAGTGGCCTCTGCTATTTGAGCAAGAAAGAAAACGGATCGAAGCCGTTTTAGGGAATGAGGCTATACGGTTTGAGCATATTGGGAGTACTGCGATTCCGGGGCTGGCTGCCAAAGCCGCGATTGATATAGCCATTGGAATCCAGCGTCTTGAGATGGCCTCAAAGTATATTCCAAAATTAGAAAGTTTGGGATACATTTATGAACCGACGTTTGAAGCGCTGTTGCCTGAGCGTAGATTTTTCTGGAAGGGAACGCCAATGGTTCATACCTATCATATTCACATGGCTGAAGTAGGAAGCCCGCTCTGGGTGAAGCCGATCATGTTTCGTGATTATCTGAGAAGGCATCCTGATGAGGCACAGCGCTATAGCGAATTGAAGAAGTCATTGGCAGAGAGATGGGTCAATGATATGGATGCATACGTTGAAGGCAAGACCGATTTTGTGGAAGGAGTGTTAGAGAAAGCGGCGCAAGAGGCGGGCTATACAGGCGTTGTCTAACGTGGCGTTTAAGAATGAATAACAGCAGCAGTGTTGTGCTGGCAAAATCAGGCTCCCTTAGGAAACCATCATTCACGGAAAGTTAAGTTGAAGAAGGATTACTTGATCCGCCTTATGCAGGCTGACATCATTCTCCCCTGAACAATGACCTTCTCTCTCTTTACTCTCTTTTCTCTGAAAAAGGCGGTAAGCTTGCTGCAAATATTTTTAAAAACTAACATACCTTCTCCCTTCACGTCCGATTGTTTACCCCTAAAACACCGGTAGGGCAAAGAGCCGTATAGTACAGGATTAAATTTTACTTGGGGATGGTTTTTTAGTCATGTGATACAAATCACATAATGATAATATTAGTGCTGACCCTTAGCTTTACAGGTCATGTTTATCCAGCATATCGCGGCTGCTAATTCTAATCGATTTCCTTATAGATCAGTTTAGAAATGTCCCTCAGGATCTCTTTTTGCTGCTCTATATTGTTGCCAATCGTCATGATCCCGAGTATGTACGGGCGTGTAGGATGGTACACGATCCCGAACTCGTGCAGCTGCCGTTCTCTAACAGGAACATCCTGGCCGGATTCCCCGAATTTCGAAGCCACTTGTACACCCCAAGGAACCCCTGACGCAATCCCTTGAAAATCCTCCTTACTGAGGATCTGAAGTGCCTTTTCTGACATATCACGGTTCAGGAAGGAGGCATTGTAGAGAATACGGAAATAGCCTGAATAATCGTGAATGGTGACGTAATTACTATCACCCTTCACCTTATTGTGCACATCCATTCCGTCAATAACATCATAAAGCTCTTGTAAATTCAGCCCATTATACAGAAGTGCAGTAGCATTGTTGTCAGAATAGCTGATCATGTAATGCAGCAGCTCTTCTATAGTATAGCTTTGCCCGGGTGTGATTGTGTAAGCCGGCGGTATATCCTGCAGCGCGCTCATGTCCACTGCACCGTCATAAATCATTGTGTGATTGAGTACACTATTGTCCGTTTCCGCGCGCTTGAGCCAGGCGATTAACACCGGCACCTTCATCATGCTTGCAGGATTGAATTCCCAATGTTCATTGATCTGGAACCATGGTCCGTCATACAGGTCACGGTAATAGACCGAAATCTCCCGAACTCGTCCGTTTTGGATCTGCTTCTGTACGAAAGATTCAATCCTGCGCTTAAACGGTATTGGCTCCTGATTGATATCAATCCCTTCGGGCAGCTCAATGTCCAGCAGGGGACTCGTAAAATGTATCCCTTTAGCTTGAATGAGACGAATCTTATGTCTCAATGTATTTTTGCAGCACCAGACGTTACCATACCACCCGGCTGCGAATATAAGAATTGCCGCTGCCAGATACGCAAATAGGTGGCGGTATTTTGTTTTACTCATCTTAATATTTTAGCACCATGTTCATGACAAAAGAAATGTCAGACCCATCAAGAGAGATAATTATGGACATATTCCTTGTGACACTTCTTTCCTCTTCCGGATAATATATTAATCAGAGCCAGTACGCTGCTGCCTTCAGCACTTGCAGTGCAGCCATTGGGTCTCTAAAAACACTTGCTATTATCTATCAGTATTAACATAATGTAACTAAAATTAAGTTTTAAATACATTTTGAAGGAGGCGATATGTATATGACAAAAATTAATAATTATGGCTTGGCAAAAGAATGTTTTGTAACAACTCTTATCGCTGGCATAATTTTTAGTATCATTGTCAGCGTTATAGCACTGACCGCAGGGAGTGCGCAGGCACATTTAAGGAGTTCAGGAGGGTTGTGCGGAAGAGATGCTTTATGTAAAATCCTTGAGGGCAAGGAGTTTGGTCTTATCAAATACTATTCTATGGGATCGGTACTCGTGATCCTTTATGACAGCGGTAAGTTTAGTGGTTTAACTCTCTTTGTCCCTGAGGCTGATTACAGGAAAGAAAGAGGCACGATCAGTGACGCTGTTGATTTTTTAGAGGATATCCCAGAGATCAGCGGATTTACAGTGCTTAAGGGCAAGAGGTCAGCCGGTTGGTTTAAGACTGAAGTTATAGAGGGTGTTTATGTGATAAAACCCCAGTATGAAGTTACAAGCGAATATCGGGCGCCTGACTACAGATTTTCTGATAAAGGCGGTAAGATCATAATGTATATAACTCCAACATACAGACAACGTGATGATTTTGAGCGGTTACTGATTCATTAAGAGCCCGTTGACAATAAGATATTTTAGCAGGTTAAACCTTGAATTTATTCATCTCTTCAAGAAGGTTCAGGGCGTCTTTATGTAAAAGAGAGATGATATCATTCATGGCGTTTGAAGCGTCAACAAGCGTGCTGCTTGTGCTCCGGATCTTATCCATTGATCTCACTATTTCAATGCTCTTTTCCTCATGTCTGCTGGTGGCGTTTGCCATCTGAATAGTCTGTTCGGAAATATTTTCAGAAAGCTCAGCCATCCTGCTGGTCCCCTCTTTCTGTTCATTGACAGCCCTCTGTATATTGCTTGATAAGTTCTTCACCTTTTCAGTCTCTTTTATAATGAAATTGCTCCCTTTGCTCTGTTCCTGTATTGCGGAGGATATCTTTCCTGTCTGTCCTGTCATATGCTCAATAGAGGTTGTGATATTATTTATTACGAGCGCCTCTTCTTCGGTTGCCCTCTGTATCGCCCTTGCCATTGATGTGGAGGCCTTGGAACTCTCTATTATGTTCTTGAGCGTCTCGTTCAAGTCGTTGACAAGCTTCATGCCGCTCTCAACGGTCTTGATGCTGTCAGAGACCATCTTGACGCTTGAACTGGTTTCAGCCTGCACTGATTTAATAAGTCCGGAAATCTCGCTTGTTGACTCGGTGGTTCTGTGCGCAAGCGCCTTTATCTCCTCAGCCACTACAGCAAACCCTTTGCCGTGTTCGCCGGATTGAGAAGCAAGAATGGCGGCGTTAAGGGCAAGTAGGGTGGTCCGGTCGGCAACATCGTCTATCACGTTCAGTATTTTGCCGATGTCAACACTCTTCTTCCCAAGCTTATTTATGGTTTCAGAGAGAGAGACGATGTCGCTCTTTATATTTTGCATCCCCTTTATAGCGGCATTTAATGCCTTCATGCCCCTCTCTGAGGCGTTCTTCATGACTGCATCGGCAAGAACAACTGACTCTTTCGCCCTGTCGTCTATATCTCTTGTTGTGGCGTTTACTTCTTCTATTGAAGACGCTATGCCGATTGAGGAGTCTGTAAGTTTCTCCGTACTATCTGCCACCTGCTTAATGTTAGCGAGAAGCTCTTCAATAATGGAGGCTGTCTCCTGAGCTGATTCGCTGTTTATATTCGCGTTTTCAGATATTGATTCCATGGACGTTTTTGTCTCCATGACTGCGGCAGATGTTTCATGGGCGACCTGAGAAAGGCTCCTCGTGCTTTCAGCCACCTGTGTTATCGCCACGCCCATCTCCTGCACAGCAAGTGTGGCGCTCTGAATCTCATCCTTTTGCATATCGGAGACGTCCAGCACCTCCCTCGATGTAATTACAACATTCTCCGTAGCCCTTGAAACACTCCGGCTGACAGCCACTATCTTGGCGATCATATCCTTGAGATTAAAGACCATCTTGTTTATCGCCTCTCCGAGCTTTGCAACCTCATCCTCGCCTCTAATGTGTATCTTTTCCGTAAGATCGCCTGACGCGATCTTGTTGGCGCCCTTCTCCATAACAATTATAGGCTGGGTGATAAATCTGGATATAGAAAAGAAAACAAATACGAGTGATATTGCAAAACAGAGCACGGAAATTCCGAGCGCCCATTTGAGCAGTTCATACAGACGCGACTTTATGACCTCCATTTTAACCCCTAAAATAAGAACTCCGGCAAGTTTCTCCTCTGAATCAAGGATGGGAAACGACAGGTTATACAAAGGGGGAGCGGTCTGTGTCAGCATCTTTTTGGAAGAAAGCGTGTTAACATACACTTCATCTGTAAGTCTGATGCCTATTTTTTGAATGTCGCTATGATACAGTATCTTCCCGTCTCTGTCTATGACCATTGAATGTCCAATGGCTTCGTCTCTTGATATGAGTTCCTGAAGTTTTTCGTTTAACCCCTCCATTAAATCAATATGAACTCCGAGACTTACTATCTTGCTTATCTCTCTATGCATGCCCTCGCCTATGGCAGAGGTTTTGGAAAGAATGGCGTTCTTATACCTGTCAAATGCTATATATGTCAGAACACCGGTGTTTACAGTTATGATAAAGAAGAGGATGCCGGAAACTATGAATATTGCCTTTTTCTGAAGTGTAAATCTTAACATCACTTAATGATCTTTGTAGCCGAACTCAAAAGGTCAAACGGCACCTTCAACCCCATGCTTGACGCTTCTTTAAGGTTTATAATCATATCTACTTTGCCGGGCTCAACTACCGGAAGGGAAGATGCCTTTGCGCCTTTCAGCAGCTTTATGACCAGCTTTGCCGCCTCCCTGCCCTGTTCCTGCGGATTTGCGGTTATGGTTAGCAGTACCCCTTTATCCTCTTCTGTGCCTGTCAGTGTGGCTGTAGGAATATTTGCCTTGCGCGCTATATCAATTATGTTGCTGATGCAGTATTGAGTAGGACAGCTTGTGGTTATCAGAAGCGCATCAACTCCGGTTATCTTTGCGGTATCCTGCGCCCTTTTGATATTAAGCATTACGGATTTAAAACCCATGCTCTCTTCAAGTTTTTTGACCTCTTCAGCCTGAAGCAACGTGTCCTTCTCAGTGTCGCTGTACAGAACCCCCAGTTTGGAAAAATTCGATATGCTCTTCAGTTTTTTTAATAGGGTTGAAACGGAGACTTTGGAACTGATGCCTGTTGCGTTCTTAAGGGATATGCCGACTCCGCGAGGGTCAAATACTCCCGCAAATACCACGGGTATGGTCGACTGCTCGCCAACTGCTGCCAATGTAGAGGGAGCGCCGTAAGAGACTATTATAGTTACGCCAACCGCGTCGAATTTTCTTGCGGTATTCATAAGTGATATAGAGTCAGGAAGCGGTTTCTGAACTATAATCTCAGCTTCCAATATATTGCTGCTTGATGCCTTCTTTTCCGCTATTGCCTCTGATAAGAGCGTTTCGGTAAATGCCTTGTGCATCTCCTCATAGTACGGGATATTAGGTATCATTATAACACCTATCGTCTTATCAGCAGCCATAACTGAGCCGCTGTTGAGAACCATGGAAATGACAAAAAGATAAAGCATTAAGCGCCATATTTTTATACTGATTTTTGTCATAATCTGCTCACCATTTTTTCAGGAATGTCAGGATTAGGCGATGCCCCCTGCCGTCCTCAATATCGTCATTAGGGTTGTCAAGAATATCATCAAGCTTGCCGTGTAGGTACTCAATCATCAAAGAAGAGTTTTGCATAAACATGTACTCCCCTGATATTGAATAGACCGTCTTTTCTGTCTTCATCTCGGAAAACGAGTCTATGGCTACAGGCTGAGTCAGGTTTATATCTTCAACATGAAAGCTTCCACTGCTCCTTGTATTGCTCACGCCCGCATTAAGGTGTACTCTTTCAACGGGAATATACATAGCGTAAATTGAATAGTTATGAGAGGTGTTTTTGTAAGGGACGTAAGGGTCAATATTGGGTGTACCTGCAGTGTTGTGGTATTCGATATCCTGCTGGGTTTTGTCATTAAGATAAAAATAACTTGCCGTAAGCGAGAGATCTTTGAGCGGCAGAATAGTTACGCTTCCCAAAATACGATTCTGATTTACATTTCTCTTATCAGCCGCTTCTGTATCTATGTAGTGAAGTTCGTCCCTCTCCCCATCTTTTATTTTATAGCTTAAGAAGGTGTTTACCTTCTGAACCGGCATCCATGATACCGAGAACTCCCCTTCATCAGAGGTGTCCGGCTCAATATTTGTGGATGGGTTGTCGGTTGATTTGTGCGTATAACCGGCCTTGAGATTCAGGTTCCTCCTCAGCTTCAGGTCTGCGCTGGCTGATGCCTTGCTGGTTGAGGTCTTCTCAGGCAGATCCCATTCTTCAGCGTTCTTTCTGCGAATGTTGTCATAAGAGAATTTCGCCTTCAGCGTCAGGTTTTTCGAAGCTCTGTATCTTGCGGTCCCTGAAAAAGTGTTTGAAACAGATGAGACGGACGGTTTCACGCTATATGTGTATTTGTTTGAAGGGTCGGATCCATCCGTGATAGTTACGCTCTCCGGATTATCAACATCCCTGTCGTTATAGCGGTAATTAAAGAAGAATGTCAATTTCTCAATAGGCATCCATGTCACTTCGCCTGAGCCTGTCACGTAATCCGCCTTAGCTTCGCTGTCGGAGTTCTCCCTGCTTGTATTTGACAAGGTCGCGGACGCTACAAGCCTGCCGGTGTAAGAGGTATGCAGCCTGATAGTATTGGTTGAACCCTTAAGCTCCGGGATCAGATTGTGGGGATATACTCCAGCCGTTCTGGTGCCTCCCGCGCTGTAGCTATCGTAAAGGATATCATCCCCACCTGCGCGGAACCTCTTCTCGCTGTGTGAAATATCTACTTCAACAGGGCCGAGGTGGCTGTTTGCACCGATTACGATATCTTCTGTTTTCCAATTGATATCCCTGCTCCTTGACGCCCTCACCTGCTCGTTGAAATAGGCTGCCCCAGACATAAATCTCTGCTGCTGTGTTCCATCCTTCTCAACGAGACCCTCCTCAACATACCCATGTAAAGGGAAGTCCGGGGCTTTCAGTCTGAAGAAGAACGAGCTTAGGCTCGTCTTAATGCCGTACTCCTCGCCCGCATCTCTGACATCAACTCTGGGAGAGGCTGTGGCCGGATCAAGGTCTATCAGCGTTATATTATCAAGGTTGTGGTACAGAGTTGTGTTGAGCCCCCTGAAAGAGAGGATATCTTTATATGAGTAACTCAGATCTCCGGCATAGTCTTTTCCGTTATTCACGTTTAAATCAATATGCATTCTATGAGGAAGCATTATCAGTTGCGTCTCTACCCCAAGAACAATTGAATTATGAAGGTACTCGTACTCCCCAACCTGCGCTGAACCGCTCAGATCAATAAACCTGAAGCCGCCAGAGAGTGTCAATGAACTATTGATTTTTCCGCTCTCCTCAGCCGTATCCCCCATGCCTGTTTCTTCGGCAAAGAGGCTGCCATGAAAAAATATAAGAACCAATGTAACAATCAAAAATATTCTCTTCATTTCGCCTCCTTTATTGTGTAAACCTTCCGTTTCCGCTTGCGGAAGGAAGGTCAGTGCCGTGTATTTGTGAATGGCAGTCAGTGCATCTCGTATTGAAAGCCCCTTTGCCTTCTGCAGCTGAAGTCGAAGATGTCCTGTGAACAGGATGGCACTGAAGACATAAAAACGGCAGACTGACATTAAGCAGGTTGTTATTTACCGAACCGTGGGGTCTATGGCACGTAAGGCAATCCTCGGTGTTGTCAGCATGCTCAAATACAAAAGGGCCCTCTTTTTCAGCATGGCACTTTGTGCATGTCTGCTTTACAGATGATTTTATCAGAGACTTTTCATTGCCGCTGCCATGCGGATTATGGCAGTTATTGCAGAATATCTTCTTTTCAGGAACCGGGTGATGGCTCGGCAAAGAGAATTCCGCTTTGATCTCCTGATGACATCTCTCGCACATATCAGCCATCTCGCTGTTTCTTACGATCATGTCAGGCCCCTTATGGATATTGTGGCAGTCAGAACAGGAAACATCGTTCACGGAATGCGCGCCTGCGTTCCAGTTATGTAGATTGAAAGTAGCATTTGCAGTGTGGCATTTAAGGCATATAAGGGATTTTGCCTGCGGCGGCAGATTATTAAGGTCTATAAGCGTATCGTAGGCGCACTTTGTCCGCTTTCCTGCCTTCAAATCCTCCGCAACCTTTTCCGGTGTAAGCCCTGCTACGGCAAGGCTGCCGGGACCGTGACAGGATTCGCAGTTTACAAGCGGTAGGCCGGAACTCTTTGAAAGCTGCGCCCCCATTGTACTCGCATCAAGATCGCGCTTTAGCTTATCGTGAAAATGACAGGCAGAGAGGCAGTTATCTGTTCCGATATAGTCTGCATCAAACCTTCCGGCAAGCAGACGCTCATACTCCTTTATCGGTCCGATCGGCTTGGAAGATTTGAGAGTCTCACAGCCGTTGAGTACAGCTATGGAGACAATAAAAAAAAGGACGGCATTTCGTAACGCCATATTTCACCCCCTGTGAATAAATGGATGGTATAAAATCAAATTTGCTTCATTACAATTTATATCACTTAAGAAAATAAGTCAATAGTAAATAATCTTTCCTGTAGAGAAGCAAATTTGTAGTGGTAATTATTGAAGTCAGCCTTCCATAATTAGAGGCATTATTCCCCGATTATCTTTACAAGCACCCGTTTCTTTCTTCTGCCGTCAAACTCTCCGTAGAAGATACGCTCCCATGTCCCAAAGTCGAGTTGTCCTTTTGTGACGGCGACAACTACCTCTCTTCCCATCATCTGTCTTTTTAGATGGGCGTCGCCGTTGTCTTCGCCTGTGCGGTTATGTTGATATTGTGAAATTGGCTCATGCGGGGCGAGTTTCTCAAGCCATTTCTCATAGTCATGGTGAAGGCCTGATTCATCGTCATTTATAAATACGGAAGCTGTTATATGCATCGCATTGCAGAGCAATAATCCTTCCCTGATGCCGCTTTCCCGTAAACATTCTTCCACTTGAGAAGTAATATTTACAAATGCGCGTCTGGTAGGCACATTAAACCAGAGTTCTTTGCGGTAACTTTTCATCCTCTCCCTCCATTTGTGTGAGTAATTACTTCCCCTCCCTTGAGGGAGGGGAACAAAAAATGTGGGTCCATCCCCTTAAGGGAGAGGGACTTTAGAAGAGCCATTAAGAAGGAATATACCGTTCACGCAACTTATTATTAATTTAAGCCTTTTCAATAATCCTGTACTTCTTTATCTTGTACCCAATCTGCCTCGGCGTGATCCCGAGCAGCTTTGCGGCCTTTGCCTGGACCCAGCCGGTCTTTTTAAGCGCATCAATAATATTTACCTTCTCGATCTCTCCGATATCCGTCATTAATGAGGCGGTGTTAATTTTAGACCTCGGCCTGCGGATGCTTAGCGAAACAGGCAGGTCTGAAGCTGCGATCTTTTCCGAAGGCGACATGACAACGAGCCTCTCAATAGTATTCTCAAGCTCGCGCACGTTTCCCGGCCATTCATAATCAAGGAATATCTGCATCGCATTTTTATCAAAGGTGACGGAACGGTTATTCTCCTTGTTGAACTTCTTCAGAAAATACTCTATCAGCACCGGAATGTCTTCGCCTCTCTGCCCCAGCGGGGGAAGAAGGATAGGTATTACGTTAAGCCTGAAATAGAGGTCTTCCCTGAACCTGCCCTCTGATACCATGCCCTCAAGGTCCCGGCTTGTTGCGGCGATTATCCTGACATCAACCTTTATGGTCTTCTGTCCGCCCACTCGCTCAAACTCCCTTTCCTGAAGCACGCGCAGTATCTTCGGCTGGAGCGTTAAAGGGAGGTCTCCGATCTCATCAAGAAATATTGTGCCGCCGTTTGCAAGCTCGAACTTTCCGTTTCTCGTTGATATTGCACCTGTAAAGGCCCCTTTTTCATGGCCAAAGAGTTCTGATTCGAGAAGCCCCTCAGGAATAGAGGCGCAGTTGAATTTAATAAAAGGCCCTTTGCTTCTGGGGCTCATATAATAGATCGCCTTTGCGATAAGCTCTTTACCTGTGCCGCTCTCGCCCCGTAGAAGCACTGTAGCCTTTGAAGGCGCGACGCGGTGGACCGCCTCAAAGACCTCCTGCATCCTGTCCGAATTCCCTATTACGTTCTCTATGCTGTATTTACCCTTCAGCTCCCTCTTCAGGTGCTCCTTCTCTTTTTCAACCTCGTCATAGCTCTCCCAGAGCTTTATGAATTGGGCGGTCAATGATGCAACTATCTTGAGCACCCTAAGGTCATCATCCACATTGCCATGTTCGGTTGCATATATCCTGTCAACGCTCAGAACGCCAAGCGGCTCTTTCTTAAACTCTATCGGCACACATAGGAAAGAGATGCCCTCTTTTTCAGGCCGCGAGCCGGTCTTGTTCAGGAATAGCGGCTCCTTGCCTATATTTGAAATGACCATCGGGCTGTTTCGCTCAAGCACCCTGCCAACGATGCCTTCGCCGATCCTGTATTTGCCTTTTTCAATATTCTGCTTTGTAAGGCCGTGCGCGGCGACAATGCGCAGTTCTTTAGTGAGGGGATCAAGCAGGAAGACACATCCGCGCTGAAGGTCGAGCAGTTCGCCGAGGGTGGACATCACGGAAGAGAGGTTCTTCTCAAGATCAAAAGAGGTTGTAAGCACCCGGCTCACCTCAAGTATTGCGGAGAGCTCCTTGTTCTTTCTGGCAATAAGTTCCGAACTGTCCTGTTTCTCTGAATTCATGGCTAAAATGAACAATTTTGTAGACTTTTTGCAAAATTGTCATATTATTTATAACTGAAACAGGGGTAAAATGCAAGAGATTAAATACTCTTGCTTTGCTAAAATATTCATGTGACAAAGAAGAGAGAAGCAGGGGAATCATCTCGAAATCAAGTCGTACCGACCGGCAAAAACCGTCAGGGTGAAAAACATCGGCCTATCTGTATGAACAAGGATTGCAGAATAAGACGGGCGGGATGCCAAGGGTCAAAGGAATGTCCGGGATACAAGGGGAAGTAGTATGCAAAGAGATGCTAAGTCAGACAAAGGCAACGCTAAAACATCGCGCGCGTGAGATTCAGATAGATGAGGAGGAACTACAAAAACTTGCAGGATAGAAGATAACAGGCTTATCATTAAAGTGACTCCTTCTTACGCCTTTACCCTCTCACCTCATCCCTATCAACCATGCCGTCTTTTAGAAGCACAAGCCTTCGTGCCTTCTCCATTATCATGCTGTCGTGGGTGGAGAAGACAAACGTCATGCCGCTCTTCTCGTTGAGTTCCCGCATTATGTCAAGGAGTGTTGAGGCTGTATGCGAGTCGAGGTTTGCGGTTGGCTCGTCGGCAAGGATTATATCAGGCCTTGAGACCATCGCCCTTGCAATCGCAACGCGCTGCTGTTGGCCGCCTGAAAGCTGATTAGGCAGTCTGTCTTCCATGCCGCTCAGCCCGACCTCAGAGAGTATGGCTGCGACACGCTCTTTTCTCTCCTTATCGCTCAGGCCCTGAAGGAGCATGATGTACTCGATGTTCTCCTTCACGGTAAGAACAGGAATAAGGTTATAAGACTGGAATATAAACCCGATATGGTCGCGCCTGAAGTCGGAAAGCTCACTACCTTTTAATCCGCTTATCAGCCTGCCGGAGAGCATTACATTTCCGCTTGTTGGAGTATCAAGGCCGCTCATGATATTCAGAAGTGTGGTCTTGCCTGAACCGGATGGCCCGGCGATAGCGGTGAACTCGCCTTTTCGTATAGAGAGGCTGAGCATGTTAACAGCGTGCACCGAGTCGCCGTTTGTGTCATATATCTTTGAGACCTGCTGTATCTCTATTACATTTTCATTCATATTATTATTGCCCCTCTTTGGCAAAGAGGGGTCAGGGGAGATTTTAATATTAATTATAAAATCCCCTTCAGTCCCCCTTTGCTAAAGGGGGATTTTCATCTCCTGTCTTGATATATAAATTCTTTATATGCTCCTCTGCATAGCCTTTGCAGGCGTCATCTTTGCGGCAAATAGTGCCGGGTATATTGCGGCGACAAGCGAAAAAATAAATATGAGAAGCGGATAGATCGTAAACTGGCTCATGGCAAGTTCAGGATAAAGCAGTTCATTGACCGTTACGCCCGCAAACTCTATGCCTCTATAATCTATACCATACCACGAAAAGAAGCTTACAACGCCCAATCCAAGCGCAAGCCCCATTATTATGCTAATGGCGGAGAGCGTTGCCGCCTCAAAGAAGATGATGAGCGCCATGTTGAGCGGCCTCGTACCTACAGCCCTAAGCACTCCGAACTCAAACATCCTCTCATAAAGTGACATGAATAGAGCGTTCATTATTATCACCGCCACTATGCAGAATACGAGAGTCGATGTGATAATGGTGGATATCTCGGTCATCGCTATAACGCCGTCAAGCTGCGGTATCAGGTCTCTCCAGCCTAACGCCTCGTTGTTGTTTCCTGAATACCTGCGCCAGAAAGTCAGCGTTCTGTCACCCGCGTTGTCAAGGTTTTTGAACTTCAAAACGATCTCATGAGTCCCGCCCGCCAAAGCAAGAAGCTGACGCGCCTTATCAATATGAATAAATGCCATGCCGCTGTCCGCCTCCCTTACTCCCATATGATATATCCCCGATATCCTGAACATCTCCTGAGAAAGCTCGCCTGTTCCTGCCTGCGCAACTGTAAGCACAAGCCTGTCGCCAAGCCCTGCCTCCAGCGTCTCAGCCGCCTTTGAGCCTATGAGTATCTGCCTTTCGCCCTCTGGCTCAAGATATTCACCCTCTTTCACGGCCTCATCAATCATCGAGATATTCTTCTCTTTTTCAGGATCAATGCCGTAAAGCAGCACTGAGCTCACTCCGGCAGGGGAGCTTAACATTGCGAATGAAGCTGTCCTCGGAGCATAGGATTCAAGAAGGGGTTCTTTATCCAATGAGGCGAGAATATTCTCTGAAGCGTTTATCGTTTTTTCGACCTCAAGGGTATCGCTGAAACCTTTTGCATGTATCTGCCCCTGCCCGAGGAAGGTGTCAGTAGCTGTCATTATCATTCCCTTCAGCATCCCTATGTAAAGGCCGTCTATGAGCATGAGGGAGGCAAGAGTGATGCCCACGGCTGTTCCTGAGAGGAATGTCCTCCTCTTGTTCCTAAGGACATTCCGCCATGCAAGTTTCAGAAGCATTTTCATTATATTTTCCTGTTATTCCCACTTTGAAAAAGGGGGAGCAAGGGGGATTTTATGATGATTTAAAAATCTCCCCATACCCCTCTTTGCCAAAGAGGGGATATTTACTGATGATAAATTCATATCCTAGTTTGCCCTCATCGCTTTCACCGGCATTATCTTTGCGGCCCTTACCGCAGGCCATATGCTCACTATTACAGCCGTTCCCATAACTATGAGCGGCGGTACCACAATAGACCTTAAACTTATTTCAGAGGTCAGTCTCCTGAAGAAGTAACCGCCGTACTCTATAGGCGTGGGGTATGTGATCCCGTATACATGAAACCACCAGTTGGCAAGCACTCCTATTATCGTCCCTGCTGTTATGCTGAGCAGAGAGAGGAATAATGTCTCAAAGAGTATCAACTGAAAAATCTGCGAGGGTCTTGTGCCTAACGCCCTGAGCACCCCGAACTCCCGCGTCCTCTCAAGCACAACCATGAGGATCGTATTCAGCACGCCGACAGCTATGATAATGGTAAAGACTATGATAGTGTACCTGTTGCCTTTGAGGTCTGCCCGCATCGCTTTATAAAACTGCGCCTCCACAACCTGCCACGGGTCAACATCAATCCCGGTGTCGTTAAGGGTTTCAGCGATTAGGCCCGCGGCCTCAGGCGTCTTTGAATGATCGTTTAGGACAACGGCTATCTCATGAACGCTTCTGTCCATTGAGAGAAACTCCTGCAGTACATTTATATGAATGTAGCATTTTGACTCGCCGTAGGACTTCCCCTCGCTGCCGGTTATGCCCGTGACCTTATAAAGACCGTTTGCCACAGAGCCGTCAACGCTCTGCGCTATCAGAGCTATCTCATCTCCCAGTCCAACTCCTAACACCCTTGCAAGGCCGTCGCTTATCACAACCTCCTGCTTCGGAGAAGCTGATAAGAAAATCCCTTTGCTCACCTTATTCTTGAGCCGGGTCGTCTTTGCCTCTCTGATGGGATCAATTCCCATGACAGTTACTCCTGTTGTCTTCGTTCCGGCAAAGGCAAGCGCAGGCGTATAAACCCTCGGTGCCCATGAATTTACATATGGGACTGATTCTATCTTTCTGCCGATTGAATCAGGAGAGGCGAGGGACTTGTATATCGAGGGCTTGTCAAGATAGCCTTTTTTATGGATCTGTATGTGTCCCGTGTGGTCGCGAGTGAACATGTCTATGAGATTGCCGTAGGTGCCGTCTATCATGCCGAAGAAGAGACCGAAGAGGGCGCAGCCTCCTGCCATCATCATGCCTGTAAGTATTGAGCGCCACTTTCTGCGGAAGATGTTGCGGAAGGCTATCTTATGGATGATCATTGAATAAATCCTAAACTTCCATCATTTAAGTTCCCTCTCCCCTGGAGGGAGAGGGTTAGGGAGAGGGGGAATAACTTTACACCCTCCCCTCTGTCCCCTCCCCTCAAGGGAGGGGATATAATGAGTGTATACATTTATTCTTTTTTACCTTTTTCTCTGAAGGTTCCTTAGTGTAAAGACATCCGGATCAAGCTCTATGTCAAACTCAAGGTCAATATATTTTATGACTGTCTTCTTCCCCGGTTTATTCAAAGGCTTCATCACAAGCACTGAGGGGATCCTGCGGCCTCCAAGCATCTTTATCTCGCTGAACTCCATTGTCCTCATCTTGCGTCCCTTCTCGTCATAGTACGCCTCCCATACAGGCAGATAATCTTTTTTGCTGACAACAAGTATTATCTTTCCCCAGACTATGGGGATATTAGCTTTAGGGGTAAGTTCCACATAGTAATTTTCAGGGTCGGCAACTTCCGGGGCGATGAGCCTTGCGTCATAATCATCCCTCATGGAACTCTCTTTCACAAGGTCGTCATTTGTAAAGTCCGAACCCATCCACGAACTCATCATCATGGAGGGCGGAACCTTCATCACCTTGTTTATATTGGGAAAGTAGTTCCACATCTCTGTCTTTTTGCGGAGGGTGGCAATGCCTGCGTCCTTCTTCGGACTGTTTATGTGAATATATGTCATATCAATCCCCTCGCTCCAGATATCCATGCTGAGCGTGCGTGTCCAGTCTTCAGAGACTACCAGCATCTCAATCTGTCCCCGGCTGGTCTTGCTGCGGTAGAGCTTGTCCATTCTGTCCACTATGCTATCTACGTCAAGCAGTTCTTCGGAATATGCCGGGAGGATAAAGAGAAGCTGTAACAGCGTAATTAAAAAAAGGATATTCTTTAGTCGTTTCATTATTTTCCTTTGCAAGTCTCTGGCTATTTGCTTTATTTGAATTATATCAAATCCCGCAATATTCCAATCATCTTAAGCAACCTGTTAAAATATTCAAATGTCCTTAAAGGAACTCATCATTAAGGGGGCGAGACAGAACAACCTGAAGAATATAAGCCTCAGGCTGCCCCACAACAAGGTGATTACTGTTACAGGTGTGTCAGGCTCTGGCAAGTCTTCTCTCGCCTTTGACACGATCTTTGCCGAGGGGCAAAGGCGTTTTATCGAATCGCTCTCAACATACGCAAGGCTCTTTCTTGAGAAGCTTGATCGGCCTGATGTTGATTCTATCCGCAATATAAGGCCTGCTGTTGCGATTGAGCAGAGGAATCCTGTCAAGGGCTCGCGCTCAACTGTCGGTACAGGCACTGAAATTTATGACTACCTGAGACTCCTTTACGCAAAGATCGCAAAGCCGCACTGCCACGCCTGCGGCAGTCCGTTAACGGCATGGACGCCATCGTCTTTAGCCAATGAACTCATAGAGAAATACAACGGAGAGAAGGCATTAATAATCTTTGAGACGCAGGATTCACCGGCGGAGCTTCAAAGAAAAGGTTTTCACAGGGCATTGATTGACGGGAAGATAGAGGATATCTCATCACTTGCCGCTCTTCGCCCGCCATTTGATATTGTGCTTGACAGGCTTATCATTAAAGATGAGCCTCGCCTCTCTGATTCTATTGAGCTGGCATGGGAGCGCGGAGATAAAAGTATAAAGATAGAGATCATCAGCGAGTCGGACAAAGAGAATAAATTGCTCAGGTTCAATTCAGGACTGAAATGCCTTGAGTGCAATACCGAGGCGATAAAACCCCAACCACTCCTCTTCTCTTTTAATCATCCTCTCGGCGCTTGCCCTGAATGCAAGGGGTTTGGAAATCTTCTTGAGTATTCGGAGGACTGTATTGTGCCTGACAAAGACCTCTCTATTAAAGAAGGAGCCATAGAGCCGTGGAGCAGGCCTGCATACAGGTGGTGGCACAGGCAGTTTGCAAAGGCTGCAACATCACGAGGTATAGATCTTAAAACTCCTTATAAAGAACTTTCCGATAGCGCAAAGAAGCTTCTATTTGAAGGCGATTCTGATTTTTACGGATTGAATGATTTTTTTCAGGAACTTGAAGGCAAAAGGTATAAACTTCATGTAAGAGTATTTTTAAGCAGGTACAGAAAGCCCGCGGTCTGCAAAAAATGCGGGGGGACGAGGCTGAGGCCTGAGGCGCTTGCTTTTACAGTCGGCGGACTGAATATCGCGGAGTTGTCGGATATATCCATATTGAGACTGAACGAATTCTTTTCAACCCTTGATCTGACGGATTACGATAAAGAAACATCCGCAGAGATACTCAGGCAGATAAAACTCAAGCTCGGTTTTCTGATACATGTCGGGGTGGGATATCTGACCCTCAGCAGGCAGTCGAGGACACTCTCAGGGGGCGAGGCGCAGCGGATAAACCTCTCAAACCAGCTTGCCTCAAGGCTCACCGGAACGCTCTATGTGCTGGATGAACCGACTGTGGGGCTGCATCCGAAAGATGTCGGCAGGATAATAGAAGTGATGAAGGAGCTTGCGGGCATCGGCAATACGATCATTGCTGTGGAGCATGACATGAGCGTTATTAACTCCTCTGACTGGGTAGTTGAGCTTGGCCCCGGAGGAGGTGAAAGGGGCGGAGACCTCATATTCTCCGGCTCGCTTGAGGAGTTTAAGAAGACGGATTCTCTCACGGCAAATTATTTGAATAATACGGATTCAATACCTGTGCCTAAATTCAGAAAGAAAGGGAGCGGGAAGAAGCTATGCATAAAAGGGGCTTCCGGACATAACCTCAAAAATATTGATATTGAGATCCCGCTTAAGACCCTCACATGCATCACAGGGGTTTCAGGCTCAGGGAAAAGCACTCTCGCAGAAGAAACTATCTACAACGGACTTGCGGAGGCTTTTAAAACAGCGTTTGAAGGACATCAGCCCTACAGGGAGATTAAGGGGATTGAGCATTTAAGGGGTGTCAAGATAATAGACCAGCAGCCTATCGGCAGGAGCCCACGATCCAATCCTGTTACATACATAAAGGCGTTTGACCCTATAAGAAAGCTCTTTGCCGGACAGCCCCACTCAAAGAGCCTCGGCTTTGGCCCCGGGCATTTTTCATTTAACACCGAAGGAGGACGCTGCAAGGCATGCCAGGGCGCCGGTTACCAGAAGCTTGAGATGTACTTCTTTGAAGACCTCTATATAAAATGTGATGAATGCGGAGGGCAGAGGTTCAGGCCTGAGGTCCTGAATATCGCTTATAATGGAAAGAATATATTTGAGGTCCTCAGCCTTACGGTTGATGAAGCTATCGTATTCTTCAGGCAGACGCCTTCAGTTACGGCAAAATTAAGGCTGATGTCATCTACAGGCCTTGGATATCTGAGGCTCGGACAGCCTGCCACAACCCTATCCGGCGGTGAGGCGCAGAGGCTCAAGATATGCGCTGAATTGGGGATCGCAAAGAGACAGGATTATCTCTATATCCTTGATGAGCCTACTGTTGGGCTTCACCCTGATGATATAAAGAAGCTCCTTGGCATTCTTAACAGCCTTGTTGATGCAGGCAATACTGTTCTGCTGGTTGAGCATAATCTTGATGTGATAAAATGCTCTGACTGGATAATAGACCTCGGCCCTGAAGGCGGGGATAAGGGAGGATATATCGTGGCTCAAGGCAGGCCTGAGGATATAGCAAACGAAGAAAAGTCCTTTACGGGGATGTATTTGAAGGAGTATCTGGAATAAGTAAATTTGACTTGCGAATGAACTATCCGGATTTTTCGGATGATTGAAAACGGAGCCGTTTAGTACCGTCAGTACATATCCAGTTGGATTCTTATCGCCTCATTTATCCTTAGCATATACTCTTCTGAAATAGAGCCCGCGCTTTTATACAGCCGCAATTTACTTACTGTTGCCAACTGATCGGCCATTGCCTTGCTCTCTTTACCGTCAAACAAAACCAGCGCCTCACTTGGATAGATGTTATCTGTATTGCTGGTTAGAGGAACAACTTGAACCCGATTGAGGAACTTGTTTGATGCATTATTGCTAACGATCACTGCGGGACGTTTTTTCCTTATCTCTCCGCCTACAGAAGGATCAAAATTAACCCACCAGACCTCACCTCTTTTCATGCGCTATATCCTTGAAAATCATCTCTGCCCAATCCAAGGCTTCCGCTTCCCGCTTCTTGTCCTTTGACATTCTGGAGTATGCTAATTCCATGTTTGGGCGAACTACATGCGGGCGAACCAATCCCTCAACGAATTTGCTGATTTTGCGAGGACCGATGGTCTTATGAAGACCTTTATAAACTTCCTCATCTACGGTTATGGTCAATTTCTTTTGCATCGAAGTTCTCCTTTGTTATACGTATAGTGTACGTGCAATAAAGGGCTGTGTCAACTCGACGAATTGCCTCATTAAAAAACGATACGAAAGAGGATCGTTGCCTCAAATAAGAAATCGATACGAAAAATAATCGAAAATAGCCATCTGTAAGCAAAAGCGACAGGAGGCAGAAATGAGGCTGACGATGCAAGAGAGGAAG
>JACRPZ010000008.1 GCA_016222905.1 Nitrospirota bacterium
AAAAAATCGTAACAAGGCAAGAAAGTTTAAGTAAAAACAGGAAATAACGATAGACTTATAAAAACAGAAGACGGATTTTAAAAAATCCGGCATGGAAAAACTGAAAATCTCTAAATGACTTTTTCAGGAGTCTCAATTTGAAGGTTTTTATTGTACCACATTAACATTCCATGCTTTAATAAAAATGAGGCTGGCGTATTTTCTTTATTGCAGACCTTCTCTATAATTACTGTCAGTTTATTAGAGCCTAAAGATTTCACAATTTTATCAATAAAACCATACACAACAAAGAAATTCATATTCCAGAATATAATTTTGGACAATTTATCTAACTTTTCTCGACTCAGAGGTCTTGGCTTTTGTTGGTGCTCCTCATTCTTTTTTTCATTATCTTCAATAATCTTATTTAATCTTTCCGAAATAAATTTAACAAACTCCTGCTGTTCGTCTTCATTTTTTATAAGTTCAAAAAATGATGTTAAAATTCGCAAGTGAACTTTTATAGCTTCTTCGAATATAAATTCAAGTCTTGATTTTTCCAATGATCCAGCACGATTTTTTACTATGTGTCCCATAACCTCAACCGTTTTAATGCTTCTTCTCAATTCCATTGCCAAATTATGTTCACTGTCTCCTTCTTGAGCAATGTTACTTTTTACATCTCCTTTGATTTCTTCATTCATATCTTGAGTTGCTAACCTAGTAGCTCTTTCTTTTTCTGCTGTCGTATCCGTTGGTGGTAAAACTGCCTTAACTATAATATCTACCTGTTTATCAAAAAAACTAAGATCTTCTTTGCTCAATGTTGCAGGTTTATATTTATCAAATAAGCTTGAAGCGTTAAGAATAACTTCATCTAAAATATAGTCATTCTTGGAGTGGTGAGATATAAAAATGGCAATATAAGCATTTTCGTCTTTATGGAGATTGTTTATAATGAAATTTATAATTTTCTTATTATGCTCAACGTGTTCAGCAAGATACTTTGCGACAAAAAAATAATAAAGGTATGGATAGCAGAAACTGTAATTATTAAAACTGTCTAATGCAATTATTTGTGTTTGCTGTAAGTTCTTTAATAGGGTTTCTTTCTTTATAGGGAAATTATACTTATCAAAATATATCTTCATGAAGGAATTGAATTCATCTATTGAAAGCTCATTCTTCTTTTCTGTATAAAAAAAGAATGCAAACTCCGTAAGAAAGTTGATATACGTATCTATTTCATCATTTTTCACTCCTTGTTTTCTTAAATACATGTATATAAGAGCTTGATAACAATAGCCTTGTGAAGTAATTTCTTGCTCAAGTGGTCTTTCAAATGTTTCATAAATACTAATAACAGATAGAATAAAAAAAGGATATGCGGGCATAATGCCACTACCAAAAACCTTGCCTAATGCGGCATTAACTAATTCTGTTTTATGATCAATATGTTTGTATATTTCATTTGTATTACGATTACCATCGTACTTTCTATCTGACAGGTGTGTCCATTTAGTAATCAATTGATTTCTTAATGATGGGATAAATTCCTTTATTTTAAAGCGAGTAAAAGACTTGATAATATTTTCGTCTTTGAAATTTAGGCTAAAAATATCATCAACAATAATAATCTGATGACCATATGAGGACAAATCAAGTATATGTCTTTCCTTGTTTTTAGCAAAGTGGAAATCATCCATAATTGGAACTATCCTTTGCCTATCAATTTCTTCTATTGAAATTGTTTCGTATTGTTCTTTATATGCTTTTGATATTTTATTTTCTATCTTTCCTTCTTGATTGGCTTTGACAGAAATATAAACGGGAACATAGTTTTTCTCTCGCAACTCTATAAATATTTTCTTACATAAGGTTGTTTTCCCTGACTGATCTTCTCCCGCTATAAGAATCTTTGGATAATCACAGAAACCATCTATTAATTTCTCAGAGCTATCCTTTTTCTCGTATTCTCCTAAATCATCATATTTTGCTAATACAGGATAAACAAAGATGTCCTCTAAAAGAACTTTATCTTTTTGAGAATGGGCTTTAGTTAATAATTCTGTATTTTGCAGAAAAGATAAAAACTGTTCTTTAATGTTTAGTTGTTTGATTTTAATCTCTTTTTCAATTACATCTTTCAGCCCATTATATACACTATTCCAGGCGTCGTTGGCATCTGTAAATTCTGAAATCGGCTTTCCGTCAGTAGGTAGAACCAACAATGAAGATAGCTCTTTATCATCTAACCACCCACATTTAGATAAAATAACTGGAACAACCGCAATTCCTTTCTTTTTCTTTAATTCTAAAGCATTCTTTTTTTCATTCATACAAGCAGTTGATGAAAGGAAGTTTGCTGAGATAAACAGGCAAACGATGTCTGCTTTTTCCAATTTATTATCTATGTCGTCTCGATAGTCATAACCTGCTACTATTTTTCGGTCATACCAGTCCTCTATTAAACCATTGGTTTTTAATGGCGCAATATGGATTCTAAAATTATTAATATGTGCTTCGTCTAAATGCGAATAACTAATAAAAAGTTTTAATTTTTCATTTTGTTTCATAATATATTCCCCTATTTCTATTTTTACAGTGAACCCATCAATTTTAGAAAGAATATGTTACACATGACGCTCAGCGAATCTACCCACTGCAGCTTATCAAAAAGCAAAACAACAATTTATAAACCTCAAACAATTACTGGCTAAAAAATGCCGCGTAGTTCTATTTCACTGCACTAACGTGTTATGTCCCAGTTTGTCTATTCATTCAAAATAAAGCTATCTAGTTTATTTAAAGCATTTAATAATGCCATTGCGGAAGATATTGTAATATCAGTACCCACTCCATGACCAACAGCTATTTTTTTGCCTTGCATAAGAGTTACAAAAACTTGACCGAGTTCATGATCTCCTATAGTCATTTCTCTTACTTTATACTTCAACAGCTTACTATTAGATTTTGATATTTTCTGAATTGCCTTATAAGTGGCATCTATAGGACCATCACCGACTGAAGTCGCTGTTCGTAATTTATCTCTAACTTTTATCTTAACAGTTGTCTTAGGCATTTCATGTGTACCAGTTGTAACACTCATATTTATGAGTTTGTACGTTACGGGATAATCTATCTTGTCATCGACATAGCCAAGTTTCTCACAGACCAAGTCAGCAACGTTTTCTATTGATTGGTTTCTTAAATCTATATAGCCAATGGTACTTGCTAATCCAGGGAGAATTGTATCATCAAGGCGCACTGGCAGGATATACTCTTGTGTTATTTCTTGAAGAGCACGCTCTTGGGCGCTTCTTAATTCATGATTAGTCCAAAGTTTTCTTGCGTAGGAATCTGAAATAATTATAATGCAATAACGTGCACTTGATTTGTAAATAGTGGAAAGATGCTGATAAAGGTCCTTACCCCAAAGTTGAGCTTTTAAATTTTCATCAAAGAAAACATCAACCCCTTTTTTCTCCAAACAACTTGCAATTGATCGTGCATACTTACGATCTTCTCCAGCAAATGATATAACTACGTCATAAGTATAATTAAGATTTTTCAAGTTTATCTAATTTATCAAGTCTTGGATGCAATCAATAAACTATACGTAATAATATACAATTTTATAGACATAACTTTCTGGAGCATGTAGTTGGTGATAGCCAGTTTTTAGATAGCCATAAACCGACCTAATAATATTACCTTTGAGACTCTTCAAATATCCCTCAACCTAATCTCAAACCCAAACTTCCCTCTTTTATCCCCAGGAATAAAAATAAACGTTGTCCCCTGATATATCTTCTCAATACCACCTTCTGAGAGCGAGACAGTCTCAACAGGGAAATGCCACAGGTCAATCGCCGCGTCAAAATCAAAAGTGATGGATACGCCTAGGTATTCATCCTTAATGGAGAATGAACGAATCCCCTTACATTCACGGGCTGTGTTTATTGCATAAGGCGCGGACTTCTTTCTTCCGACTAATGTATCAGGGTCAATTGTGATTGTGGGATAAGGAGAACCCAGAAGCGAGATGTTAAATTCCGTGCAGAAAAATACACCCTCAGGAGAGTTAACATCATACTCCACTCTTATGGAAGGACGGTTATCGCTTATGGATATCTTCTTTTTAACAAAAGCAGACGTGCAGAGAACTGTTCCCTCGCTATCAAATTCAGCGGTAAGCAATTTTTTGCTCTTCGCGGTCTTGACGGCATAAGGCTTCCCCATCTGGTCCCATAGTTCCTGATGAAGCCCATCTTTAAATTGAGCAAAGGTCGTATTCTCAGGAAGGAAGTGATCGATCAGAGAAGCCTTGCGGCATGGATCAAATATAAGATCGGCTGTTATGCTCTTGTCTTTAAGCTTGATGCTGTCATGTATCGTGCCTGTATCCTGACTATCTATAGCGCTTAATATTTTTTTATGGTACGGCTCATGCCTTCTACTTAATGTATCCAGTATGTTGACCGCTTTACTCTTGTACGACATTTCACACAGATTGCCGCCTGCTTCACTAAAAAAGAGGCTTAAATATTTCGTGCTGACAAAGAGGTCATTGTAACCGTCTTTATCAATATCTCCCCTCTTTACTGTAAATGACGCAGGCGCAATAATATCTTCCGCCAGCTTTTCGGCTTTAAGCATATGCCTGTAAAGCGATGACCGGAGATGCGGCAGATATAAACCGCCGAAAATGCCGTGCCAGTACGCGTCATTGCACTGTCCCTGCCAGAGTTCATTCAGCATAGTGCCGGCCTTCTTTATCCCTTTGTGACTCTTATCTGCGGCTTTAACTCTCCTGACCGCCTGATGGACCTTTCTGCTCACAAAGAACATCCTCTTGTGTATATGATTCGACTCAGGATATTTTGTGAAGAAATTCTTCCAAATACCTCCCCTGAGAAGAGACTGCGCCTTGCTGCTGCCGAATATCTTTTTCATCTCTTCAAGGTCGCTCTCATACTCTCTCGAGCCATCGGACATCATAGACCATTCCCCCATTTCCCTGTATGATGCGGTCGGAAGGTATATGCGTCCAAGAGGAGGGTTTTTTGAGATATACTCTTCATAGGTGGTTGTTTCAAGCCAGTCCGAGTTCGCCGCAAGCGCCTGAAAAAATTGCTCCAGCCAGCCGTCGGTGTAGACAAGCTTGTAAGTGCCGGGCCATATGCCGAACTTCTCGCCGTCATCAGCCATGCTTAGCATCACCGGACCGGACTCTTCATACACCATCTTCAAATATGAGATAGCATCTTTTACTTCATGAAACGGGATCCTATAGCGCAACTCCTCGCTGCCCGGAAAAATTTTGACTGTGGAGCCTCCGCTTTCAGTGATGTAATATCCGCGGAGCTCTTTCTCGTTCAGGCCCGTGAGTTTGAAGTGGTAATCGTCAACAGGCAGGTAGGAGACTCCGGCCCTGGCAAGATATTCAGGCATATCCGGCTCCCATACCCTCTCAGCCAGCCACATGCCTTTTGCCTGATACCCTAACTCATCTCTGATAAAACCGGTGAGTTTCCTGATCTGTCCTGTCCTGTCATTACCGGGAATGGAAGATAAGAGGGGCTCATAAAAACCGCCAGTCAGAAACTCCGCCCGGCGTTCTCTTGCAAGCGCCTTGAGAGAATCGAGGAACTCCTTGTGATTGGCTTTGATCCATGAAAGAAGGCTGCCTGAATAATGGAGCACAACTTTTATATCAGGATGCCTCTCAAGAACTTTTAGAAACGGCAGATACGACTTCTGATATGCCTCTTCAAAGACATTATCAAAGTTTCCAACAGGCTGGTGATTGTGAAAGGCAAGTATGAGGCGCAGTTTATTCATAAATATTGGTTTGGAATTCCCTCTTTAATCTTGCTACAGGAGTTCCTGTAATCCCCTCTCCCCTTGAGGGAGAGGGTTAGGGAGAGGGGGATAAGATGTCATTCCATTCACCCTCCCCTTAGTCCCCTCCCCTCAAGGGAGGGGAACTTTTTGGATACCCTGCGGTCTTACAGCAGGGAAATACAATCTGTGTTAGTCTGTGGCCAACTGCTTTTTAAGGCAGCGATATATTCGGCAAACTCCCGAAGAGATATTTAAAATCTTCATCCTAATACTTAAGGCCTCCGCCTATATATAATCCCCTGCGGTCTTCATTCAAAAAATTATCAATGCCGCCGCTTATAAATAAATGTTTAAAGAGATTATAGTCCACGCCTATCTTTGCGTGCGCGGTAGTTGTGTCCACTTCTTCGGCATTAAAGTCCCACAAGTTAAGGCTTACCATTCCCCTGTCATACGGAAATAAATAATCTGCGCCCATGCCGAATGTACTCTCTATCATGCCGATCCTCAGAACAAGATCTTTAAACCGTCTCGCAAACTGGGCGTTGAATTCAAATTTGTTCTCCACTTTTTCTTCATAAGAGTCAACGCCGTTTAATGTTGTATTGATCGTCTCAACCGACCCCTTCGGGTCATTTACAACGCCAAGCAGATAGTATCTGTCCCTATTAGGCTGCAAGGTCAGGTTAAAACTTTCCTTCCCTTTGGAATCTTTAAAGTTAAATTCAGTCCTTAAATCCATAAACATCCTGAGCCTCTCAACAGCATCCAGCGTCTTGCCGGCCCCTTCCGCAACCTTGCTGAGGGAGTCATAAAGTTTTTCATTTGCCAGCAGCTTGCCTAATGTCCCCTCTCCTGCGTCTATCTTCCTGGCAATACTATCAGCGCTCTTTGCGGCTGATCTGATATTCTCCATTCCTTCTTTTATGGTATTTCTGTTCTCCTCTATCAGCGCACTAAGTTCATTTGCTGCCTTACCAAGGTCATCTGCAAGCGTCGGTCCTTTATCTCCGAGGGCTTTTGACAGCCTGCTTAGATTGTCAATAAGTCCGGGGCCTTTATCACCTAACGCCTTTGAAAATTTTTCAAGGTCCCTCAGCGTATTGTGCAGGGGAACCCTCTCCTCATGTATGATATGCTCAAGCCCACTGGTTGCTGCTTCGAGGTTATTGATGGTCTCGGCAAGAGACTTCCTTTCGGTATCTCCGAATATATCTTTAAATATCTCCGCCATATCCCCGATATCGGAAGCCGCGGATTTAAGCTCATTTGTGAGTTCATCAATATCCGTGGAAGGCATAACATTATTAATTTTGTCCCCGTCTTTCAGAAGCGAATTTTGAGAAGTTCCCTGGGATAACGCAAGATACTTGTCTCCCAGAAGCCCTGACATCCGAAGCGTAGCCTCTGCGTCGCTGTAGACCTTCACGTCAGGCTCTATTAAAAGCGTCAGTTCCGCTTTGCCGTCCTTCAATATGATCTTTTCCACTGTTCCTGAATCAACGCCTGCGATCTTTATACGCGATTTCTCATCAAGCCCCTTTATATCATCGAAGTTTGCATATAGCCTGTAACCTTTGTCCCATGTAAAAGGCAGGCTCCCGACCTTAAATGTCATGTAAGACAGGATAAGAACTACAATAATTGCAAATACACCTACTTTAAGTTCAGGGGACAAGTTTTTCATCTTTTTATGCCTTCCAAGGTTATCGGGCCTTCAGCGCTGCCTTCAATAAACTGCCTGACCACAGGATCTGAGGTATTTTTTATCTCCTCAGACGATCCTCTCTCAATTATAAGTCCATTATAAAGCATGGCAATTGTATCTGCAATCTTAAAGGCGCTCTTCATGTCGTGTGTAATTGCAATGGAGGTTATATTCAGCCTCTCTCTCATCTCAATTATAAGTTCATTTATGGCATCCGCCATTATAGGGTCCAGGCCGGTCGTGGGTTCATCGTAAAGAAGTATCTGAGGCTCCATGGCGATCGCCCTTGCAAGTCCAACCCTCTTTCTCATTCCTCCAGAGAGTTCAGAAGGCATCTCATCTTCAACGCCGACAAGCCCAACCATCCTGAGCTTCTCCACCGCAATATCTTTTATCTCTTTATTTTTAAAATCCGTATGCCGTTTCAGGCCGAATCCGACATTCTCCCACACTGACATTGAATCAAAGAGCGCAGATGACTGAAAAAGCATTCCGAATTTTTTCCTTACTTCATTCAGGCCGTCTTCATCAAGCTGCGAAAGTACGTCTGAGTCAACTATCACTTCTCCTTCATCAGGTTTTGTAAGTCCGATTATATGCTTCAAAAGCACGCTCTTGCCTGAGCCGCTTCCGCCTATGACAACAAGGCTTTCCCCCTTTTTAATGTCAAGGTTGACCCCGCGTAAAACATGATTTCCGCCATAAGATTTATGTATGTTCTTTAATTCGATCATATAAGCCCTTATTTAAAACAGCCACGCTGACAGAAAGTAATCGGATATAAGTATGGTCATTGATGATATAACCACAGCTCCGGTTGTTGCACGTCCAACGCCCTCAGCCCCGCCTTTTGCGTAAAAACCTTTATAGCAGCTTATAAGTGTGAACGCGGCTCCAAAAAAGGCCGCCTTTATAAGTCCATTGTAGATATCCTCCACCTCCAGAAAATCCCAAGTAGCCTTCATATATGACGTAGAACTTGTGCCAAGCAGCACAACAGTCACAAAATAACCTCCTATTATTCCTACAATATCGCTTATCACGGCAAGGGCTGGAAGCATGATGATCCCCGATAAAAATCTCGGCACAACAAGATACTTTACCGGATTTGTGGCGAGCGTCTCCAGCGCGTCGATCTGCTCTGTAACTCTCATTGTCGCTATCTCTGCGGCCATGGAAGCGCCTGCGCGCCCGGTAACTATGAGGGCGGCAAGCACGGGACCAAGCTCTCTCGTCATTGAAAGGGCGACAACAGAACCCACAAGTCCCTCGGCTCCGAACCGTTTGAAGCCTGTATAGCTCTGAAGCGCCAGGACCATGCCTGTAAAGACCGCTGTAATGAGAACAACCGGCAGGGAGTTGACGCCGATCTCAAGCATCTGTTTTGCGATATTCCTCAGCTCAAAAGGCCGTCTTGCAATCCATTTAAAGACAGAACCCTGAAGCAGAATGATCCTTCCTGTCTCCTCCAGAGGGCCTTTAATAGCCGTCCCGATAAATTCAATCAGTTTAATGAACATAAATGTTGATATTCCATGTTCTCTGCCACAAGGTGATTAATTAATGTTCGATTATACGATATTTTTATCTTTTCCGTTATCTACCTCAATACGACAAAAAAGACCTCCGCATCCTTATGCTCTCAATAAAACCGAGAGAGATAAAGTTTGAGATCAGGGCTGTCCCTCCGTAACTCATCAACGGCAGTGGTACGCCTACAACAGGCGCCATTCCGAGGGTCATCCCGATATTTATAACAAAATAAAAAGTGAACATTGATGTTATCCCGACGGCAAGATAGCATCCCGCCTTATCGCTTGCGACCCTTGCCGTATGAAATCCCCTTATGATAATGAATAAATAAAGCAAGAAAAGGAATACGCTTCCCATGAATCCCCACTCTTCGGCAAAGATCGCGAAGATAAAATCCGTATGCCTTTCCGGCAGAAATCTTAACGGCCCCTGAGTCCCTTTCTGAAAGCCCTTGCCTGAAAATCCGCCGGAACCGATAGTGACCTTTGACTGAATTATATGATAGCCGATTCCGCGCGGATCAACTGAAGGGTCAATAAAAGCTACTATCCTGTACTTCTGATATCCTTTCAGGCTCTGGAACATTATATTGCCGATAAAGGGCACGGATATTATCCCGATAATTACTACCAACGCAATTATCTTCTTCCTTATACCAAATATCATAACCATTGAGATGAATATAAATATGAGCATGAGGGCTGTCCCAAGATCAGGCTGCATTATTATGAATGCGACGGGAAAGAGCAAAAAAATAGCAGTGATCTTTGTCAGTTTGCGCAAGTCAAGTTCGCTTTCCTGTTCCATCTCGGAAAGATAGCGTGAAATTGCGAGAATGAAGAAGATTTTGAAGAATTCCGAGGGCTGAAACGAGAAATACCCGATGGATATCCATCTCTGGGCTCCCATTCCTATCCTTCCAGCAACTAGCACAATAATAAGAAGGGCTACGCCGATGCCGAAAAAAATATAAGCTAATTGCAGAGGCCGCCTGTAATCCAGACTTGCCACAAAAAAGAGGGCTAACAGGCTCAAGCCTATCCAGGTCAGCTGCTTCAGATAAAAGGTCTGCTGTTCAGCATCAAGTACCGGCCTTGTTGCGCTGTAAATCGTCATTACCCCTATCAATGATATGACAAGCGCAACAAACAGGAGCCCAAGGTCAAAATTCTTTAAAAGCCTTCGATCTAACATTTTATGTCCCGGCGTCAGGTGTTTGGGCTTCCGGCTCTTCGTCCTCGCACTCGGCCTTCCCCAATTTGCAATTAAAATATTTTTCTATAACATTCTTGGCTATAGGCGCTGCGGCAGAGCCTCCATGTCCTCCGTGTTCAACAAAAACCGCTACCGCTATTTCAGGATTATCCACAGGGGCAAATGCAACAAACCATGCATGGTCCCTGTATTCTTCCGGGTTAGCGCTTCTCTTTTCAGGCATTGCTATTACCTGAGAGGTGCCTGTCTTGCCGCCTATGCTGACAAGTTTCGAACGCGCCCTTCCGCCCGTCCCCTCTGTAACAACACCGGCAAGCGCCCTTTTTAATAAATAGATATTCTCGGCACTCAGGTTGAGCCTCTTCTCCGTATTATTCTCAAAAAAGAAGTCCTTTAATATATGCGGCCTGTAAAGTTTTCCTCCGTTAACTGCTGCCGTAACAAGCCTCGCCATCTGGATCGGGGTTGCTGTCACATATCCCTGTCCTATAACTGCGTTCAACGTCTCCCCTCTATACCACTTCTCTTTCTTTGTTTTGAGCTTCCATTCGGTGGTGGGGACTGTGCCGGACCTCTCTCCTTCAAGTTCAATACCTGTAGGCTCTCCAAGTCCAAAATCAAAGGCGTACCGCGCGAGTTTGTCAATAGATATCCTCTTGCCTATCTCATAGAAATAGACATCGCAGGAGCCTACAAGCCCCCTATAGAGATCAACGCCGCCTCCATGTCCGCCGTCTTTCCAGCACCTGAATCTCCTGCCGAAATTAATAGAGCCGCTGCAATTAAAACTAGTTGAATCCGTTATCACTCCCTCCTCCAGAGCTGCAATCGCGGAGACTATCTTGAAGGTTGAGCCAGGCGGATACTGACTCTGAATTGCCCTGTTAAGAAGCGGTTTTTGGGGATCATTCAGCAGCGCCTGCCAGTCTCTGTAATTTATGCCTTTTGCAAAGAGATTAGGATCAAAGGCAGGCGCGCTCGCAAGCGCAAGCACCTCGCCGGTATTGGCGTTGAGAACAACTACCGCTCCTGTGCTTCCGAGGAGGTTCTTCTCAGCTTCCTGCTGAACATTCTTATCAATGGTAAGCCTGATATCCCTTCCCTTAACAGGGTCATTAATACCCATATCCTTAATGACTCTGCCGACAGCGTCAACCTCGATTATCTTCTTGGCAGCCGTGCCCCTTAATAAAGTGTCATAATTCTTCTCTGTTCCCCACTGGCCAACAAACGCCTCTCTGGGGACATCGTCGTACTCAGGCGAACTCGCCTGCGCAAGCGTGAGACGTCCGAGATATCCTATGACATGCCCGGCAAGCTGTCCGTATATGTAATCCCTGCTGACCGTCACATCAACCTGAAGACCGGGGAAATCAATCCTTCGAGCCTCAGCCATAGCAACGTCTTTGAAAGTAGCGTTCTGCTTCAGCCTGACCGGCTCAAGCGAGCCCTTGCCGCCCTTCTTTATCCTCGCCATTACATCCTCAGGCTCAAGCCCTATGAGCCTTCCAAGGGACGCGAGGCTCTCATGGTCTTTCGGCAAGTTCTCCCTATCAAATGATATATCGAAGGACTGGATATTTCTTACAAGAGGGAGGTTATTCCTGTCGTATATTATCCCTCTTGGAGCGGGGGTCTCCACCACTCTCAGCCTGTTGCTTTCAGCGAGCTTTCTGTACTTCTCGCCTTTAATTACCTGGAGGTCCCAAAGTCTTACAAGAAAAGCGCAGAAAATAGCGATTACAATATAAATGCTGATGACGATCCTTCTATCCATATCAACCGGTCCGGATAAACGGCGGCTATTGACAGCCTAACGCATTGCTCCTCTAAGTTTAAATTTTTTGCCTTCATCTCCACGATTAAATATAGGGTACATTAAAAGGCTGAAGGCCGATGTATAAAAAATCTGAAAGATCAATGCCTCTAAAGGGGTGTTGTTAATCGGAAGTTCCGAGAATATCTCAAAACATATACGGACAACAAATATATCAAGCAACGATAAAATAATTATCACTATGGTGTTTAAGACTATATTCCAGTAAAAAACCTTCTCTCTTATAACTCCTACGAGAAGACCCGCCATAGATTTGCTGAAGATATTCGGGCCGAGGATAAAGCCGCTTAAAGAGTCAATAAGAAAACCTGTTAATGCCCCGTAAGCCATCCCTTTGTTCTGTCCATGCCTTAAGGAGTAACAACATACCAATACGAGCACAAAATCGGGTCTTATGCCTTTGAAAAGAGTCGCCTGAAGAGAGAGACCTAACGGCGCGAGAAAGAGGTAGAGTATAAAGTCCTTCATCGCCTGAGTATTACAACCTCCTCAACAGCGTTAAGATCCTGCGCCGGCTTAACCTCTACATCCCAAAAGAACTCACCGCTCTTCTTTTTTATGCCGGTTATGTAACCGACTAAGAGCCCTTCAGGATATATTCCGTCAAGCCCTGACGTTACAACAGGCAGCCCTATCTCAATCTCAGCATCCTGCGGTATATACTTCAGATAGCAGTTTCTGATGCCTCGTCCCTCGAGAATGCCGTCTATGCCAAAAGGTTGTATCTTTACTGCAGCGGCTGAATTGACATCAGTCAGAAGAATGATGCTTGCCTTACCGCCTAAGACCCTATAGACCCTGCCGACAACGCCGGCGTAAGTAACCGCCGCCATATCTTTTGATATCCCGTCTGTCAGTCCCTTGTTTATCCATAGCATCTGAAACCAGTTGGTAGGGTCCCTTGCAAAGACCTCGGCAGCAGTTACAGTGTCAGTCCTTTCAGACTTCAGATCGAGGAGCGCTCTCAGTCTGCTGTTTTCAGACTCAATCGCCGAGTACTTGCTTGCCTCACTTGAAAGTCTGCGCGCCTTATCCAGAAGTCGCCTGTTTTCGTCCTCTTTGCCGATGCCGAGAATGTTCTTAACGCCATTGATGACAGCTGAATCAGCCTGCATGATTAAACTAAGCGGGTAAACAGCAAGGTTTGAAAAGCGGCTCTCCCCTTTTAAACTCTGGTAAGTCAGCAACGCAAAAACAAGAAGAATGAGGACAATTATAATAAGGGGTCTCTTCTTAAAGAGCATCTATTTTTATAACAGCCGGGTCAGACTTATCATAATGCAACCCTTCTAAGGATATCCAATTCATCCAACACCTTTCCAACGCCATTCACAACAGCGCAGAGGGGGTCATCTGCAACAGTAACAGGCAGTCCCGTCTCCTGTTTCAAAAGCAAATCAAGCCCCCTAAGGAGCGCCCCTCCTCCTGCAAGAACTATCCCCCTGTCAACTATATCTGAAGCCAGTTCAGGAGGAGTATTTTCAAGAGCGACTTTTATAGTATTTATTATTACTGAAACAGATTCGCTTAGCGCCTCCCTTATCTCATCCTCATGCACTGTAACCGTCTTTGGTATACCGGATACAAGGTCCCTGCCTTTGATATCAATTGATTTATTCTCACCATCAACCTTAAAGGCGCTTCCAATCGTCCTTTTAATTAGCTCCGCTGTTCTCTCCCCGATGAGGATCTTTGTCTGCCTCTTTATATAATTCACTATTGCTTCATCCATCTTGTCCCCGCCGGTTTTGACAGCCTTGCTGTATACAACACCGTGAAGTGATATGACGGCAACATCAGTGGTCCCGCCTCCGATATCCACTATCATATTGCCGGAAGGCTCGCCGATGGGAAGTCCCGCGCCGATAGCCGCAGCCATAGACTCTTCTATGAGATATATCTCTCTTGCGCCTGATGCCTGAGCAGCATCTTTTACAGCGCGCTGTTCAACCTGCGTTATGGTTGAAGGAACTCCGATAGCAATCCTCGGGGAGATGAAACTCTTTCTGTTATGCACCTTCCGAATGAAGTATTTAAGCATTTCGCCGGCCATATCAAAATCAGCAATAACTCCGTCCTTTAAAGGCCTGATCGTAGTTATATTAGCCGGTGTTTTGCCTAACATCTTCTGCGCTTCAATGCCTACAGCTATGACCTTCTCCTTTTGAACAGCAACAACAGAAGGTTCATTGCAGACAATCCCTCTGCCCTTTACAAAGACGAGCGTATTTGCAGTGCCGAGGTCTATAGCAAGGTCATTTGAAAACCATCCGAGTATATTTTGAAACATCTATCCCTCCCTAAATTAATTCACAAAATGTATCTAAGAAAATGCAGATTTCCGGATTAAGCGTCAACAACTATGGTTTTGGCGATCTCATCGCCGAATCTCATGCCCTTCTCATTTCCGATAATAATAAGCCCTTCCAGAGACATAATTAAAATTGCAACAATAGCCGAGAGCACCCAGCCCAAAAATGGGATAACCCTTAAGACGCCGTAAAGCAGAAATCCAACAGCAAGAGGGGCATTTCTGATAATTGATTCTTTATAGCTGCAGACAGCAGATGTATCAAGGATAAAAACTTTCAGCCCTATAATTTTCTTGCCTATGCTCCTGCCTTCAAATAACCCGTCCGCAATAAGAATGTATAAAAGGCCGGCAAAATAACCCGCTACAGGTATTACCTCAAGCAGGGCGCCTGCAATCAAAAGATCAATGCTCCTGGCGATTATTCTATTCAGAACCTTTGCTTTTACAATCGTCTTCTGCGCATTAATTGTCTCTGATGAATTCATCTCAAGTTCAATCCATAGTACCAAAAAGGGACTTTTATTTCAAGGATGTTACTTTCAATAACCTCTTAATATTTAAGAATTTTAAGACTAAAAACCAGATGAACAAGCAATTGCTGATTTACTTAGCGGCTCAAATATAACGAACTGAAATTAAGGCAGATTAACAGGAAATCCTTTTCCTTCTTTATAAAACCTCAGCAGTTTTTCAGCATATCTTCTCTCAACCTCAAATCCATAATCACCGGCAAGCTTCAGCGATCTTTCAAACGCCCTCTTGGCCGTGCCTTTATTGCCGTTCAGATAATCCAGTTCCCCTATTCCGAGAATACAGTAAATCTTCCCTCTCGGATCTCGTGTCTGCTCAAAAAAATCATATGCTTCTTTGAAGCTCTTGGCAGCATCCTTATATTTGCCCAGCATTTTATGCGAAGTGCCTATGCTCCAGAGAGTGTACGCATAACTGACCTTGTCGCCGATCTGCTTGTACAAGACCTCCGCCTTCTTGAAGTAACTCAACGCGTTTCTATAATCCCCGTTCATACGGCAGACATTGCCGAGGCCGCAATAGGAATACGCGAGTCCGAAGCGGTCCTTTAATTTTTGAAAACTTTTATTAGCCAACGTATAATACTTCTTCGAATCACCGAACCTTTCCGCTATCCTCGAACTGCCTCCAAGCCCGCAGTATGAATATGCGATGCCTGACTTGTCTTTAAGCGTCCTGAACATTTTAAGCGCAGCGTGTAAATCCGTCAGCGCCCTCTTTATATCTCCTTTTATCCTGTAAGTTCCCCCTCGCGCCCATGTTGAGAAGGCTTCGCCTCTCTTGTCGCGGAGGGTCTTGTAAGATTTATTTGCTTTACTTATGAGCTGCAGAGCATCCTTCCAGTTGCCTAAAGCCCTCAGAGAAAGACCGAGTCCTACAAGCGCATCAGCAGCAGAAGATATATCAGAAAGAATATCGGCAAGCTCCAGCCCTTCCTCGTAATATTTTTTTGCATTTATGAATTCACCCTTTGCCCTGAATGTATCGGCAAGAGAAATTATGCAATCAAGTGTGCCGTCAATATCCGATTCTTTTTTGAAAAGCGCGAGAGCTTTTTGATACAATTCAATCGCCTTTACATATTCAGCGGATTTCCGATGCTTCTCGGCTTTGTTAAATAAATCCCTGCTCATTTGCATCTTTCCCTTACAATCCTCACTGTCTCAGCGTAATCCTTTGAATTATAAAACGCGTTTCCCATTACTACAATATCCGCGCCTGCTTTGTTGATTTCAGCAACATTATCAATGGTCACACCGCCGTCAATCTCTATTTCAGCTTTAAATTTATTCTCAACAATTATTTTTTTGAGATCTTTTATCTTCTGAAGAACCTCAGGGATAAATTTCTGTCCGCCGAAACCAGGGTTAACAGACATCAAAAGCAGCATATCAACGATGGGGAGAATGAACTCAATGCTGCTTAGATGGGTTGCCGGGTTAATTGAGACAGCAGACCTCACTCCGCACTCTTTTATAATCTGAATGCTCCTGTGTAGATGCACGCTTGCCTCTGCATGAACCGTGATAATATCCGCTCCGCTATCTGCAAATTCTTTTATGTATCTGTCAGGCGACTCGATCATGAGATGCACGTCAAGCGGTATCGTTGCAACTTTTTTTACTGCCTTTACTACAAGCGGTCCGATTGTGATATTCGGGACAAAGTGCCCGTCCATTACATCAACGTGGATAAAATCTGCCCCGGCCTTTGCCGCTGCCTTAATCTCTTCACCAAGCCTTGAAAAATCTGCCGACAAAATAGAAGGCGCTATCTTTACCATATTATCCCCTTAACTAAAATAGATTTAAGATAATGCAGATGTTGTGAAACAAAATTGTTTTTCGATACCTTATTATAAATAATAAATCATCGAGTTAAACAATTTTCTGAGCAATGTCTGCATTAGATTTATCATTGTTATTAAAACCAGAGCCCCCAGCTCCGGCTTAAGGTAACCTCAACTGAATCGCCTCTGTTTATGACAGTCCCTGCCTCAGGCTTCTGAGACGTTACCCTGTTTCCCGTTTCCAGTTCAATAAGTGTAAGTCCAAGCAGACCTGCCAGCCCCCTGGCATCGTCTATCGACTTATTAACAAATGAAGGACAAATATAGGATACATTGTACATGCCCTTGCTTACAAGAAAATTCACTTCATTCCCGGCTGCGTTGCCCGGCAGAGGTCTCTGAGCAATTACCCTGCCCGCTTCAACTGTTTCAGAACTCACTCGTGTGACCTTGCCTATCTTCATCCCCAGATTAATTAATGTCAGCTTTACTTCATCAAGAATTTGCCCTTCAAAGGAAGGCATTGAGACCTTCACCGCGCCGCTGCTGACAAAGACCCTTATTGCGGATCCTCGCTTTATCTCCTTGCCAGGCTTTGCATCCTGCCTTATAATCTGGCCTTCCGGAATAGCAGGATCATAATCCTCCCCTTCAACAATTAAAGATAATCTTTTATCCCTTAAAAGCCTCTCCGCCTCATTAACGCTTTTGCCGGCAAGTATCGGGACTTTCACCGGCCCGTAAAAATCAACCGCCTTGTAAATAATGAGAGCAACTGCAATTAAGCCGATAATATATAAAAGTTTCTTAAACATAATTTTAGGCGGAACCCTTTCCTGCAAAAAACTTTATCGCATCTTTCACCTTTTCAATATCAACGCTGGTGTTAAAACACGGGCCAAACGGTCTATCATTTGTCACGCCCAGCACAGGAAGAGGATACGTATCAATTAAGCCGCCGATCAGATCACGCTCGCACGCAACCGCAACGATAGCGTCGGATTTCGTATCGTCCACTATCCTTCTTGCGATAGTCCCCCCTGTTGCAACAAAAAGAGGGAGATTTATTTCCTTTGCCAATTGCGTAAAATCCTTTATAATGCATTTGCCGCAGCCCTCACAGTTATAAACATTCCGAGTAATCCTTATCTTGCAGTCGCTGTTCTGGATGCAGTGAGGAAGCAGAAGAAGCAGATTCTTCACCTTTGCCGGGCCTGAATTCAGGACAAGCCTGTTATTAACATTTATCATGAACTTCTGGAGCCTCCACTTCTTTATCCTGAAGAGCCAGCCAAACCCAAAGGCAAACGGGCAGCAGACCTTCAGGAAGACCCCTCTAATTAAGTGGTTCATCATCAAACTTCATCCCCTCTTTCAGGCTTCTGCCCTGCATAAACAACCTGACATCCATAACAGGCTTCCCGGCCGGCTGCACCTCAATCAGACGAAGCAGGCCTTTTCCTGTTCCAACAAACAGTTCATCCTTTTGAGCTTTACATATAATTCCGGCTTCTCCGCTTCCATTCACGGATGCGGCCTTCAGTATCTTAATTCTTTTCCCATCAAGAAATGTGTACGCCCCGGGCCACGGGTTTACGCCTCTTATGAAATTGCCAAGCTTATCGGCAGAGAGCGGCCACTTAATAAGTCCATTATCCTTTCTTAATAACGGAGCGCTTGATGCATCCCTGGTTTGGGGCACAGGTTTTATAAGCCCCTGTTTGAGCATATCCAAAGTCTTTATCAGAGCTTCAGCTCCAAGCAATGAGAGCCTCTCCGATAGACTGCCTGCAGTATCTTCATCTCTTATGGCCTCTTCTCTGTGCAATAATATCGGGCCGGTATCCATGCCCTCATCCATAAGCATTATGGTTATTCCAGTCATCTTATCTCCATTGATAATTGCCCAGTTAATTGGAGCGGCGCCGCGGTATTTTGGAAGAAGCGATGCATGAATATTTATACATCCAAACTTCGGCAAATGGATAATGCCTGACGGCAGCAACTGTCCATATGCCGCTGTAACTATGGCTTCAGGATTAAACCTCTTTAATTCTTCAATAAAACCGGACTCCTTCACCTTGTTTGGTTGAAGTATAGTGAGTCCCGCACTTTGAGCTTCACTCTTAACAGGCGTCAAGGCCAGACGTCTTCCGCGGCCGCTTCTCCTGTCAGGCTGAGATACAACAGCAAGCACCTCATGCTCGGAATTTATAAGGGCTTTTAAAGCGGGAACAGCAAACTCAGGCGTACCGAAAAAAATAAGCCTCATGACAATGATGCTTTCAGGCTCTCATACTCTCTCTTGTAGCGTTTCTTGAAAAATTCTTTCTTAATGCGTCCGATCCTGTCAATCAGCAGGATGCCGTTAAGGTGATCTATCTCATGCTGAAGCGCCCGTGCGAGGATCCCGTCCCCTTCGATCTCAATCTCTTTGCCCTCCCTGTCACAGCACCTGGCTATTACTTTTTCAGCCCTCTTTACAACCGTGGTATAACCGGGTATGCTCAGACATCCTTCTTCAATGGAAGCCTCACCTTCAAAATGAATTATCTCAGGATTTACAAGCACAATCAAAGATGTCTCTTCATCTTTTCCGCTTACATCAATGACCGCCACCTGCTTTGATACGCCTACCTGATTGGCCGCAAGACCTACTCCGGGTGCGGCATACATAGTCTCGATCATGTCGTCAATTAAGCGTTGCAGCCCAGCATCAAATGTTGTAACCGGCGCGGTCTTCTTCCGTAATATGTTATCCGGATATTTCCTTATCTCAAGCAAAGCCATACAATTAATTTAACCAATTCATAGCGGAAATAACAAGTTAGAGGCGATTTAAAACAAGGCGGGGAATAGGAGGAACGCTTTACCCCTTTTTATCTCCTTCATGCATGAAGAGCAAAAGTATGGTTGAAAGCGCCACAACAGCAGAGGCAAGATAAAAGAGGTATTTAAGCCCATACAGTTTAACAAGATAGCCGCCGCAAAAAAGGCCCGCCGCTGAAGAAAGGCTCACAAAGGCTTTGAACTTGCCGATACTCTTGCCCCTCTTCTCCGTCATTGTCAGATCACCCAAGAGAGAAGTGCTTACGGTCTCTCCCACTCCGTTAGTTACGCCGAGAAGGGCCTGAAGAATATATAGCTGATAGGGTTCAGTTATTACCGTATACATAAAGAGCACGGCTGCATCAGCATAGGCCGTCAGAAAAAGGAATGGTTTTCTGCCTAATTTGTCGGAGAAATGGCCGGCGAGATATGTGGAACCGGACTGAACCAGAACCATAATGCTGAAGGCCAGGCCAAGCTTCTCTACTCCGCCGCTCAGCCTCTCCACCTGTAACACATAAAAAGGACCGATAAACCCCATGACAACCGCCCATAAAGAGCTTACGGTCGTAAATAATATAAGATTATTTCTGGCTGACTCAGAGTTCAACTGTTGTCAATCTCCGGAGTATACTTTATATCCTGCAGAATAAATGCCTCTAAAGTGGCATCGAGGTACGGCTTTTTGCAATCCACACCATCTATCTGCCCGTCCCTGAGCAGCTTCATAAACCTGCACCCTCCATAACATATAGGGAGGTATGCACATTCAAGACATTCCTGTCTCTTCCATATATCAAGCCTGTGCGACTCCCTGTAGTCAGTTATGCCTCTCTGCAGGTCACCGGCTTCAAGCCCCTGCCAGCCTATAAGCGCCGGGCATTTGTAAAAGGTCCCGTTATAGTTAACTACAATATCATCCTTATTTTCTATCATACACGTGGACGGCATGATCCTGAGGGTCTGAAAGCCTCTCTTCAGAATCTCCTCCCTCAAAAAAAGGCTCGCCTCAAAGACCCACGGCTCATTAATGGATTCAGTCCCGTCCCTGAAATCAGGCAGTGCAACCTCCTTGCGGGGTTGAGTCACAGGGTCAAATTTCACATAAGATATCTTATCCGGTGTTATCCCGTGATCAATAAGATAGTCAAGAAGGCGGGGAAAGTCTTTATAGTTCTCTTGTGTATAATTGCCGCCTATCTGGATGCCGATATTCCCGCAGGCATTCCTGATATTCCTTATAATTATGTCAAAACTGCCTGAACCTGATTTAAAGGGCCTGAACCTGTCATGGTTTCCCTTTAAACCATCAACCGTTATTTTTGCATCCATAAGCCCGAGCGATGCCAGTTCCTTTGCTCTCTTTGCGGTCAGGAGCGTCCCGTTGGTCACGAGGTTAAAGGTATACGCCAGTCCCAGTTCTCCTGCCAAGGCCCTCAGCTTCTCTGAGATATACTTGATAAGCTCATAACTGAGGAGCGGCTCTCCTCCATAGAAGTCAAAATGGACCTTTTTGCCATTGGAAAGATAACGGTCCTCGGTAAAGCTTATCAGAGCATCCGCTGTATCACGAGACATATAGTGTTTCCCCTTCATCATGCCTTCATAACAGTAAGTACAGCGCAGATTGCAGTCAAGGTTCATGACGACAAGGGCGCTAAATGCTTTTCTCTCTCTATTTGCCGTGTCAATCGAGCGCAGCATCTCATTCTTCTCCTCATCAGGATCATCAACCAGGAAGCCGAGATCAAATAGAGTGTCGGCATCAGAAGGCTCAAGATTTCCGTCTTCAACTGCCTTTAATGTGGATTCAGGGACAAGGGCGCTTGAGGCCTTTTTTGTGGAATACAGGAGGAGATAACCGGGTTCTTCATGATACGGGAATATCTTTATGTAATTCGATAACTTCATAAATCAGCAAAAAAATAAAGGGGAGAAGAATCTCCCCTTTGAGATCGAATACAGCATTATCATTATCTTCTAAGTGGTAAAAAAGCCCCCGCACAGCAGGTGGCCGCGGGACCAACGGCCTTTTTTATCCCCTTGCTAAGCACTATAATCTTCTTCATTGTTACCTCCTGATAAAGGTTATCCTCCTACAAACCGGAGTACAATTTAATTATACAACTTCTTCCCTATTATTAAAATCTCAGCCCAACCCCTCCCTCTACCCATCTCAGGGGGTTCCTGAATGTTTCAAGCAGATACTGGGAGCCGTTAAAGATGTTGTGTGCGGAAAGGAAAAGCTCGGCATTGATCCTGTCATTCTTATATACCCTCTTTTTGAGATTGATGTCCCATACAAATGAGTCGAATTTGCCTTCGTCAAAATCTTCCGGGTTCCACCAAATATAGCGGCCCTTGAGCGATGCGCTGAAGGATTTATTGTCATTATAAAAAATGCCGATGTCATAAGTATATTCAGGGCTACCTTTAAGCCTCACCCCTGTATTAGTGTCCCTTACGTCAATATAGGCAAAACCTGCTGAAAAAGATGTGTTATAAAGCGGCGTTGTCTTCACCTCGATTTCAAGACCCTGCCTCCTCTGTTTATCCCTGTTAACAGATGTAAATGTGCCGTCCGGCAATTCCTCTTCAAAGATAGCATCTGATATATTATGTCTGAAGAGATTCACCCTGTAAAAGAGGTATTTCAGGTCCGAGGATTCTATCCCGGCCTGCATGGACCAGACCTTTTCAACCCCAAGATCAGGATTCGGCATGAAGAAGAAGCCTGTCCCGAAGGTATTAAAAAGAGGCGGGATACTGAAGCCCCTTGCTGCATATCCCCTCAGGATGGTCTTGTCGTTGAGTTTATAGGTGATCCCGATACTCGGACTCAGAAAGTCGCTGTTTGTGCTCGTACTGTCATACCTTACACCGGGAGTAACAGTGAACTTTTCATAGGACATGGTGTCATTTACAAAGACCGCCCATTTCTCAATACCCTGTTTGCCGTCTGTAATGCTTTCTGATTTTAGTTCTCCGTTATCAAAATCAGCGCCCACAACCATATTGTGCATCTCTTTCTTTAATGAGAGCTTTACGCTTCCGCCGTAGTTTGATTCATCCAAGGTATTTGCTGCCACTTCAGCGCCGTCGCTTAACTGGCGCAGAAAGAACCCTGTCGCCTGCCTTAATGTCCTTAAAGATATATGAAGATCAGCCTCGTCAGCAACCTTATAATTCAGCGAGAGCGTGGAGAGGAGGTATTCAAACTCATCTTTGAATGAGAGGTCGAAAAGAGGGTATTCGCCGTCTCCTCTATCCCCCTTGTTGTATCCAAAGGTAAAGACAAGGTTTGCCTTTGCGTTAACGTCCCATTTCAGCTTTGCATAGAGATTGTCCTCATCAAAGTCTGTATTTGGCGTGAGACCGTCGGTCATGAGGTTTCCGGCATATATATAATATCCGACTTTGCCGCCCTTGCCTGAGGCCTCAGCCCTGTAGTCCTGTGTATTCCCCTCTCCAAAAGATGCTGAGAGAGCGCCCTCCGGTTTTTCCTTGTCACCGGCGGGCTTTGTTATGATATTTATCACGCCCCCGAGCGAAGAGCCCCATGAGGAGGAGGCAGGCCCCTTTATTATCTCTATCTTTTCAATATGCTGTACGGGCATCGCGCTCAAATCAGCAAAGCCGTCCGAGAGGTTATTCAGTTCAACCCCGTCTATTGTAACAAGCACATGCCTGAACTCAGACCCCTGAATATGAGCATTTGCACCGCTCCCGGGGCCTCCTCTTAAATCCATCTGCACCCCGGGGATGGTGTTAAGAACGTCCGTAAGAGTGTGCGCGTTCATCTCCTTTATCTCTTTTGCCGTAATAACCGTGATATTCTCCGCAACCTGAAAGACCGGCTTCGGGCTCCTTGAAGGAGACACAACAAGATCTTCAGGGTTATAGAACATCCGGAGCACCTGCAGCTCCTCTTCAGAGGCTGCATAGACGGAAGGGCAGAGAAAGAGGAGAGCCGATATTACAGTTATCAGAGATAACAGCAAGGCGTCTGTTTTGAGATAAATCTTGCGCACAGGGAATCTCATCGTATTATTCATTATATACCAATAATTTAATTTGTCAAACTCCGGGTGAGGACTATTGAAGGACTCTAAAAACGAGTTGTAATTTTCAGCAAAAGATTTATTCTGGTATAATGCAATTAAGGAAACTAAAACCATGCAACGCCGGGTTGCAGGAATACGGTAATTTATCTTGACCACAACATTTAACAAAAAAGAAGCCGTCATTTTTATTGCTGAGAGCTTCCGGAAATTTCATTTCCTGACCATATGCGTTGCGGTTATTCTCATGACTCTTCTGCTGTGCCAGCCTGCAGCGGCCTCAGGAGGGATCATCGCGGTCCAGAGCTCAAATATCAAACCCTATAATGATGCCCTGAGAGGTTTTGAAAGCGCCTGCAATTGTGACACAAAGCATTTATTAATATCCGAAGTGGAAGAAAGGGATCTACAGACGATAATTCACAGGGCACAACCCGACCTTATTCTTGCTATAGGAGTTGACGCGCTAAACAGGGTCAAGTCAATCAAGGACATACCGATTGTATACCTGATGGTTCTTGACCCTCAATTGCATGCTTCCAATTACAGGAATATCACCGGTATCAGCATGATAATATCTCCTGAGATACAGTTAGCTTTGATAAAGCGGTTCCTGCCTGATGCAAAAAGAGTCGGGGTATTATACGACCCGCTCCGGACAGACGATTTCGTAATAAAGGCGAGAAAGGCTGCCGCATCAGCAGAGATTAAACTCATTACAAGTGAAGTCCACAGCCCTAAGGATGTTCCTGAACAATTAAAAAATATGGGGACAAATATTGATGTCTTCTGGATGCTGCCCGATATTACCGTTATCACCCCTGAGACAGTTGAATTTTTACTCCTCTCCTTAATTGAAAATAGAATACCTGTGGTCACATTCTCAGATAAATATCTTACAATAGGAGCGGCAATGTCGTTGATGGTTGATGCCTTTGATACAGGGAAACAGGCATGGGAAATAACCGAAAAGGTTCTTGCCGGGACAGAGATAAAGAAAATAGAAAGTACCTTCGCAAGAACCCCCGTTGTAACGATCAACAGGGATATAACAAACAAGCTGGGGATATCTGTCAGTGACAAATTCCGCAATGATAAAGATAAATAACCGATGAACTCATTTAATTTTCTGAGGCACTATCGGGAAAGTTTCGGCGACAAGACCTTCTATCTGTTTACCTTGTTTATTATCGCTATATCTGTAACTTTCATAGGGTTCTTTATTAATCATCAGAACAGGATGTTAAAGAATAATCTTATACATGACGGCAAACAGCTTGCAGGTTTTCTCTCTTACACCTCAAAACTGGCCGTGTTTGCAGAAAACAGGGATTTGCTTGTGGATATGGTTGAAGGCGTTATGCAAAACAAGGAGGTAGTTCTGGTTCAGATATTTAATGCCGGCGGCAAAGAGTTAATAGCGCGGCAAAGGAAGCATGATAAGATCATCGAAAACCCTGAAAAAATGGATCCTGCCCGTCAGACAAAAGAGATCGAAACGCTCAGGATATCCGTATCACCGCTGTATTCTGAAAATGATAATGAGATCGAATTTCTGGCGCCGGTTATTCTTAAAGAGCATCTTATTGTAGAAGAGACCATGTTGTCCGGTGAAAATTCATCACGAGGGAAAGATAATTTTATAGGGTTTGTCAGGATAGTATTTAACAAAGAACCGCTGCACAAAAGCCTTTCGGTCATTTTGTTAAATAACATACTGATTCTGGTCAGTTTTATAATATTCAGTTCTTTCATCATATATTATCTGGTCAGGCAGAAGATAACAAAACCGCTTAATAGTCTGGCTGAAAGCGCCCAGGCATTAGGCGAGGGGGATTTCTTCAGAAAGGTTCCTGTTGACTCAACTGATGAGATAGGCAGGCTTGCAAAGACCTTTAACGATATGGCTGAATCGTTAGGGAGAAGAGAGTCTGAAAAACAGTATCTCTTAACCGAGCAGAGGAGACTCGAGGAACAGCTGCGTCATGCCCAGAAGATGGAGGCGATCGGCCAGCTTGCCGGAGGGGTAGCGCATGATTTCAACAACATCCTCACAGCGGTCATGGGCTACGGCCATCTGTTACAGATGAAACTGAAGGGAGACGATCCGCTGAAACACAATGTTGACCAGATACTCACGGTAACGAAGCGCGGGGCCGATCTCACCAGGAACCTGCTTGCCTTCAGCAGGAAACAGGCAATCGAGCTCAAGCCTGTAAACATCAATAAAATTATAGAAACCTCGGTTAAGCTCTTACCGGGACTGATAGGTGAGAGGATAGAACTGAAGACAATACTTGCAGATGAAAATCTGACTATGCTGGCAGACAGCTTTCAGATAGAGCAGGTAATATTGAATCTTGCATCAAACGCGCGTGATGCCATGCCTGAAGGGGGCGCTTTAACTATTGCAACCGAAAGTATGGAGATGGACAGAAAATATATAAGCGTCCACGGCTATGGAAATCCTGGCGCATACGTGTTGCTTTCATTTACAGACACGGGTACCGGGATGGATGAAGAGACAAAGAAGAAAATATTTGATCCCTTTTTCACGACTAAAAAGGCAGGGGAGGGAACAGGGCTGGGGCTTGCGATGATATACGGTATCCTGAAGCAGCATAACGGGTATATAACAGTCGACAGTGAAGAGGGGAAGGGAACGACATTCAGGATATATTTTCCATTAGTTGACGGTAAGGAAGAGGATGAAGTTGCGGAAGCTTCTGCCCCGGCAGGAGGGAAAGAGACAATACTTATTGCGGAAGATGATGCAGCGGTGAGGGAGCCTTTAAAGGCTGCGCTGGAAATATTCGGGTATGATGTGATAGAGACGGTTGACGGGGAAGATGCTGTTGCGAAGTTTAAAGAAAATAAAGAGAGGATCAAGCTGCTTCTGTTTGATGTAATCATGCCGAAGATGAACGGCAAGGAGGCCTATGAAGAGATAAAGTTAATAAGGCCTGAAATTAAAGTTATATTTACGAGCGGATATACAGCGAACACGTTCCAGGCAAAGGAAATAGTTAAGAAGGAGTTGACCTTTATATCAAAACCTGTTTCGCCGAACAACCTGTTAAGAAAGATAAGGGAGGTGCTGGATAAATGAGACAGGACAAAATTGTTGTAGCGGAACTAACAAGTTAGAGGCGGTTTAAAGCGATGTTTTATCAAATACCCCTGCCGGTTTTGCCCGAATTGACTTTATTTAGAAAATGACCATATTATATAGTCATTAGGAGGTGTTCATATGGCAACAAAAGAGGTGACCATTACTGATGGTAAAAAGGGGTTCACGGGGCTTATAAAAGAGTCTGTGGCTAACAATGAAGATATTGTCATTACGAAGAGGGGACGGCCTGTTGCCGTCCTTTTGCCTTATAAAGAATATGCAGACCTGAGAAAGTTGAGAACTTATCTCAAGATGCTTGAAATTTCTACGGAAATGAATAAAACAGGCATTAAGGCAAAAAATGTTTATGCGGCATCAAAGAAAGAACTTGAAGGAAGAGGGCTGTGATTATAGTAATTGATTCAGGAGTTTTACTTAAAGCCTATTTCCCGGATGAAGAGGGGCATAGAGAAGCGCAAAGCCTTATCCGTGACTATGCAAAGGGAGACATCATATTTCATGCTCCAACACTTATTACCTACGAAATAATCAATGCCTGTCTTGTTGCATCGAGGATGGCCCGCTTTCCAAAGACAAGGGCAAAAGAGTTAATGAATGAAATGCTCGGTATCGAGATTGTCACAGAAGACATTGAACGCTTAAAAGAGAGAATTTTTGATATATCTATAAAACACAGCAGAAGCGCATATGATGCAGCCTATATAGCCCTTGCCGAGTCACGAAATCTGCCTTTCATCACAGCCGACAAGAAGCTCTTTAATAGCCTGAAGAAAGATTTTGCCTTCGTGAATTGGATAGAGAATTATCCTCATGCATTGAATAAGTGAACTTTGATTATGCTCCCTTTTAAAGTTTGAGGAACGCTTTAACCTTAGGCATCATTCCTAAACAAAATCTTCACAACAAACCATAATCACATGACGAGCCTGCAGGATAAGGCGAAATGACATATATCAACCCTCCACCCCACCACATATCATTACCCCTTAAAGGATAAAATCCCCAATAATACTCATCATATCCGGGATATACCCTGCACGGGAAATTTCCTCCGCAGAATTCGCTGTCCAATACTCTGTCTGGTTCTTGATTGTACTACCGTAATATGTATGTAACCTGTTTGCATGCCCCCAATAATCATTTGTTGTGTCAACCCTTACCCAACTACTGTATAAACTGTAGACAAACTGATAGCTGATTGATTGATAGTCATCACTGAGAATATATAATGGTGTTACGAGGTTCCCCCGCGTGAGATATGTTACCTTAACATCATAATTGGTTGATGAAGCAGCTTGCGGACTGCTGACTGAAGAAACCTTTACATATATGTTCTTCTGGTCATGTGGATAAACATCATATTCGTTGGCGCCATATGCTATTCCATCCTGGTTTACGTCCACCTGTGCTATTGCTTCAGGGCTTCCGGCAACATACCAGTTATTGTAAAGGCATATCCAGTCCGTATTGCTAAAAATGTCTATGGGCGTGGGCTCGCTGATGTCTTTATATCCAACGGCAACTGCGTCTGTCTCATTTCCGAGAGTGCCTTTATACACGACTTGAAGATAAACATCCACAGCATAAAGAGGGATAGGGTTCTGGGTTAAGTCAAAATTAAGCTCTACAGTTGTGTTTTTGGGGATGGAGTGTACATTGTTCTCAGGGACTACTATATATGAGAAATCTGCTGCTGTTGAAACAGGGATAGAATGAAAGGGATCTTCAGAGGCAAGTTTATATTTCACAACAAGTTCTATGTTTCCGTCAGTCATTTCGTCGCCATTGGATGTTGTATTTTTCAGAGTAAACTGGTCTTAATGCCTGCTTTTTTAGGTCACCAGGAAGAAATTTATACAACCATCCGCCTAAGGCAAGATGTTCTATGTGGTCACCATTGCCGACTTGCCCGCCGTCGGTTTCGCCTTGTCCAAGTTTCCTCAAATACGTCCTCTTTTTCCCATCAATTGTTTCGTCATATTCAACCACGCTTCCTAAATTAGGATAAGGGAAGGCAGAAGTAAAGTAACTGTCGGGGCTCAAAAAATTGGCATTCGTATATTCGGAAAGGCCGATATTTGATAAGAGATTACCGTTTGGGTCTATTACGAGATTCGTGGTGACGTTTGGATCAGGGTTTGGGTTATTATATTGATTAGTATCAAAAAGATTGGCGACAGGGATAGAGGCAAGGGGATTAGGATTTCCAATCGCTGATGAATCAAAATAAATTGGGGTATATTGTGAAATATCTGCTATAGTCTTTATAGTTTCTTTAACCCATTTCTCATAATTGTAAAAGAAATAGTGGCCGTCATCTCTCGTATGCTCCGGTACTGACAAGTCTTCGACTAAATGCATAAGCTGTCCGAGCCCCCTGAACATTTCAGCATAATAATTATCTCTTGATGCTTTGTTCGTATTCGTAAGCGCTTTATAAAAATAATCTCTACTATCATACCAGGAATAGTTCCCACTGCCGAGCACTTGAATAGTTTGTGCCCCAAGAGGCCACTGCGACCACTGAATAGAAGAAACCCCAGAAAGAGATCCTGAACCCCATATACCGCTAAAGCCCTCGTCAGTCAATGGGTTGTGAAAGTGATTAACAGAACGCAAATAGGGCATCCACCAATAAGGCTTGTCTTCGTATTCACCGCCTTTTCTTAACCACCACCATAATTCATGGGCGTTAAATTTTTCTTCGATGCCTCCCTGTACCCCTAATCGTTCTTTCACGTATGCATCTAATGAAAAACTATTAAGTGTATTTCTTGCAATATATTCATTGAAATTTTCATGTGTATCTGTCTCTAAGGCATAACAGAAGGAAGCACCGCTGTATATAATCACTATTATTAATAACAATTTTTTCATCATTCTACTCATACTTAATCTTCATTGCCTACTGCTTCTAAACCAAAACGTTGGCGTTCTTCATTTATTGCTTTATATAAAAGAGGCATTTCCTTTGATTGAACGTCTCCATAAGGATATGTTATCGCCTTCAACCTCTCTTCCCTCGTCTTCAGCTTAGGCAGTTCTACGAGGCCAAAGGTAACTTTGATCGTTTCTATCTTTCTCTGAACCAATGCCTCTAATTCTCCAGCACTACCGATCCCTTTTGAGAAAAATATATATTCACTTTCAGCATTAAGTCCATGAGGCGTTACTTGATAGTTAGGATAACTACCATATCCCGGCTTATAAATAATAAATTCAGCATAATCCTCTATTGAATTGGGCTGAATTACAGTAGTATAAGATGGAAAATAAAATTCACCCTTTTTATCAGTTAAAGTCTCTTTGATTTTTATTACAGATGAATACCCTCCCCCGGGGCCGCTTATCAAGGAATGTTTTTTGTAAACAACCACGACTACAGCCCCTTCTATCGGCTCCTTGGTTTCTGCGTCAATCACTTTACCTTTAAACTCCGGTTTATTGTAAATAAGCCAGCCAGCAACGCTCTCAGATGTTAATAAAAGAACAATACCAACAATAACAAAAAAACATTTCAAACGATAGTTAATATTTCTATGAGTCATTTTTCAATCCTTGGAAAAATTTAATTTCATAGATGAGGCTGTTTCGTAAAGAGATAGTCAGGTAGTTCGCCTGGTGATGCTATCAAAATAAATGTTATCACCTTCTCTCCCCCTATAGAAATCCCATATTTTTTATACCAACACATTTCTTTTCTTATTTCACATTCTCCGTAGTATTTATTTACGTGTTCCATAGAATCTCCTAGACCAATACCTTTCGTTGTTTTGCCCTTGTAAGCAGGGATGCCTTCTCCTGACCAGACAATTTCCATTACTTCCACTTTGCTATTTCTTGTGAATATAAAAAAACCAGCATGGCTATCCAGCCCGTAACTTAGCACTTTTAATTTTCCTATTGAGGAAGGAATGTCCATAAAATTTGATCGTATTTCGTCAGGAAATCCTAAGACTTTCCATATATCTGATTCGGAATCGCCTATTTCAATTCCAAGCATAGATTTGCCTTCCACTATCGGTTGATTTAAGGCTTGCTCTTTTTGAGCGTTGACATAAGAGGGTACTGCAGCTATTACAAATACAAGAAGCAAGAACATGTTAACTCGAGTAAACTTCATAGTATTCTCCTCTTAATAGATTCTCTATTATGAAAACCCATTAAAAATCCTGTATCATCCATATACCATTCTCGTTCTTTATAAAGATTACCTCATAAGAATATATTATTCCGCCTTCTGAGGTTACAAGTTCATATTCTGCAACATTTTCTTTAATAGAAATAAGAGTAAATGCTGTTTGTGTTGTTACTATAGATGGAAGTTGATCTACCACAGCGTTAAACATCTCATCATACGAAGCTCGGGTTTCAGAGGATATATAAATCAGGGCAGTTGTTGTATCTTGAATACTTAGACTACTCCTCATCGCCTCCCACTTTGCACTGAGCAACGCATCAAGCTGCGTTGCATTAAGCACTACTATTACTATCGTATCTGTATAGGTATTGCTTTGAGAATCTGTAATCGTTATTGTCGGGTAATATATGCCCTCTGCTGTATATGTGTGACTTATGTTATCGAATGTTGTCCCTGTGTAATCAATAGTTGAGTCTCCTTCGTAGTCCATCTGATAGGATGTCACTGCATTGGGTATATACGTTGATACCGAGAAATATGTTGTAAGAGGCGGGATGCCTGATTCTATATTCGCTGTTAAGGTTACATGAGACGCTGTTGTATTTGCATTGACTGATATTGAGGTTGATGCGGTGTATCCTGTTGTATCGGTTGCGGAGGCTGTAATAATATTCTCTCCTTCTTCCAGCGGCACGCTGTTTACAAAGAATTCATTATTATAAATATTGGCTGTTATCCCGTTTACTGTTACCCCTGTTTCACTGAGCGTGGTATTTGTAACTGTTCCTTTAACCATCACGTCAGAGTTGTTTATTGTTTGTCCAGGTGAGGGAGATATTATTGTCAAAGTTATAGGCGGAGTTGTAAAGCTCATAGGATCGCCATAAGTTGTTCCTCCAGAATTGGCAGCGACAACCCTGTAATAATAAGGCGTGTTTGGGGAAAGCCCTGTTATATCGGCTGATACGCCAACATCTATAGTTCCATTTCCTATTTGCAGATCAGGTTCAGGTGTTCTAAATTCATAAGATGTGCTTGTTCCGTATTGAAAAAATACTGTTGTTGCTGCGCCGTTTGGATTGACTGTTCCGTTTAATG
>JACRPZ010000013.1 GCA_016222905.1 Nitrospirota bacterium
GAGATGGTAATGCCCGGGGACAACGTGACAATGGAGATAGAGCTGATAATGCCGATAGCGATGGAGAAGGAGCTGAGATTTGCAGTGAGGGAAGGCGGCAGGACAGTAGGAGCAGGTGTTGTTACTGAGGTTATTGAATAATAAACAAGGGGCAGGAACTAAGAAAAAGGCAAAATGAACGATAAGATAAGGATAAATCTAAGGGCTTATGATCACAGACTTCTTGACCGGTCGGTAAAGGAGATTGTTGAGACTGCAAAACGCACAGGGGCAAAGGTATCAGGACCCGTGCCTCTGCCGACCAGGATACATAAGATTACAGTCCTTAGGTCTCCGCATATTGATAAGAAATCAAGAGAACAGTTTGAAATTAGAACACATAAGAGGCTGATAGATATTCTTGAGCCTACAGCTCAAACTGTTGATGCGCTGATGCAGCTTGATCTTGCTGCAGGCGTGGATGTGGATATAAAACAGCTATGAAAAGTATTCTTGGAAAGAAACTCGGAATGACACAGGTATTTGCAGGCGATGACCGCCTTGTCCCGATTACTGTTATAGAGGCCGGGCCGTGCAAGGTGCTCCAGGCAAAGGTAATGGATAAAGACGGCTATGAGGCGTTCCAGATTGGTTTTGATACGGTGAAGAAAGAGAAGAATGTTTCAAAGGCTATGATGGGTCATTTCAAGAAAGCGTCCGCATCAGCATACAGGTTTGTAAAAGAGGTCAAGATGGAAGGCGCGGAGACCGGAGGAGATATAACAGTTGATATCTTTTCAAAAGGAGATAAGCTCTCTGTTACCGGGACATCAAAGGGAAAAGGTTTCCAGGGCGTTATGAAGAGACATAATTATAAGGGCGGTCCGGAATCGCACGGCTCAATGTTCAAGAGAGAGCCCGGCTCAATAGGTTCAAGCGCATATCCGTCAAGGGTATGGAAAAATAAGGGGATGCCCGGGCACATGGGAACTGAGAGAGTTACAATACAGAATATAGAGGTGTTTGACATAAAAAAAGATCAGAATCTGCTGTTAGTAAAAGGGGCTGTGCCGGGAGCTAACGGCTCTTATCTGATAATTACTTTAGGGTCAACCGCCGGGAAGAAAGAATAATGCCGCAGATAGATATTATAAATAAAGAAAATAAATCAACAGGGACTGCTAATCTGCCTGAAGAAATATTCGGCGCTGAGGTTAAGAAAGGCCTTCTTCATGCTGTAGTGCGCAACCATCTTGCAAATAAACGGCAGGGCACAGCAGCAACGAAGACAAGAGGACTCGTAAGCGGCGGAGGAAAGAAACCGTATAAGCAGAAAGGAACCGGCAGGGCAAGAGCCGGCAGCAACAGATCCCCTATCTGGAGAGGCGGGGGAACTGTGTTTGGCCCGCAGCCGAGAGATTACTCTTACAAACTGCCGAAGAAGGTAAAGTGGGCAGCCTTTAATGCTGCTTTTTCATCAAGATTTTCAAATGGCGCAGTCATTGTTATTGATGAGTTGTCTATTTCTGTGCCAAAGACAAAACTCTTAACAGAACTTCTTAACGGGCTTGGACTTAAAGAGAATGTGTTGATTATACTGCCTGAAAAAAACAGGGAAGTTGAACTGGCGGCGCGTAATCTTCCAAGAGTAAATGTCGCAAGAGTAAGCGAACTGAACGTATATACAATTCTTGCGCATGAAAAACTCCTTATTGCCAAAGAAGCTGTTGAAAGGATGAAAGAGGTGTATCTGGGATGAAGACGACATATGATGTCCTGCTGGGACCTCTTCTTACTGAAAAGGGAGCGATGCTTAAAGAAAAACAGAACAAGGTGCTATTCAGGGTTGCTAAAGGCGCCAACAAAATAGAGATAAAAAAGGCTGTGGAAGAGATATTCAAGGTTAAAGTTGATCGTGTAACAACCGTATGCTGTAAAGGCAAAAAAAAGCGGATGGGCAAATATGAGGGCAAGAGGTCAGACTGGAAGAAGGCTGTGGTGTCGCTTAAAGAAGGGGAAAAATTAGACTTTGTAGAAGGTGTATAAATGGGAATAAAAAAATATAAACCAACATCACCGGGTTCGCGTTTTAAGAGCGGTTTTGATTTCTCCGAAATAACAGAAACAAAGCCGTACAAACCGCTGCTTCTGCCCATAAAGAAGACGGGCGGCAGGAACAACAAAGGCCGCGTCACAGTGTGGCAAAGAGGCGGCGGGCACAAAAGGGCTTACAGGATAATAGATTTCAAACGAAATAAAATCAACATCCCATGTACGGTTGAAACAATAGAGTATGATCCAAACAGGACATCACGGATAGCACTGCTTAAGTATTCCGATGGAGAGAGGCGTTATATGCTTGCTCCGGTAGGTGTTAAGGTAGGGGATATGCTTATGGCCGGCCCAGAGGCTGAAATAAGGGAAGGCAATGCAATGCCTGTAATGAGTATGCCGCTCGGCACAATAATACATAATATAGAACTCCGGCCGGGGCAGGGCGGAAAGCTTGCGAGAAGCGCGGGCACTTTTGCACAACTTGTCGCAAAGGATGAAAAGATGTGCCATATAAAGCTCTCCTCTTCTGAGGTCAGGCTGATACCTTCCGGCTGTATGGCTACAATCGGTCAGGTTGGAAATGTTGAGAGGGAGAATATCTCTCTCGGCAAGGCCGGCAGAAAGCGGCACCTTGGCAAGAAGCCGCATGTCAGAGGTGTTGCTATGAATCCTGTGGATCACCCTCTTGGCGGCGGAGAAGGCAAGGCATCAGGCGGCAGGCCTACTGTGAGTCCATGGGGAAAACCGGAAGGCAGAAAGACAAGAAATAACAGGATGACTGATAAATACATAGTCAGACGCAGGAAATAGAGGAGGTTTCAGTTTGCCGAGATCATTAAAAAAAGGGCCGTTTGTTGAAGCAAAGCTTCAAAAACGTATTCTCGCCATGAACGAGAATAATGACAGAAAGCTTTTTAAGACATGGTCAAGAAGATCAACCGTAACCCCTGATTTTATAGGCCATACAATTGCCGTGCACAATGGAAGGAAGTTTATCCCGGTCTATATTACGGAAAATATGGTGGGGCATAAGCTTGGGGAATTTTCTCCTACAAGGACTTTTAAGGGTCATTCAGGAGCCAAAAAAGAGGTTAAGAAACAATAATTATGGAATCGAAAGCTATACTTAAATATACAAGGATGTCACCAAGAAAGGTGAAGAGGGTCACCGACCTGATAAAGGGGAAAAAAGCAGGTGATGCCCTTGTTAATCTTAAGAGCGTTCCCCATATTGCGGCTAAAGTTGTTTCAAAGGTCTTGAGGTCAGCCATGGCGAATGCCGAGCAGAAGAAGGTGGCTGAACCTGAAGCGATGAAAGTAAGCAGGGCATTTGTAGGGCAGGGACCGGTGATGAAGAGAATGATGCCTCGGGCCCAGGGCAGGGCGGATGTTATAAAGAAGAGATCATCGCATATAACAATTATTCTTGAAGAATAGAACGGACAATGATAATACAAACTTTAATTTTTTTGGTGGGAGGTAGATTTTGGGTCAGAAGACACATCCTATAGGCATAAGGTTAGGGATAATAAAGACATGGGATTCCAGGTGGTTTGCCAAAAAGGGCTATAAAGACCTGCTTCATAACGACCTGAAGATTCAAAAATATGTAAAGGAGAAACTCTTTCACGCCGGGGTTTCGAAAGTTGAAATTGAGAGGACAGGACAAAAGATACGGGTGATTATAAATACCGCAAGGCCTGGCATTATCATAGGCAAAAAAGGCTCTGAAGTTGATAAATTGAAAAAAGATATTGAGAATATGACCGGCAAAGAGGTAAGTATTGATATTATGGAGATAAGAAAGCCGGAGCTTGACGCGCAATTGGTAGCGGAAAATATAGCTACACAGCTTGAAAAGAGGATAGCCTTCAGAAGGGCGATGAAGAAAGCTGTCGCATCTTCAAGGCGGTTTGGCGCAATGGGGATAAAGGTGGCGTGTGCCGGAAGACTTGCCGGTTCAGAGATAGCAAGGTCTGAATGGTACAGAGAGGGGAGAGTGCCGCTTCACACCTTTAGGTCAGATATAGATTACGGTGTGACCGAAGCAAAGACGACCTATGGAAGGATAGGCGTCAAGGTATGGATATATAAAGGCGATATACTGCAGCAGCAGGCTCAGGAAACTAAGAGCAAAGTACAGGAAGCCACAGCGTAAAATCATAAAATATTTATTGTTTGAGTTGTATTACTAAGGATAATAAAACATGTTAGTGCCAAAAAAAGTTAAGTACAGGAAGATGATGAAGGGCCGCAGGACCGGCAAGGCTTATCGCGGCTCTGATGTATCATTCGGTGAATACGGGCTTAAGGCCACTGAGCCGGGGTGGGTTTCAAACCGTCAGATTGAGGCGGCAAGAATAGCGATTACAAGACATGCAAAGAGAGGGTGTAAACTCTGGATAAGGATATTTCCCGACAAGCCTTTGACAAAAAAACCCGCTGAGACGAGAATGGGAAAAGGCAAAGGCGCTCCTGAGTCATGGGTTGCTGTGGTGAAATCAGGGAGAATACTCTATGAAGTTGCCGGAGTTGACGAAAATATCGCCAAAGAAGCTCTCCGGCTTGCTTCCCATAAGCTCTCAGTTTTGACAAAATTTGTAAAGAGGGGTGAAGTAGTATGAAGAAACCTGCTGAATTAAGGAATTTAACGCTTGATGAGCTTAAGCAGGAAGAATCTGATCTCAGGAAGGAGCTCTTTAATTTAAGGTTCCAGAAGGCCACCGGAGAGATTGAGAACCCGATGAGGACGAGGCATGTCAGGAAGAATATAGCAAGGGTGTTAACAGTGGTGAGTGAAAAATTGAAGGCTAAAAATTGAAAAATATTTTAGACGCTTAACTCTTAATTATAAGCTTTAGTATTAGGAAGGTCAGATGCCGAAAAAAATTTATACAGGTGAAGTTGTAAGCGACAGGATGGACAAAACAGTGGTGGTTGTGGTTAAAAGGATTACACAGCATCCTGTTTACAAGAAGACTATTAAGAAGTTGACCAAGTTTAAGGCCCATGACGAGGAGAACAAATATAAGGCCGGCGATATAGTCAGGATAATTGAGTCAAGCCCTTTAAGTAAGGATAAGAAATGGAAGGTGCTTGATATGGTTAGAAAGGGAAGCGAATGATCCAGTCAGAGAGCGTTCTAGATGTTGCTGATAATTCGGGTGCCAAGAAGGTGCTGTGCATCAAGGTCGTAGGGGGAACGCTTAGGAGATATGCAAGGATCGGCGACAGGGTGGTCGTCGCCGTGAAAGAGGCGCTCCCGAACGGTACTGTAAAGAAAGGGACTGTTGCCAAGGCTGTTGTTGTAAGAACAAAGAAAGAATTAAGAAGACCTGACGGCTCATATATAAGATTTGATCAGAATGCGGTTGTTCTGATAAACGCTGAGGGAGATCCGATAGGCACAAGAATATTTGGCCCTGTGGCTAGGGAACTCAGGTGGAAAGATTACATGAAGATCGTGTCGCTTGCACCTGAAGTTATATAATTAGAACTGATAATATTAATTTATAAATAAGGAGACGCTGTGGGGTTAGGCATAAAGAAGAACGACACGGTTATAGTTCTGACGGGAGCAGAAAAAGGGAAAAAAGGCAGGGTAATTGATGTGCGTCCTAAGCGTGACAGGATCATTGTTGAAGGAGTAAATATAATAAAAAAGCACATGAAACCTAACAATACATATAAACAGGGCGGAATTATAGAGAAAGAGTCCCCGATTCACAGATCAAACCTGATGCTTGTATGCCCTAAATGCAATAAGCCTGCCAGGATAGGACACTCAATTCTTGAGAACGGCAAGAAGATCAGGAGATGCAATAAGTGCGGGGAGGTTACTGAATAAGAGGCATGATAAGACTTAAGGAGAAATACGAAAAAGAGATAATTCCTGCGTTGATGAAAGAATTTTCCTATAAGAACATCATGCAGGTCCCCAGGATCAAATCCATAGTGCTTAATGTAGGCATGGGGGAGGGGATCCAAGATATAAAGCTTATTGAAGCGGCTGTTAAGGAGTTGACCACTATTTCAGGACAGAAGGCGGTAATTACAAGGGCTAAAAAATCGATAGCCGCATTTAAGCTCCGTGAAGGCATGCCCGTAGGCACCAAGGTCACTCTAAGGGGCAACAGGATGTATGAATTTCTTGACAAATTTATATCTTTTGCATTGCCGAGGATAAGAGACTTTAAGGGGGTCTCCCCTAAGTCTTTTGACGGCAGGGGCAATTATGCACTTGGAATAAAAGAGCAGGTCATATTTCCTGAGATCAGTTATGACAAAATCTCGAACATGCATGGAATGGATATTATAATTGTAACGAGTGCCGGAACTAATGAGGAAGGCAGATCCCTGCTTAGGCATATGGGGATGCCGTTCAGAAATTGATAATTGAAAGTCTGAGAGGAAATTAATGGCTAAAAAATGTCTTATTGAGAAGTCCAACAGGCCCCCAAAGTTTCAGGTAAGAGGACATAACAGATGCCGCATCTGCGGAAGGCCGAGAGGCTACTTGAGAAAATTTGGGATGTGCAGGATATGTTTCAGATCGCTTGCACTGAAAGGGATGATCCCCGGCGTAACAAAATCAAGCTGGTAGAGGTAAAAAAATTATGATGACAGATCCGATAGCAGATTTACTTACAAGAATCAGAAATGCAAGTATGGTAAAGCATGAAAAGGTTGATGTGCCGGCTTCAAAATTAAAGATCGAGATAACAAGGATTCTTAAAGAAAAAGGTTTTATTAAAGCTTATAAAGTTTTTAAAGACAAGAAGCAGGGCGTTATAAGAATAAGCCTGAAGACAATAGATGTTGATGACAGGATAATCTCAGGACTTCAGAGGATAAGCAAGCCCGGCAGAAGAATCTATGTGGATAAAGATGAGATACCTAAGGTAATGGGAGGCTACGGCATAGCTATTGTATCTACATCCAAGGGTGTGCTTTCAGATGATAGTTGCAGACGTGAAGGCGTAGGCGGAGAGGTCCTGTGCTATGCGTGGTAATACGGTTAAGGTGGAGATAATATGTCAAGAATAGGGAAGAATCCAATAAATGTACCGGACGGCGTTGATGTAAAGTTGCAGGGAAGTTCAATAGCTGTTAAGGGACCCAAGGGTCTTCTTAACTGGGAAGTTCCTCACGACATGAAGGTAACTATGCAGGACAAAAGCCTTACTGTAGAAAGGCTTTCAGACTCAAAGGCGATGAGGGGGTTGCACGGCACTACCAGAAGCATAATTGCGAATATGGTTACCGGTGCAAGTATTGGATATCAGAGACTGCTTGAGATCAGAGGGGTTGGATACAGGGCACAGGTGCAGGGGAATAAAATTATTTTCACAATCGGATATTCTCATGCGGTTGAGTTTCCTCTTCCGGCAGGTATAAGCGCAGAGGTGGATAAGAAACAGGTGATGTTGACACTTCAGGGGATAGACAAACAGTTAATCGGCCAGGTAGCCGCAAATATCCGCTCTCTGAGACCGCCTGACATATATAAAGGCAAAGGAATAAGATATGAAGGTGAACATATCAAGCTTAAGGCTGGAAAGGCCGGGAAGAAGTAAGGGGGATCTTTGAGTAATAATAAAGAAGAGGCAAGAAAGAGACGGCATCGCAGAGTGCGTAAAAAGATCGTAGGCACTCAGGAGAGGCCCAGGCTTAATGTATTCAGAAGCATAGATCATATATATGCGCAGTTAATAGATGATTTCTCTGGAAGGACGCTTGTCCATGCGTCAAGCACAGATAAGGAATTAAAGGGCGGGGCTATTACCGGAGGCAATATAAATTCGGCATCAGTGGTCGGAGAATTAATAGCCAAAAGGGCAGCAGATAAAGGAATCAAAGATGTTATCTTTGACAGGGGCGGATATGTGTATCATGGCAGGGTAAAGGCGCTTGCTGATGCAGCAAGAAAGGGAGGCCTGAAGTTTTAATTATAAATATTATGTTTTTATGGAGGAATGGTGGATAGAAGAAATCCTGACAGTCTTACTCTGAAAGATAAAGTTGTATATATAAATAGAGTTGCCAAAGTTGTTAAGGGAGGAAGGAGGTTCTCTTTTAGCGCTCTTGTAGTTGTTGGCGATGATAAAGGCAGCGTAGGCTTTGGGAAGGGCAAGGCAGGCGAGGTGCCCGAGGCTATCAGGAAGGCTGTTGAACAGGCAAAGAGATCTCTGATAAAGGTTCCGGTAAAGGACGGCACAATCCCGCATAGAATCATAGGCAGGTACGGAGCCGGCAGAGTACTTATGATGCCTGGCAGGCTGGGAACCGGGCTTATTGCCGGAGGCGCTGTCAGGGCTGTTATGGAAGTAGCCGGGATTCGTAATATTGTTGCGAAATCGCTGGGCAGCAGAAACCCGATGAATACTGTCAGGGCTACTATGCAGGGGTTACTGAATCTTAAAGATAAATCCAGCCTTGAAAAAAGAGCTGCTATAATTGAAGAAAAACAGGAAAATAATGGTAAAAAAGAGAATTAAGATAACTTTAAAAAGAAGCATTATAGGGAAACCTGAGAAACAGAGAAAGATTGTTGCGTCCCTTGGGCTGAGAAAGCTTAATCATGAAGTTATTCATGAGGATGTGCCGTCAATAAGGGGAATGATTCATAAGATTCCTCATATGTTTGAGGTTACTGATGTAAAGGACGCAAAATAAGAGTGAGAAAAGTGATACGGAGGAATAGATGAGACTGTCAGAACTTGCGCCGGAAATTGGAAGCCGAAAGAAGAGGAAGAGAGTTGGCAGGGGGGTAGGCTCCGGTCATGGAAAGACCTCATGCAAGGGACATAAAGGACAGAAGGCAAGAACCGGCGGTGGTACCAAGTCCGGCTTTGAAGGCGGCCAGATGCCTTTACAGCGCAGGATTCCGAAAAGGGGCTTTACAAGCAATTTCCAGAAGCAATATTTTGCTGTTAATATCGGCTCGCTCAATAATCTTTCTGAAGCTGTAATTACTCCTGAAGTTCTTTTGAATGAGGGGCTGATAAAGAATACAAAGGGAAAGGTAAAGATCCTTGGAAAAGGAGAGGTAACAAGGCAGTTTTCGGTAAAGGCTCATGCCTTCAGCGCCTCTGCAAGAGAAAAGATAAATAAGGCACAGGGAAGTTTGGAGATAATTTAAGTTAGAAAAACCTATAGCCCTTCAATTCATTCATTAAAATATTTCGTTGAGACTGAGCAATTTGTACATTTAGTGTTTAATAATTATCTGTTACTTTAATGAGCATTGTAAATACCTTCCAGAATATCTTTAAGATAGCTGAACTTAAAAGCAGGGTGCTGTTTACCCTTGCTTTACTGGCTGCATACAGGGTGGGCTGTTATATTCCAACCCCCGGTATCGATGGCACAGAGCTGAGCAAGTTCCTTCTTGACAGGGGCGGCGCTCTTATGGGATTTTTCGACATGTTCTCCGGCGGTGCCCTCTCAAGAGCATCTATCTTTGCGCTTGGGATAATGCCTTATATAAGCGCCTCCATTATTCTTCAGCTTCTCACCGTTGTTATCCCCTCACTTGGAAAACTTGCAAAAGAGGGTGAAAGCGGTAGGAAGAAGATCACACAGTATACCAGGTATGGAACCGTGCTGATAAGTATTGTACAGTCAATTGGTATATCGGTCGGTATTGAGAGCATGTCACAGGGTCAATTTGTTCAGAATCCGGGATGGGAATTCAGGCTGATAACTATGATAACCATGACATCCGGCACAGCATTTATAATGTGGCTTGGAGAGCAGATAACAGAGAGGGGAATAGGCAATGGCATTTCCCTTATAATATTTTCCGGCATTGTTGCCGGTTTCCCGAATGCTATTATAAGCTCTGTAGCCCTTATCAGGTCAGGCGAACTGCATATTCTTATGATGCTCCCTGTATTGATTATGATGGTGGCTGTAATAGGCATCATAATTTTTATGGAGCGGGGACAGCGGAAGATACCTATACAATATGCAAAGCGTGTTGTCGGGAGAAAGGTGTACGGCGGGCAAAGCACCCACCTGCCTCTTAAAATAAACACATCCGGCGTAATACCGCCTATTTTTGCATCATCCATTCTTATGTTTCCGGCAACGATCGCAGGCTTTATTGCTCTTCCGTGGGTGCAGACAGTCTCAAGACAGCTTACTCCCGGGACGATAGTTTATACAATTCTTTATGTTAGCATGATCTTTTTCTTCTGCTACTTCTATACCGCGATAATATTCAATCCTGTAGATATAGCTGATAATCTGAAGAAGTACGGAGGATTTATTCCTGGGGTAAGGCCGGGGCAGAAAACATCCGATTATATATACAAGGTGCTTGCAAGGATTACATTCGGAGGCGCGGCTTATCTCTCAATCATCTGCATACTGCCTGATATTCTCAGAGGCTATTTTAAAGTGCCGTTTTACTTTGGCGGCACATCTATTCTTATAGTTGTAGGTGTTGCCCTTGATACTATATCGCAGATAGAATCACATCTGGTGACGCGCTCTTATGACGGTTTCCTTAAAAAAGGCAGGGTACGCGGCAGGAGAGGCTGAAGAGCATTATTATGTAAATTGGCGCCCTGTTTTTGAAAATATTCACGCATATTGATAATTCTTAAGTCACAGGATGAGATAAAAAGGATGTCTGAATCCTGCCAGATTGTGGCAGAGGTTCTTGAAGGTATAAAGAAGCTTGTAGCCCCTGATATAACCACAAAAGAACTTGATCAGTATGCAGAAGCTTGTATACTTAACAAGGGTGCGAAGCCGGCTTTTAAGGGATACAGAAGGTATCCTGCAAGTCTTTGCACATCAATAAATGAGCAGGTAGTTCATGGGATACCTTCTGCTGTAAGGCTGAAGAAAGGCGATATTATAAGTCTTGATTTAGGCGTTTACTATAAATCATTTTATGGAGATGCGGCATTGACTCTTCCCGTAGGTGAAATAACGAGCGAAGCGAAGAAGCTTCTCTCAGTGACTGAAGAGTCGCTTTACGCAGGGATAAGAAATGCCTTTATCGGCAATAGACTTTTTGATATATCCTCTGCGATTCAGAAGGGTGTGGAGGCAGAGGGTTTTTCAGTGGTCAGGAGTTTCGTAGGTCATGGGATAGGCAGGGAACTACATGAGGACCCGCAATTGCCAAATTTCGGCAAATCCGGAGAGGGCCCTATGCTAAGAGAAGGAATGACCCTTGCGATTGAGCCTATGGTAAATGCAGGCATGTGGGATGTGGTCATCCTGAGCGATGGGTGGACAGCGGTAACAAAGGACAAGAGCCTATCAGCGCACTTTGAGCATACTGTAGCTATTACATCAGACGGGCCTATTATCTTGACTAAATTATAGAAAGCATTTATAATATCTAACTTTTTATGCCCAAGGAAGATGCGATAGAGGTTCAGGGGACAATTCTTGAAAACCTGCCCAATGCGATGTTTAAGGTAGAACTTGAGAATGGCCAGAAGATACTGGCATATGTTTCCGGCAAGATGCGTATGCATTTTATCAAGATACTGCCGGGAGATAAAGTCACTGTGGAACTTTCACCTTATGATCTTACAAAGGGCAGAATAACTTACAGATTCAAATAGAAGCTGAACGTTAAGAATTAGAGGGAACAGATATGAAAGTAAGAGCTTCAGTAAAACCTATATGCACTAAGTGCAAGCTTGTTAAAAGAGCAGGTGTTGTCAGGGTAATATGCAGTAATCCCCGTCACAAACAAAGACAGGGATAATGCTTTTGTTAAAATTGTTAAATTACAGAAAAGTCCTGGAGGAATAGTGAGAATAGCAGGTGTAGACTTACCTAACAAAGAGCGAATAGAGATAGGTCTTACAAGAATATTCGGTATCGGAAGAACCTCTTCAAGGAAGATTATAAGAGATATAGGTCTCGATCCTAATAAAAAGGTTAGGGATATAACCGATGAAGATGGAATGAAGATAAGGGCGGTTATTGACAGCGAATATAAAATCGAAGGCGATATGAGGCGCGAGATCGTCATGCATATAAAGAGGTTGCAAGATATCGGCAGTTACAGGGGCGTGAGACATAAACTCAGGTTGCCAGTAAGAGGGCAGAGAACCAAAACAAACTCACGTACTCGCAAGGGACGCAGAATTGCTGTCAGTATGAAAAAGAAGGAGGAATAATGGCCCAGAAGAAAAAGGGTGCTAAGAAAGAGAAGAAAGCAGTTCACTCGGGGAATGCTTATATTCAGGCAACATTCAATAATACAATAATTACAATTACAGACCAGAACGGCGGCGTTGTGTCATGGTCATCATCAGGTTCCCAGGGATTCAAGGGTTCAAGGAAGGGTACCCCTTATGCAGCGCAGATAGCCGCAAGCACTGCGGCAAAAAAGGCGATGGTTTTTGGAATGCGGCAAATTGATATTTATGTAAAAGGTCCCGGAGCCGGCCGGGAATCAGCTATCAGGGCGCTTCAGGGAGCAGGTCTTGAGATTAAGCTTATAAAGGACATCACCCCCGTCCCTCATAACGGCACCAGACCTCCTAAAAGGAGGAGAGTCTAATGGCAAGATATACGGAAGCGCTATGCAGACTCTGCAGAAGAGAGAGCGAAAAACTCTTTCTTAAGGGCGACAGATGTTATACGGATAAATGTGCTGTTGAGAGGAGAAAATACCCTCCTGGACAGCACGGACAGCGCAGGAAGAAACAGTCTGATTACGCTACACAGCTGAGGGAGAAACAGAAGGCGAAAGAGATTTATAACGTGCTTGAGAAACAGTTTAAAAAATATTTTTATATGGCGGAAAAGAAGAAAGGCATTACCGGAAGCAATCTGCTGCAGCTTCTTGAATCGAGACTTGATAATGTTGTTTATAGGCTTGGCTTTGCTTCAAACAGAAGGCAGGCCAGACAGCTTATTCTGCATGGACATTTCAATGTAAACGGAAAAAGGGTAAACATCCCGTCTTATATGGTCAGAGCCGGTGACAGCATCAGTGTCAAGGAAGAGAGCAGACAACTCGTGCCGGTTCAGGAAAATATTGCAAAGGCAGAGCACAAGGGGCTGCCTTCATGGGTTCAAAGGGATATCAATAATTTTAGCGGCAGGATACTCAATCTTCCCGCCATGGACGATATTTCATTGCCTGTTCAGGAACAGCTTATAGTAGAATTGTATTCAAAATAATCAAAAATGATTGCAAGGGCAGGAATGAATATAAAAGTGGAGTCCAGCAACCTGCTCAGGCCGTTCCTAAAGTAACTTTAATCATAAATGATAAATTATTATATCAAGGAGAGTTAATGAATTTAAAAATGAGAGACCCTCACTTGCCAGAGAATGTTTACTTTGACTCTGAAAGCCTGACTAACTCATATGGAAGGCTTTATGCCGAACCTCTTGAGAGAGGCTATGGAACAACTATCGGGAATGCCTTAAGAAGGGTTCTTCTTTCCTCTATTAGAGGTGCTGCTGTTACATCCATTAGAATACCAGGGGTTCTTCATGAATATTCAACACTGCCTGGTGTGAAAGAGGATGTGACAGATATTATCTTCAATATAAAGCAGTTGAATTTTAAAATGTATTCTGATGTGCCAAAGGTAATCTCTATTAATGTGAACGGCCCTGGCGAAGTCAAGGGGAAAGATATTGTTACTGATGCCCAGACCGAGGTGCTCACTCCTGAGCAGCATATCGTAACCCTTGAAAAAAACGCAGCATTCAAGATGGAATTAACTGTTAAGGCAGGCAAAGGATATGTGCCTGCAGAAGTAAATAAGGATACTGATGAACAGTCAGTTGATACCATATCGGTAGATTCAATATTTACACCTATCAGAAAGGTCAATTTCTGGATAGAAGGAGCAAGGGTGGGCCGTTCCACGGATTTTGATAAGCTCATTATGGAGATATGGACTGACGGAAGCGTCACTCCTCCCCAGGCTGTAACACAAGCTGCCAATATACTTAATGATCAGTTTTCTCTGTTTTGCCTTGAAGAGGAGGAAGAAGAGGCCGCAGGCATGGGATCATCCGATCAACACAATATTGACCCTGATGTATATAACAAAAATTTGCTTAAGAGCGTGGAAGAGCTTGAGCTTTCAGTCCGGGCATATAACTGTCTGAAGAACGCGAACATCAGCACAATCGCTGATCTTGTGCAGAGAACGGAACAGGAGATGTTGAGGACTAAAAATTTCGGGCGTAAATCTCTCAATGAGATTAAGAAGATAATTCAGGGCATGGGATTGCACCTCAATATGAGGATAGATAACGATGCATTGGAAAATATAGTAAAAGGCAAAGGTGGCGGTGATGCGGCATAATATATCCGGAAGGGGTTTCGGCAGAAATACAAATCAGAGGAAGGCCCTTCTGCGGGGGCTTGTTACCTCCCTTTTTGAACATCTAAAAATAGAGACTACTACGGCCAAGGCAAAAGAGGCAAAAAAACTGGCAGAGCGGGTAATCACAATGAGCAAAAAGGGCGATCTTTCGGCAAGAAGACTTGCTCTTACATATATCCCAAATAAGAATATAATCACAAAGCTCTTCACTGAAATAGCTCCCAAAATTACCAATAGAGACAGCGGATATCTCCGTGTTCTGAAGACAAGGTTCCGTGCCGGAGATAACTCTTCCATGTCCATCCTTGAGTTTGTTGACTATGACCTGTTAAAAGGGACCGGAGAGAGCATAAAAGGCAAGGAGAAGAAAGAAAAGAAGACAGAAGAGAAGAAGTAGTCTGAATCTTTTTTAACCGCAATCAGCAGAATTCTGTCAAGGCAGCCGGAGAGACCGGCTGCCTTGTTTGTTTCTTTAATCCATACATCTGCGTGAACCAAATCACCTGCCTGCTTTCTCGCGTATCTTCTCTCTCAGCCCCGGCATCTCTATTTCAAGCTTTGCATTGGTCTCCAGAGGAGTATCAGGATTGAGCGCTGATATGTTTGTTGTTTTATTCCCTGTTGCCTCACATAAGAATCGATACAAAATGATATACGTTGCCTCATGTAAAAATCTATACAAAAGGTATAGTTCATCAGGCAGCCTTTTTCTTCTTTGGAGATCGTTTTTGAGCGTTCAATCTGTATAACTCTTGC
>JACRPZ010000015.1 GCA_016222905.1 Nitrospirota bacterium
AGAATTTATCGGCAGGTTTAAAAAAGAGCGTCCGCCCCTCCCCGCAATAGCCTTAAATACCGACACCGCTGTCCTGACGTGCATTGCAAATGATTATGATTTCTCACAGGTTTTTTCGCGCCAGATAAATGCGCTTGCCCGAATAGCGAAAATAGGGTCAGGTCTACACCCTTGACAAGAACGCCTGTTTAGAGTAAGATAGTTGTCGAAATGGCAAGACCCCTGAGAATAGAATACCCCGGTGCTTTTTATCACATCACAGCGCGAGGCAATGAACGAAAAGATATATTTCGGGACGAAAAAGACCGGGAGAGATTTTTAAATTATCTTGAAACATCAGTTGGCCGCTACAAGGCCGTAATCCATGCGTATTGTCTAATGAGCAACCACTATCACCTGCTGCTTACCACACCTGAAGGCAACCTCTCACAGATCATGCGCCACATCAACGGCGGATACACGACATATTTCAACAAGCAGCACAAAAGATCCGGGCATCTCTTTCAGGGCAGATACAAGGCAATCCTTGTGGAGGCCGACCCCTATGCCGGAGAGCTTTCGCGATACATACACCTCAATCCTGTGCGGGCGGGTATGGCCAGACAGGCAGAGAAGTATAAATGGACAAGTTATACAGCTTATATTGGTAATACAAAAACACCCCACTGGCTGACCATTGATTGGCTGCTTCAGTATTTCGGGAGGAAGACCTCAGATGCGCGGAAGGGATACCGCTTTTTTGTAGAAGCAGCAGTTGGTTCAAAAGAAGACCCTCTTAAGGAAACAACATCAACCCTGATCCTTGGTACAGATAAATTCATAGAAAATATTAGAGAGAAGTACCTTATTGGGAAGGAGAAAGGGAGAGATATCCCAGCACTGAGGGAATTGACAAAAATATCCCTGGACGCAATAATTAAAGCCGTTGAGCAGGAATGTGGAGATAAGCCGGAGATTAGCAGGAAGGCTGCCATATATATAAGCCATCGTTACAGCGGCAGAACACTCCGGGAGATCGGACAGCGGTTTGGGGTAGGGGAATCGGCAGTGGCACGGTCAAGCGGCAGGTTTGAGGCAGAGCTTAAAGAAGCATAAGCTCCGGAAAGTCTGTCATTCCGGCTTGTCCGGAATCTATCTCAATAAAAGATTCCCGATCCCGATACTTCGGGAGGAATGACAAAAACGGACATTATCAATTAATGCGTGACTCAATACGCAGCTTGTTCCTGCAATGCGCCTATTCCTCTGAACTTGTTGTATCTTTTCTTCAGAAGTGAATCCAGAGGGGTTTCAGTCAATTCAGCGATATGCGTCTCCAGAGCCTTCTTTAGCATTTTTGCGGTCTCCTGATGGTCGTTGTGAGCGCCTCCCAACGGTTCAGTTATAATCTCATCATTAATGCCGAGTTCGTAAAGGTCTTGTGCGGTAATTTTTAATGCTTCCGAGGCTGTCTCATACTCTTTCTGCCCGAGCTCTGCGTTATCTTTTTTCCAGAGAATAGCGGCGCAGCCTTCGGGTGAAATGACTGAATAGACAGAGTGCTCCATCATAAGGAGCCTGTCTCCTATGGAGAGCGCAAGCGCTCCGCCGCTGCCTCCCTCTCCAATAACTACTGAAATTATGGGGGTACTTAATCTGAACATTTCAAAGAGATTATTGGCTATTGCCTCTGATTGTCCTCTCTCTTCCGCACCGATTCCAGGATAGGCTCCCGGAGTGTCAATAAGGGTGATTATGGGTTTGCCGAATCTCTCTGCAAGCTTCATAATCCTTAGCGCCTTTCTGTAACCCTCCGGATTGGCCTGACCGAAGTTCCTCTCAATTCTCTCTTTTGTGCTTCTGCCTTTCTCATGACCGATAACCGCAACAGGCATGCCCTGGAACCTTGCAAAGCCCCCGATAATGGCAGAGTCGTCAGAAAACTTTCTGTCGCCGTGAAGCTCGATAAAATCCTCCATGATAAGCTTTATATAATCAGAGGTATGCGGCCTTTCTGAATGGCGCGATAGTAAGGTCTTCTGCCACGGAGTTAATTTTGAGAAGATATCGGCTCTCAAGGTCAGAGCTTTCTTCTCGAGTTTCTTTATCTCAGAGGTGATGTCCACGTCCTTGCCGCGGGCAAGATGTTTCAGCTCTTCAATCTTATTCTCTAAGTCCGCAACGGGTTTTTCAAAATCAAGATAGTAACGCATCAATGCTCCGTTTTATTTTAGTATGGCCGCCCCTTGGCCCAGCAGTTCTTCTACTTCTGATAACATCTCTTTTGAAGGCAGCACTTGACTGTCTGTACGCAGCAGCGTTTCCCACTCTTCAGGTGATATTATTTTTAAATATATATTGCAATCTCCATCATATTTTGAAAATATCTCCTTGAGCTTTGGAAGAGCGCTTGCGTTTGAATTATCGCGCAATGTTAACGTCAAAGATTTACGGCCTGATGCAGTGTTTTTCGGCAACGGCTGAATCTTTCCTGAATTCTCAGCTTCATCAATCGAGACTATATTCCTTGCGACCACCTTCAGCCCTTTATCGCTTTTATCAATGGAACCGGCGACAATTATCGGTGCATCTGTTAACGCGGCATTCTTATATTCCTTGTAAACATCAGGGAAGACGATCACCTCTGTTGTGCCGTACAGGTCTTCAATTGTCAGGTAAGCCATCTGGTCGCCTTTTTTGGTCTGGATCTGCTTGGCGTCGCGGATTATTCCGCATATATTTACATCCTGCTTGTCATGCAGTTCCTGAAGCTCTGTGGTTGGGATTACAGACAGCTTGCTCAGCCTCTCCTTGTGCCTGTTAAGCGGATGCCCTGTAATGTAGAAGCCGAGAGCTTCTTTCTCCATCGTTAATCGTTTAGATTCATGCCACTCTTCAATGTCAGGCAGGTGTTCAGGCAGTGATTCGTGGATTTCGAACATGCTCCCTTGCCCAAATTCTCTCTCCTTTTGTGCTTTTGATGCTGAATCCATTATTGAGCCAAGAGCAGTCATCAACTGCGCCCTTTTTCCCATGGAATCCAGCGCCCCCGCCTTGATCAGACTCTCCAGCACCTTCTTATTTATGCGTCTTGAATCCGCCCTTGAACACAGATCAAAGAGTGAATTGAATTGTTTCTCTCCCCTTGACGAAATAATAGCTTCTATTGCAGAGCTTCCAACCCCCTTTACCGCCTCAAGCCCGAAACGGACGGCCTTTCCTTTTACGGTAAACTCCCTGTTGCTTTCGTTAATATCAGGGGGCAGAATCTCTATGCCCATATCCCTGCATTCGTTTATATATGACACCACTTTGTCGGTATTGTCCATGTCAGAGCTTAGTGACGCGGCCATGAACTCAACCGGATAATGTGTTTTAAGGTAAGCTGTCCGGTATGCTATAAGCGCGTATGCGGCAGAGTGAGATTTATTAAATCCGTACTGGGCAAATTGCAGGATCATGCTAAAGAGTGTCTCGGCCTTTTTCTCCGCTATTTTGTTCGCTTTTACCCCGTTGATAAATGCGTTCTTAAGTTTCTCCATCTCTTCCGGGTTCTTGCCGCCCATAGCCTTTCTGAGAATATCAGCCTGGGCAAGGCTGAAATTTGCAATCTTGTTTGCTATCTCCATAACCTGCTCCTGATACAGTATAATCCCGTGAGTCTCTTTTAATATCTCGTCTAACTTCGGGAGCAAGAGCTTTGATATGGAGCCGGTCTGTCTGGAGTCTGAACCTGACTTTTCAGATGATTTATTCCTTATAAAGTCTTCAACCATGCCGCTGCCTATAGGGCCGGGCCTGTAAAGAGCGACCAGAGCGATCAGGTCTTCGAAAACATCCGGCTGCAATCTTGTGATGATGTCCCTCATGCCGGAACTTTCAAGCTGAAATATGCCGGTGGTTTTTGCGGAGCAGAGCATCTTAAAGGTCTCGCTGTCATCAAGCGGTATGTTTTTTATAGAAAAGGGGTTGTTATTGCCAGTCCCTTCTGTTTCGATTGAGTGAGTTATAAGTTTTTCCGCCTTATCAATGACAGTGAGGGTCTTAAGCCCGAGAAAGTCGAACTTCAGGAGTCCGAGCTTCTTTATTGAGCCCATATCAAACGCCGTAGTCACGGCCTCGTCCTTTGACGCCTTGTACAGAGGCAGATAGTCTGTAAGCGGCTCGGGTGATATTACAATGCCTGCGGCATGGGTTGACGCATGCCTTGAAAGGCCTTCAAGCCTCTGGGCGATATTGATAAGTTCTTTAATGTTCTCGTCTCTGTCATAGATGTCTTTGAGGTCGGGTTCAACTTCAAGCGCTTTCTTTAAGGTGATTTTTATATCAAACGGAACAAGCTTGGCAACCTTGTCAACTTCTGAATAGGGTATGTTCATGGCCCTTCCGACATCCCTTATGGCCGCGCGCGCCTTCATCGTGCCGAATGTAATTATCTGCGCCACATGGTCTGCTCCATAGTGTTTTGTAACATAATCAATAACCTCTGACCTCCTGTCCATGCAGAAATCAATGTCAATATCAGGCATGCTCACTCTGTCAGGGTTCAAAAATCTCTCGAAGAGCAGGCCGTATTTGATTGGGTCAATGTCAGTAATGTCAAGGCTGTAGGCTACAAGGCTGCCCGCAGCAGATCCTCGTCCAGGACCGACTGGTATCTCTTTGCTCTTTGCATATTTAATAAAATCCCACACGATGAGAAAATAGGATGAGAAGCCCATTTTCTTTATCGTCTCAAGCTCTCTCAAAAGTCTCTCTTTATATTCAGTCGATATCTGGCCGTCAAGTTTCTTCTTTAATCCTGATTCCGCAAGTTTTTTAAGATAACTGTTTACATCCTTTGTTTCAGATGTCTCGTATATCGGAAGATGGAACTTGCTGAAATCAAAATCGAGATTGCATTTTTCAGCAATCTTCTTAGTGTTCTCAATAGCTTCCGGAAAGTCTTTAAAAGCCTCTTTCATCTCTTCGGGGCTTTTGAAGTAGAAGGAATTTTTGGAAAACCTCATTCTGTCCGCATCATTGAGCGTCTTGCCCGTTTGTATACAGAGGAGAACCTCGTGCGCCTTTGCATCCTCTTTTACCAGATAGTGGCAGTCATTGGTTGCAACTACGCCTATGTGAAGGTCCCGCCCTAACTCGATTATCTGTTTGTTCACCGCATCCTGTTCAGGCAGTTCGTTTGCCTGAACTTCAAGATAAAAATTACCGGCTCCCAATATATGCTGATAGCTGTTTGCAGCCTCTCTTGCCTTATCGATCAGGCCTGCAGAGAGTAGGCTTGGAATTTCACCCTTAAGGCAGGCCGAGAGACCGATGAGCCCCCCGCTGTACTGGGATAAAAGGTCTTTGTCAATCCTCGGTTTGTAATAAAAACCGTCAAGGTATGACTTGCTTACAAGCCGGGTGAGGTTCCTGTAGCCTTTAATGTCCTTACACAAAAGTATGAGGTGAAACGGTTGCTCGCCCCTGCCGTCTGCTGTCCTTGTATCAAGATGGCTTTTAGGAGCAACATAAACTTCGCATCCGATGATTGGCTTTAATCCCGCCTTTGAGACCTTCCTGTAAAAATCAATCGCTCCGAACATATTTCCATGATCGGTTATTGCAACGGCAGGGAGCTTGTACTCCAGCGCCTTTTCAATCATGTCTTCTATGCGGATTGCCCCGTCGAGAAGGCTGTAGTGGGTGTGGAGATGCAGAGGAACATAGCTGGAATGCATGATAGATTTTAGAATATTAGCCCGTATTAGTCAAACGAGAAAAACAGAGATTATGGCTCATGGTTCATGCCGTTCAGTTTAAATACAAACTATGCAGCATCATAGCCTATTGCTGACTTTCTTTATCTCATCCAGCTTCTTAAGTGCAAGGCCTGAATCTATTGTATTTATTACTTTTTTAGTCGCTTCCAAGAAGTTATTAGCCGCATTGCCCGCTAACAGGGCTGCTGCTGCATTCATTGCGGTTATATCCCTCTTTGGCCCGCCGCCTGTTCCGTTAAGTATATCAAGTGTTATCTTCACGTTTTCAGCGGCTGTTCCGCCGGTAAGGTCTTCGCTTCTTGCCTTTTTAAAGCCAAAATCCTCCGGCGAAATGTAATAAGTCTCAACTTTTCCGTTCTTTAGCTCGGAGACCTTTGTGCTGCCGGTATTTGTTATCTCATCAAGACCATCCTCGCCATGAACTATAAAGGCATGTATTATTCCAAGATTGCCTAACACATTTGCCATGGTTACAGTGAGGTTATCGCTGAAGACACCGAGCACCTGCCTCTGAGCTCCCGCAGGATTTGTGAGGGGTCCGAGTATATTAAATATGGTCCTTATGCCCATCTCTTTCCTCGGCCCGATTGCGTATTTCATTGCCGGATGAAAAAGAGGAGCAAACATGAAACCGAATCCTGTTTCTTCAAGGCATTTTTCAACCTTCTGAGGTGCCAGGTCTATCTTCACACCCAATGCTTCGAGTATGTCCGCGCTGCCGCAGCTGCTTGACACAGAGCGGTTGCCGTGTTTGGCTACAGGTATTCCTGCTGCTGCCACGATAATTGCCGCTGTTGTAGAGATATTAAATGTATGAGCCATATCGCCGCCTGTGCCGCAGGTATCAACAGTATTTTCAGGCGCCTTGATTTTTGACGCTTTCTCTCTCATAACCTTTGCCGCGCCGGTTATCTCCTCAATCGTCTCCCCCTTTATCCTGAGAGCGGTAAGAAAGGAGGCTGTCTGGGCGTCTGTGGAACGCCCCTCCATAATATCATTCATGGCCTCAATCATCTCGTTCTCAGAGAGATGAATGCTTTGAGTCAGCATCTTGATAGCTTCTTTAATCATGATTTGTCCCTTTTATTATTTATGTGTTGTATGTTTATGCCTGACAAACTTATGGCTCATTCTATCATATGGATTAATAAAATAGAAGCTGACTGTAATAATTTCATGGTTTACATGCCGTGGATAAATTCGTATAATATTTTCTGTTAAATTCAATTAATGGCGGCAGCATTTTTGGGGGAGATTAGAGAGTGAAAATAGTAGTCTGCATAAAACAGGTGCCTGACACTTCAGAGGTCAGAATCAACCCTGAGACAAATACGCTTATCCGGGAAGGCGTGCCGAGCATAGTAAACCCTTTTGACCTTAATGCGCTTGAGGCCGCTCTCCAGATAAGAGAGAAGGTCGGCGGCAGAGTGACTGTTCTTACAATGGGGCCTCCTCAGGCTGAGACGGCATTGAGAGAGGCCATATCGCTTGGGGCTGATGAGGCTGTGCTTCTTACAGACAGGGCCTTTGCAGGTTCCGATACCTGGGCAACATCTTATACACTTGCGATGGCGATCAGGAAGATTGAAGCGGACATTATCTTCTGCGGCAAGCAGGCGATAGACGGCGATACCGCGCAGGTAGGGCCTGAAACAGCAGAGTTTCTGAATATCCCTCACGTCGCTTATGTCAAGAAGATTGAAGAGGTGAAAGACGGATACGCAAGGGTCCAGCGTCTTATGGATGAAGGCTACGATATTGTTGAGTCGTCAATCCCGGTCCTCTTTACAGTTGTGAAAGAACTAAACAAACCGAGACTGCCTTCACTTAAAGGCAAGATGGCGGCAAAGAAGGCTGTGATAAGAAAAATGGGGATGGCTGATATAGGGGCTGATGAGGGATGTCTTGGGTTAAAGGGCTCTCCAACTCAGGTAAAAAATATCTTTGCCCCAAAGGTAAAGTCTGACAGAAGAATGTTTGAAGGCTCTGCAGAAGAGCAGGTGAATGCCTTGATCGATGAGATGAGGAAGATAAAATGCCTATAGTAGTTATACAGGAAAAGTGCATCGGCTGCGAGGAATGTAAAAATTCATGTCCTTATGATGCCATTGTGATGCAGGATGGAAAGGCATTCATTAACGAATATTGCCAGCTTTGTAACGCATGTCTCTCTGCATGTCCTGAGGGTGCAATAGTAAAGACTGAGGTCAAGGAATCAGGAGCGCAGATTGCAGACACCAAAGAAGAGCTTGAAAAATATCAGGGCGTATGGGTCTTTGCGGAGCAGAGGAAAGGCAAGCCGGCACCTGTATCTTATGAGCTTCTTGGCGCAGGGAAGGGGCTTGCCAAAGAACTTGAAACAGAACTTTCTGCTGTGCTTCTTGGCGCTGACGAAGCAGTGGCAGAGGAACTTATAAAATGGGGCGCAGACAGGGTCTATCTATGCAGTGACGCAGCTCTTGAGAAGTTTAATGATGAGGCTTATGCGGAGATGCTCTCACGGCTTATTAAGGAGCATAAGCCCGCGATTGTGCTTGCCGGTGCAACACCTGTGGGCAGGTCGTTCATACCGCGTGTAGCTGCGAGGCTCAGGACAGGACTTACGGCTGATTGCACCTCGCTAGAAATTGATAAGGATACAAAAAACCTGCTTCAGATAAGGCCTGCTTTCGGCGGGAACATAATGGCAACTATTTTATGTCCTAATCACAGGCCCCAGATGGCAACTGTCAGACCTCGCGTAATGAAGAAGGGTGAATATGATCCCGCAAGGACCGGCAATATAATTCATATCAAGGCGGACAATCTGACATTGAGGACAAAAGTTGTTGAAACTGTAGAAGAAGTATCGGCGATAATGGTCAATCTGCACGAGGCAGATGTCATAGTAGCTGGCGGGAGAGGGGTCGGCAATGCGGAGGGATTCAGGCTTCTTGAAGAACTTGCGGTTGTAATGGGCGGCGCTGTCGGGGCCTCAAGGGCTGCGGTTGATGAGGATTGGATACCTTACAGCCATCAGGTCGGGCAGACGGGCAAGACCGTCTGCCCGAAGATATATATAGCATGCGGCATATCCGGCGCTGTGCAGCATCTTGTAGGCATGCAGTCATCCGACATAATTATTGCTATAAATAAAAACCCCGAAGCTCCGATATTTGATGTTGCAACTTACGGCATAGTCGGGGATCTCTTTGAGATACTGCCGATGCTCACAAAGAAGATAAAGGAAGCAAAAGGCCTTTAAAATTTTCGCCTGAGTGAAAAGACGTTCCTTTGTGTTTATCGGAGTTATTCCTTAACGCCTAACACGAATACAGGAATTGCAAGAAGAAGTATCCCGCTCATAATCCAGAAGGAAAAAAGATAATCATATCTTGCTATCAGGAATCCTGCAAGTATCGGCCCTGAAGCATGGCCGACATCGAATATGGTTCCAAATGTCCCCATTGCAGTTCCGAAATGTTTTTCCTTGCATATATCGGCTACGAGCGCGGCTGAGGACGAAGTAACAAATGCCTCTCCGAATCCGAATATTATTGCGGTCAACATGAGAAGGTAAAAATTATTCAGCAACGGAATTGATCCGAAAGATATTGAGCATAAAATCATCCCTGCCACGATTAACGGCTTTCTTCCGTATTTATCCGAGGTCTTTCCCATGATAGGTTTAGATAATATTGTTACAAGCACCTGTATCCCCCATAGAAGTCCTGCCTGTAATTCATTAAGCCCGGCAACCGTTACTGCGTAGATTGGAAGAAATGCCTCTAATGCGCCGACTGTCAGGTTTTGCAAGCCTTCCATATTTGACGTGATCACCACTCGCCTGTCGCTTATCACTTCCTTTATGCCTGATGCAAATTTTTTGAGCGACTTCTTTAAGCCTCTACTGTTATCAACAACATCTTTTTCCCTTAGTAATCTCAGCGCAAGAATGAGAGACATCATTCCCGCTACACCGCTTACGATATATGCAATGTGAAAGTCTCTAATTGAAGGCTCTGCTGTTGCTGATAAGCTGTGGAGTATGAATCCGCCCAGCGGAGCTCCAAGAAGATTTCCGATGATTGTTACGGAAGAAAACCATGAGAGCATCTCGCCTTTTTTTGCTCCTGCTAAGTCTGCAACGACAGCCATCGAAACGGGCCCGTATACTGCTGTTGCAAGCCCGTGTATGAATCTCACCAATATTAATAATGAATAATCTTTTACAAAGAGGTAGGTAAACGGCATAACCGCAAATACGATCAGCCCTATCAGCATTGTACGCTTTCTACCTATCACATCTGACAGTGCGCCGGAGGGCAGCTTGAAAAATATCCCGGTGACAGTAGAGATTCCGACTGCAAAACCTATAGCCTCCGGACCCGCTCCAAGATACAGCGCAAAGAGCGGAAGCACCGGGCTTCTTGCAAGGGCATAGGAAAGCCTTGCAAAGAAACCCACGGTGCAGAGAGATGCAAATGGGGAAAGAATTTTAGCCATAATTGAATTAAGATTTGTCTGAAAAATCTCCCCTCACCCCTCTTTTCCAAAGAGGGGTCTAAATCCTCCCTTTGGCAAAGGGAGGTCAGGAGGGATTTTATAAATAAATGTCGTCATACTTATGAGAATGTTAATATATATCCTAATCGCATGAACATTAGTGTTTCACCGGCGTCTGTCTGTCGTAATAGATGCTCTTACCTGTTATGCTGACCGGAATTCCCAGCACTACCTCACCCTTGATGAGTCCGAGCGAGCGTGCTGCTGCTCCGACCCGCTGCTGAACCCTGTTGTCCACATTGTGAATGCTTGCGGTCTTTGCGGCAGACGAAAGCGCAACTCCTATGTCTATCATTCTCATAACACAATGTGGCCCTGTGTATCCCATCTCTTTTTCTTTTAACTGCCTGTTTTTTGCAAACTCGCCGCATGTCGTATAACCGCAAGCGCCGCAGTCATAACCCGCCGTAACCGGCTTGCTCAAACCCACAAGAAGCAGGGCCTGCGAATTTTCAATGTTGGACGCATCCCTCAGCCAGTACGCTTCGTTCGTACTGTTTGGCGCGTACTCCTTCATAGCGTCTGCAATCTTTTTTAAATCCTCATCTTTAGTGACTACCACAATTTCGAGAAAATCCTTTCCTCCTGCCTTCGGCGAAGTCCTTGCCGATGCAGCCATTAATTTTACTACCATATCAGTAACCTCTTTCATAACAACCTCCTTTTTCTTAAATCTTTGATGCGTAAAGCATCTCAAATACGGCCATTCCCTTCTCAAGGATTGCCGCGTCATTCTTTGATGTCTTTCTTATTCCGGATAAAACATCTTCAATCCCCTTTGCCTCAGGGACGTTGTATTTTCCGTCCTTCATATCAAGCTCATGAACCAATTCGGCAATCTTTCTTACCGGTTTATCTTTTATTCCAAACGTCCTGACAAGCGTCTCAAAGGTGCACATATCTCCAATGTGAGTAAATTCTCCTTCTCTCGCATCAAAGACAACCGTATTTTTTGCTAAAGTTCCAATATCTTTTTCATCAATAAATGAAAAGACAGCTTTTTTATCGATGAATCGTTTGATCAGCCATGCAGATGCCATCCTGTCCACAAATGGTCTCTTTCTTGTGGCCCATATTTTTTTTTGATAATCCTCGATGCGCCGGGGGGATACTTCAGAAACTTGTCTAAGATTGGATACTGTCAGGCCTTTTATCTCTTTCAGCAGGGAGTCAAATTTATTCTTCAGCGCGATCCCTTTCGTTGATTCAAAAAAATCTATCTTTCTTATATCTTCAAATTCCCTTAAATGCTTGTTAAGCTGATCCGCCAGGCTCTTGCCGCCTTGAATCCCCGCGCCCTTTCTTACGCTGTTTGTCTTCCTTTCCATCTCTTCCAGTGACTTCTCAATAAGCCTGTAATCCTGCTCTCGCTGGTTATTAAAGACGGCAATGATATCATCATCCTTCATCGTCTCTATCTTTTTCACGCTGACAAAAGAACCGTCGCCTTTCATGGATATAACTTCAGATACGAGCCACTGGCACAGTTCGTAATTCTCTTCATTGAATGGAAGTATGTATACCGCGCTTTTAAGCTGAACAGCCCCAGCCTTTGCAAGTCTCCTCCATGTCTTCATCCTCGCGTTTACCGGTTTTGAGGGGACACTGTAAAAGAAGAGAAGCCAGCCCTGATTACCTCCATTGTCCCTGCTTGATGTTTTGTGTAACATATGATATTAATGTATCACACGTTACAACAATTGTCAAGAGCTATTTGTTGGGTCTGCGTGTTTGAACTATGGGGCGGTTCAATATATTGCTGAAACCAACTGCTTTCACGCATTTGATCGTCATTGACTCAAAAACAGTAGTTAAGGTTGTCATTCCGGTCCCGATGCTTCGGGATAAGCCGGAATCCAGTTCCTTTTAAAAAAGACTCTAAGCACGGAAATGACTGATAAAAATTATTTTCATGCTCCTTTGTGAGCAAAAGGTTCATGAAGTTTCCCGTGAAAACAGATTTTACACTTGTTGCAATTGATAAAACCTGATAAGATTAGCAAAGGAGGGAACGCGGTTGAGTATGTCGAAATCTATATCTTCGATAAGTCAGTGGAGAATAATATGGTGCAGTATAGGACTTGGCGTACTTTATTGGTTTATTGATTGCCTTATGGATGTTTATATTTTTAAAGAAGGCACTCTGACATCACAAATCTTTTCTCCATATCCGCATGAAATCTGGATGCGTTTGTTAACTATGAGTGGTATTATTTTTATTGCTGCTTTGGCGCAACTCTTAATTAACAGCAAAATAAAATCAGGAGAGCAGATTAGTGATATTGCTTTACAGTGGCAGACAACCTTCAATGCCATGAATGATGCTATCTTTATAGCTGACGCTGAGGGAAAGATTTTACGCTGCAATAATGCGTTTGCAAATTTAGTGAACAAACAGGAAAGTGAGATTGTTGGGCACACCTGTCATGAAGTTGTGCATGGCACAGCGTATTTTATAGATGGATGCCCCTTTACTGCTGCAAAGGATACCCATAAGAGAGAGGTTGTTGAGTTGGAGGCAGGGAACAAGTGGTTCTCTGTCACTGTAGACCCCGTACTGAATGATTCAGGGGAGATTGTCAGCTATGTTCATGCCATGTCAGACATTACCGAACGCAAGCTGGCTGAGCAGGCATTAAAGGAATCTGAAGAAAAGTATAAAAGCGTTATAGAAAATGTAGGGGTTGGGATTTCGGTTATAAGCCAGAATATGGAAATATTGTCTTTGAATAGTCTAATGAAACAATGGTTCCCTGATATTGACACCTCAAAAAAGCCAATCTGCTACAAAGTTTTTAATAACCCTCCAAGAGAAGATGTATGTTCCTATTGTCCAACCTGCAAAACGCTCATTGATGGGGAGACTCACGAGTCAATAACAGATACTCCTGTAGGAAATGAAATCAGAAATTACAGAGTGGTTTCATCTCCAATCAGGAATGCAGAGGGCAAAGTGATAGCTGCGATAGAGATGGTTGATGACATTACCGAGAGCAGACGGGCAGGGGAGAAGCTGCACACCAGCGAAGAACGTTTTAGAAGCCTTGCAGAGAACATTGACCAGGTTTTCTGGTTCACCGAACTGAATCCGGAACGGGTACTCTATGTCAGTCCGGCTTTTGAGCGTATATGGGGCGTGCCGGCGGAAGATCTTTACAGCAATCCCAGATTATGGGTTGATTTGATTCATAAAGATGACAGGCAGCATATGCATGAAGCATTTGAAGCTTTTATCAGCAGCGGTGGAAAGACCCCCTATAAAGTGGAGTATCGTATTAAGAAACAAGATGACGAAATACGCTGGATTTATGACCGTGGAACTTTTATTCCGACGAAAGAAGGGCAGCCGCAGCGCATTAGCGGAGTTGCCGAAGACATCACCGAACGCAAGCAAGTCCAGGAAAAATTAGAAAAAACCACGCATACCCTTCAATCAATATTTCAGGCGTCACCGGTTGCAATTTTGGTTCTTAATACATTTGGACAAGTTACAATGTGGAGCCCTGCTGCTGAACATATATTCGGCTGGAAAGCAGAAGAAGTTTTAGGACGCTTTAACCCAATAGTCCCTGAAGAGAAGAAAGATGAGTTTAAGTCACATCGCGAACGGATTTTGAGCGGCGAATCCTTTACGGGCGTTGAAGTAAAACGTATGAGGAAAGACGGGTCATACCTTGATGTTATGCTTTCAACCGCGCCGGTATATGATCAGAATGGCCGCATAACCGGCATTATCGGTATGTTAACTGACATCACAGAGAAGAAGAAGGCGGAGGAGGCGCTTCGCGAGAGCGAGGAGAATCTCAGGCTCTATCAAACTTTGATTGATCAGTCCTATGACTCTGTTGAAGTTGTTGACCCGGAAACGGGTTGTATCCTCAATGTAAACAAGAAAACATGCGCAGACCTCGGCTACAGCCGCGAGGAACTTCTGTCTATGAAAGTGTTCGACATTGATCCCATGGTCAAGCCGTCAGACTTTCCAAAAATAATGGAGGAACTCAGGCGGACAGGGGGCGGCGTATGGAATGGTGTCCACCTGCGAAAGGATGGGTCAACTTTTCCTGTCGAGGTCAGTCTGAATTTAGTGCAGTTAGACCGCTGCTATATAGTCGCTGTTGCACGCGACATGACGGAACGCAAGAAATCGGAAGAAGCGCTGCGGGAAAAAGAGCTTCTTCTGTCTGATTCACAGCAAATCGCCCATATCGGCAGTTGGAAATATGATATGACAGGCCGTATAACATGGTCTGATGAAACATACCGGATTTACGGTGTTTCACCGAATACTTTTACCCCGACTCCTGAGTCTTTTATTAACCTTATACATCCTGATGACAGGCCGGCGATGCAGGCATGGCTAAATGATTGTCTGTCAGGAGGAAAGCCGGGTGAATTAGAGTTTCGCAGTATCTTACCCGATGGCACGGTACGTTTTATAATGGGCCGGGGCGAACTGAAATATGATGCTGAGAATAGACCAACCTACATGTCCGGCACTGCGCAGGACATTACCGAGCGTAAAAAAATGGATGAGCAGATATTTCAGATTAAGCAGGACTGGGAGGATACGTTTAACATCCTGACCGATATGATTACAGTCCATGACGCGGACTTTAATATAATTCGTTATAACACGGCAGCAGAGAAGATACTCGGTTTATCTTTCCTGAATATTAAAAAGGAAAAATGTTATCAGTTTTACCACGGGACAGAGTGTGCGCCTGCCGGGTGTCCGAGCTGTCTGACCTTTAAGACAGGCGTACTGTCTACTGTTGAACTGTTTGAGCCGCACTTAAATATGTTTATTGAGATAAGAGCCATACCGAGGCTTGACAGCGAACATAAAATAATAGGACTGATCCATGTAGTCAGAGATATTACAGAGCATAAAAAATTTGAAAACCATATCCGCCAGTCGCAAAAAATGGAGGCGGTTGGCCAGCTTGCGGGAGGCGTTGCTCATGACTTCAATAATATCATCACCGCAATCATAGGTTATGCGAGCGTAATGAAGATGAAGGCAGGAGAGGACGAATCCTTAAGGGGGTTAATTGACCAGGTACTCTCTGCTTCAGAGAAGGCTGCAAATCTTGTGCGGAGCCTTCTTGCATTCAGCAGAAAGCAGATAAGTAATCCTGAACCTGTTAAAATCAACGAGATTATCAAAAGCATTGAGAAGCTCTTATCAATGTCTGTCGGCGAAGATATTGAACTGAAGATAGAATTAACAGAAGATTTAATTGTTACTGCTGATATTGTCCAGATGGAGCAGGTTATGATGAACCTCTGCTCAAATGCACGGGACGCGATATCCGGAAAAGGTACTATAACCATTAAAACAGGGGCCGTGGAACTTACAAGGGATTTTATAACGGCGCATGGTTACGGCGAAGAAGGCAGATACGCGCTTATCGCAGTTTCAGATACGGGCGTTGGCATGGAAGAAAATATAAGAGAAAGAATATTTGAGCCTTTCTTTACAACCAAAGCGTTTGGAAAGGGCACGGGACTCGGTCTTTCTATAGCCTACGGCATAATCAAACAGCATAATGGCTATATCACATGCCAGAGCGAGCCTGGCAAAGGCGCAACATTCAATATATACCTGCCGGTGTTCAAGCCCGCAATGGAGGAGATAAAAAGCCTTAAGCTGGCTGAACCGGCTGGGTCAGCCGGAACAATACTCTTTGCAGAGGATGAAGGGGGATTCAGGAAACTCACAAGACAGATGCTTGAAAGCTCCGGATATAATGTCATAGAGGCGTTTGACGGATTGGACGCGGTAGATAAGTTTAAGGAGAATAATGATATTGATCTTCTTCTTTTTGATATAATAATGCCCAGGCTGAGCGGCAAAGAGGCTTATGACAGGATCAGAAAGATAAGGCCTGATGTGAAGGTGCTTTTCATAAGCGGCTATCCTGCTGACTTTACAAGTCAATACGGAGCGCTTGAAGAAGGGATGAATTTTATCTCAAAGCCTGTTATGCCGGCAGCACTTTTAAGGAAAATTATAGAGATATTCGGTAATGAAAGAGCAGAATAAAGGGGTAATTCTTGTTGTTGATGACGATGCCTTTGTGCTGGATTCTGTTTCAGCTTTACTGAAGGCATACGATTATTCAGTCGTCTCATCCAATAATGCCGCGGATGCGATAGAGAAATTTCAGGCCGGTAATATTGATGTTGTGCTGACAGATATTAAAATGCCCGGCATTACAGGGATCGAACTCCTCAAACGTCTTCACAGCATTAATACGGACACACCGGTAATCCTCATGACCGGATATGCGCAGTTGGATACTGCAATTAACGGCATACAATACGGCGCATTTGATTTCATCCTGAAACCTTACAACCCCGAATATCTTATCGTCTCAATTGACAAGGCAGCCCGCTATATCAGCCTTATAAAGGTAGAGAAAAATTATAAGAAGATGCTTGAAGATACTGTCCGTGAGAGGACGCAGGAATTAGCCAGCGCCTTAATTTCGCTTGAAAACGTGAGCAGGGAGATGATACAGCGTTTAACAGCAATGGCTGAATTCAGGGATACTGATACCGGAGCTCACATCTCAAGGCTCGGTCTCTATGCAAACAAAATTGCAGAGGAACTTGATATGCCCATGGATTTTATTGGTAATATTACTTTTGCAAGCCAGATACACGACATTGGCAAAATAGGGATACCGGACAGCATCCTGTTAAAGCCCGGGCCTCTTACTAAGGAAGAATTTGAGATTATGAAGCGTCACTGTATTATCGGACAACAGGTTTTAGCAAACTCATCTGATGCCAATATTAAAATGGCCGAGTCAATCGCTTTGAATCATCATGAAAGATGGGACGGCACAGGATATCCGTCAGGCCTGAAGCGTGATGCTATCCCGGTTGAGGGAAGGATAGTCATGCTATGTGATCAGTATGACGCTTTAAGGAGTAAAAGGCCGTACAAACCGTTATTAACCCATGAGGATACATCCAGAATTATAACTGAAGGAGACGGCAGGACCATGCCGGTACACTTTGATCCTGATGTATTGAAGGCATTTATCAAGCTCTCATCTCTTTTTGATGAGATATACAATAACAGCTCGCATTAAAACCAAAAGTGCATTAAAAAATATCCACAGAGTTCACAGAGCTTTTTTAAAATCTAAAATTCTTTTTCTCTGTGTCCACTATGATGAAATAATTCTTTACCTCTTTTTTATGAAACTTTTTATATTGCCAATTCTTCTTTTGCTATATATTTCCTCTGCGTTCTCTGTGGTTAATTGCAGTTTCCGCATTAATAAATACTAAAGTGTGCCGGCCTGATTCTGCATTGAAAATCCACGCATCTCCGGCAAGCCCTTGCCTTTGTACTGGATCATGACCTTGTGGGATTCTCCCAAACCCTGAGGCAGTATCAGACCTTTGATTTTTGATATCTCGAACGAGTAATCAGGCGAACCGGAATAGAGTTCGGTTATCACATCATCTATACCGGATGAAACGAGAAAGGTCCCCTGCGGAGAGTATCCGATTGTATTTAATCCAATTTCCTCCCCCCATTTTTTTAGTGACGAGAAGTTTACATGCGCTGTTATATCCTGATTGCCGATATTTTTGTATGGATTTTCGTTGTACTGATGATTGTAATAGCAGAGTAGTGTCCCGTTTGAATGTTCTTTGCTGTAATATTCTTTTGCCGAATATCCGTAGTCAATCGTGAGTAGAAAACCTTCCGAGAGTACAGATGATATTTCATTTAGCCAATCTCTTATCTTCAGATTTATCTCTGTCCTGTAACCCTCCGTGATTTGTATGGAAAACTCATTCATGTAATCTGTTAGTCTGACATCGCTAACTTCTTGTATTTGCTCCATAAAATCACCTGAAATATGATTCACAAAGACCTCTTTAAGTTCATCTCTCATATCTACAATATGCACCGGGAATGCATCAAGCAATTCATTGGAGAATATGCAGCCGTTAATTTTATGGGAGAGGTCATTTAAGGATTTTATCCACTTTACCCTTCCTCCGAGTTCGCCTAAAATTTCCTTCTGTCTTTTCTGAAATGCCGGATTAAGCTCAACCATCACATATTTTAATGACTTTAAGAACCCTGTTATCTTATTTGAGGGTTCATTCTTTTGAGAGGAATCGCACAGATAGTTAAGAATATCTTTACAGAGGTAACCTGCTCCTCCTCCGATCTCAACTGCATGGAAATCTTCAGGCCTTCCCATCTGCTCCCACATCTCCATTAATTGTCTTCCAAGCATCGCCCCGAATATCGGGTGAAGATGTGATCCGGTATAGAAATCTCCTTTACGCCCTATTACACTGCCCGGAGATGTGTAGTAACCAAGTCCGGGATAATAAAGCGCCATATCCATAAAGGACTTAAAGGTAACAGGCCCCTTGCTGCGGATTGTCTCGATAATTTTTTGTTTGAGCAGGTTCATGCCTTTTAATAATTATAAGGGAGCGGTAATCAAACAGTAAAGCAGCAAAGCAACAGGCTTTACTTTATCTCAAGCATTCTGTCAAGCGCTCTTTTGGCGTGGATCCTTGTCTCTTCCGGCACTTTTATTTCAGGAGTCATGGTCTCAAGCGCTCTTAAGACGCTCTTTAGAGTGGTCTTCTTCATATTGGGACATATCATATCTTTTCTCAGTGGATGAAACGTTTTATCAGGGTTCTCTTTTCTCAGTCTGTAAAGAAGCCCTATCTCTGTACCTATTATAAACTCTTTTGCATCAGAGGAGATTGCAAATCTGAGCATGCCTGAAGTGCTTGTTACGTGGTCCGCCATCTCAAGCACATCTATCCTGCATTCGGGATGCGCGAGGAGCAGGGCGTCAGGATGCTCCTCTCTTGCCAGAGAGACATCTGCTGTAGTGACCCTGTCGTGCACATGGCAGAAGCCGTCCCATGCGATGACCTCTTTTTTGGTATTTCTTGCAATCCATGCGGAGAGATTCTTGTCAGGCACGCATATTACTTTGCCGGAATCGAGCGCCTCCACGATCTTTATGGCATTTGCTGATGTGCAGCATATATCGCTTTCTGCCTTGACATCTGCCGAACTGTTTACATACGTGACCACAGGAACGCCAGGATAGAGTTTCTTTATATCGCTTAAGGTGAAATCAGCAGGGTAGACGTAACCGTCAGTAAAGTTATATCCCGGGAATTGCGTTCTCAGGCTTCTTGCACCGCTCACGGTTATCATGTCAGCCATTGGGCAGCAGGCCCCGATCTCAGGAAGGAGAACGGTCTTTTCAGGCGACAGGATGGATGCGCTTTCCGCCATGAAATTTACACCGCAGAATACTATAACGTCGCATTTAGCAGATGCCGCGATGCGGGAAAGTTCAAGTGAATCTCCTGTGAAGTCGGCAATATCCTGCACCTCGTCCCTCTGATAATTATGAGAGATTATTATTGCGTTCCTCTCTCCTTTAAGCTTCAATATTTTTTCCCGGAGGATTTCAAGTTCAGTCATGTTTTGTAACCTAAAAACGGCAGTTAACGACAGAGTATACAGAGATAAATGAATTCATATTCAAAAGCTTACTCACCTTATATGCATTGTTTTGCTTTCATCATAAAGATGAAATGGTTTTATGTCTTAATATCTTGACTTTCAGGTCTTTCTCTGTGATCTCTGTGGTTTAATTGTTTTGTTTGGATTTTAAGAAAAGGAGGCTCGTCAGAATTTTGCAGGCTTAGGTTGAGGGGTGTTTGTATAAAGAACTGTTCCGTTGTCATAAACTACCTTGTATATAGTTTCCGGGCTGCTTGCGTAAGATGCAGATGCACTCCCATACCGCGTTTTGCCTTCATACATAGAGAGCACGCGTTTTACATATTGCTTTGTCTCAGGGATAGGCGGCACGTTTCCAAACTTTCTAACTCTCTCAGGCCCTGCGTTATAAGCCGCAAGCGCAAGCGTCAAGTCGCCGTTAAATATGTCCAGCAGGTATCTGAGATATTTAGCGCCCCCCTCAATGTTCTCTTCAGGGTCATAAGGGTTGTTCACAAGCATATCCGATGCTGTTGAAGGCATTAACTGCATAAGGCCGATAGCGCCTTTTGTTGATACAGCAGTGGGCCTCCAGTTGGACTCAGCCGTAATTACAGCCTTTATAAGTGAAGGCTCTAAGTTGTACTTATCTGATTTGCTATATATTATATCGTTGTAATAATTGGAATCTCTTATATTTCTTGCCGTACGGGAGGTCCCCTCTGAGATTACTTTTTTGGCATCATTATCATCGGGGATATTGGTAAAAATAGTTACGCCGTTCTCATTTACATACTTATATATGTCAGCATGGGATAATGTCCCCATCGCCATGGTAAGACAAAACATGACTGTGATGAGTATTCTATCCATTATTCAAAATATAACATGTATTCAACACTAAGTCAAATTTTTCTTGTTATCGGGTATGGGTATTGTATAATTTTTATGCGGAAAATCCCCGTTGCCTCACATAAGAATCGATACAAAATGATATACGTTGCCTCATGTAAAAATCTATACAAAAGGTATAGTTCATCAGGCAGCCTTTTTCTTCTTTGGAGATCGTTTTTGAGCGTTCAATCTGTATAACTCTTGCTG
>JACRPZ010000017.1 GCA_016222905.1 Nitrospirota bacterium
CACTGAATAATTCATTGTCTGAGATCAGATTCTGGTGCAATGGGAAATTGCTTGATGTTCAAAATGTCAAAAACAAAGACATTGCAGGTGTGCACTTTTAATTCTTAAAGTGTGCACTTTTGAATTTTAGCTAACAGAAAAAATTTATTAATAATACGTTATGCTTATCGAAGACAAGAGTAATTTGCTTCTGTGCCAAGGCAAAAGTGTCTCTGGCTCCCTCATCCTGAATTCAGAGAATCTAAACTTTGACATCGTGACATTATGTGCTATATTTCTCTTGTAGGACGATAAAAAGCCTGCAGAGAATTTTCAATGGCTGGGAAAAAGGAGGATAACAATTATGTCGACTTCAACAGGGCATCAACTGGCGCAAAACATCCGCCGGAATATCGAAGGACTTAAGAAGACATGCGAAGGCGTTGATGAGGTCACAGCATCGCGTGCGCCGGAGGGACGATGGCCTCCAAAAGAGATACTTTCTCATCTCATAGGACCAGATACGTCTTTCTCTGTGATCTCTGTGGTTCATTTTTTTGGCTTATGAAAATTTATGTCGGTACAAGCGGGTATGGGTACAAGGAATGGAAAGGAAAATTCTATCCTGAAAAGATCTCGCCCAAAGAGATGCTCCGCTTCTATTCTCAACGCCTCGGCGCGGTAGAGATCAATAACACCTTTTATCACATGCCGACCGCGGACGTCCTGGATTCCTGGGCAGGGCAGGTCCCTGCCGATTTTGTCTTTGCGCTGAAGGCGCCCCAGGTCATAACCCATTTCAGACGATTGAGGCATGTGGGAGAAGAGGCCCGGTATCTCTTCGGAACCTTGCCCGTGCTGGGGAGAAAGTTGGGGCCGATCCTTTTTCAGTTTCCCGGGACTTTTCATGCGGACCGGCCGTTGCTGGAGGCCTTTATCGACCTGATTCCCCGAAACATATCCGTTGCATTCGAGTTCCGGGAGCCGTCATGGGTTGATGATGAGATTCTGGAGCTCCTTCGCAAGAGGGATTACAGCCTATGCACCCCCGATACCGATGAGAATCCGGCAAGTGAGATCATCAGCACTGCATCATGGGGGTACCTGCGCCTGCGCCGTTCCGATTATCCGGATGCTTATCTGTCACAATGGATGGAAAAGATCCTTTCTCAGAAATGGAAGAAGGCTTTTGTCTTCTTTAAACACGAGGACGAGGCCAAAGGGCCCGAAACGGCTGTGCGTTTTCGTGAGCTTGCCGGTCCGAAGGCGAAAAAAAATTAAAGGTGATATGTCTGAATAATGAAAAGATATGATGTAATCGTGATCGGTGCGGGAGACGTCGGCCTGTCAGTTGCCTTCAAGGCATCTTCAGATGGGTTAAAAGTAGCTCTCGTTGAGAAGGGACATCCGGGAGGGACCTGTGTGAATTACGGATGTGTACCGTCAAAAACGCTGATACATACGGCTGACAGGATCATCGAGATCAATGAAGCGGCGAAACTCGGAATCCGGGCGGAAATAACCCGCGTTGATTTCAGGGCGGTCATGGACCGGATGAAGAAAGCCGTCACCAACGGAAGAGACGGGATAAAGACGGCGATTAAAGAGACCGGGAATATCGATTTTTACAATAGGGAATGCCATTTTATTGATGACCGCACCATTGAAACAGGTGACGAAAAGATAAAGGGGAAGAAGATCTTTATCGCGTCAGGCGCCCGTCCCAATATCCCGCCGATAAAGGGACTGGAGAATATCCCGTATCTGACCAACGAGAGCGTACTCGGGCTCAAAAAAAAGCCGGAGAAGATGCTCATCATCGGCGGCGGATACATAGGGCTTGAATACGCGCACTTCTTTTCTGCTCTCGGTACGAAGGTAATCATGATCGCAAGAAGCGCAAGACTCCTCCCTTCAGAGGAACCGGAGATATCGGAACTCTTAAAGATTGAGCTCGGCAGGCGTGTAGAGATGCTCACAGGGACAACAGAAGAAGTGAAACAGGCTGACGGCGGTTACGTCATTTTTGTAAGGGATATCGGCACCGGCCGGACAAAGAAGATTTCTGCGGAGGCGGTTATGGTGGCGACCGGCAGAAAGTCTAATGCAGACCTTCTGAAAATAGTGAATGCCGGCATTGAGACCGACAAAAATAATTTCATAAAGGTTGATGGTCATCTTCAGGCCAGCAGGAAACACATATGGGCCGTGGGCGACGCCAACGGAATGGCAATGTTCACTCATGCAGGAGATAAACAGGCGGAGATAGCCTGGCACAACGCGACTCACAGGAAAAAGATCAGGATGGATTTCCAATCCGTACCCCACGCGGTATTCACGCGCCCTCAAATCGCCTCCATTGGACTGACGGAGCAGCAGGCAAGGAAGTCTCACGATGTTCTAGTGGGCAGGGCGAAATATTCAGATACAGTGATGGGAGAGGCCATGATGGAGCAGGAAGGTTTTGCAAAGGCCGTCGTTGAAAAGAATTCCGGCAGGATCCTGGGCTTTCATATCATCGGGCCTCATGCCGCAATACTCATCCAGGAAGTCGTGAATGCCGTGATCAACAAAAAAGATATAAGGTCCATTACAGGGTGCATGCACATATTCCCGGCCCTGTCAAACCTGATAACTGAAACGCTGGGCAATCTTGAATGACCTGATATCGCGCAAGAGGGAAACAATATCATTAAATGAGAAGACAATGAAGACGTTTGACATTAAAACTCATAAGCGGGTATTACGAAGAAGAAGACATGAGAAAACTTATCGTATTAACGTTTGTATCGCTTGACGGAGTCATGCAGGCCCCAGGCGGACCTGAAGAAGATCCCACCGGCGGGTTCAAACACGGCGGGTGGGTTGCTGGGTACTTTGATGACTTCCTTGGCAAAGTGATGGTCGGGCAAATGAGTAAGCCCTTTGATCTATTGCTTGGCAGAAAGACGTATGAGATATTCGCGGCGCACTGGCCGTACGTGAAGACCAATGACGATCCAATTGCGGCCGGAATTAATAAGGCGAAAAAATATGTAGCTTCAAAGACGGTGACGAAGCTTGACTGGAGCAATTCCGAACTCATCAGGGGAGATGTCGCGAAAGAAGTTAAAAAACTAAAGGAGCAGGACGGGCCCGAAATACAGGTTCATGGCAGCGGCAATCTCATTCAAACACTTCTGAAGAACGATCTGGTTGACGAACTTCGGCTGAAAATATTCCCTATCACTCTCGGCAGGGGTAAGCGCTTGTTTGCCGAAGGCGCAATTCCCGTTGGATTCAAATTGCTTAAAAGCGAAATTTCACCAAATGGAGTTATCGTTGCAACGTACGCGCGCGCAGGAGAAGTCAAAACAGGATCGTTCGCGCTTGAGGTCCCCACTGAGGCCGAACTTGCTCGTCGCAAGCGGCTTGCAGAAGAAAAATAATATGAGAAAAAGAATCGTCAATATTAACCAAAAAGGAGGTCTTTATGAATTACGTCGATGGATTTGTCTTAGCTGTACCGAAGAAAAACCTGAACACCTATGCCCGCATGGCCAGGATGGGAGCAAAGATGTGGCTTAAACACGGCGCCCTTGATTATAAGGAGTGTGTCGGTGAGGACTTAGTTAACAAGTGGGGGACGCCTTTTCCAAAAATGATGAAGCTGAAACCGGAAGAGACCGTGGTCTTCTCATGGATCGTATTCAAGTCGCGGGCACATCGTGACCGCGTCAACGCAAAAGTGATGAAGGAGATGGAAAAGATGGGCGGAATGAAGGAGATGCCTTTCGACATGAAACGCATGGTATACGGCGGTTTCAAGGTAATAGTAGAAGCACAACAAAATAAATAATAACTGAAAGGAAAAGACCATGCAAAAAATTACTCCATTCTTATGGTTTGATAACCAGGCCGAAGAGGCAGTTAATTTTTATATCTCTATTTTTTGGAATTCAAAGATCGTGAGCGTTACCCGCTATGACGAGGCAGGGGCAGCGGTCTCCGGAAGGCCAAAGGGATCAGTGATGACTATCGCGTTTAAGCTGCATGGACAAGAGTTCGTTGCGTTAAACGGCGGACCCATATTCAAGTTCACAGAGGCCGTATCGTTTGTCGTGAACTGCGAGACACAGGAAGAAATAGATGATCTGTGGCAGAATCTATCCGAAGGCGGAGATAAGAATGCGCAGCAATGCGGCTGGCTTAAAGACAAGTTTGGCTTGTCGTGGCAAATCGTTCCTACTGTCTTGGGCGAGATGCTGAGTGATCCTGATCCTGTAAAGTCGCAAGGGGTTATGAAGGCAATGCTTCAAATGAAAAAAATTGAGATAGCAGGTTTGAAGAAAGCATATGAGGGAAAATAATCAACTCAAATGATAATAGGTAAGTTTGACTCTTATCCTTTCTCCGACGATCTAATTGTCTTCAAGACATCTTTCAGCACAGGCAGCACCAGTTTATCTTTTTTACGGCCAGCCGCCTGTTTGCTTTTAATGATCAACTCAAGCGGCAGCACCGGCACTTTAAAATCATCCAGAGATATTTTTATTGCCTCTTTTTTGACCTCGGCATATTCGCCCAAACCATGTACATGAGTTACAATGTCAAAAAGCTGAACGTCGTCCCCGGCAAACATAGGAGGGTTGTTTCCCATAGGGGGAACATAAATTGATTTTACTTTTTTTAAGGCTTTGGTTAACTGAGTACTGGCCAAATCCGCAAACCAAAGATCAACATCTTGAGTAACAACAGGCGCACCCTGTAAAGCGGCCGCTGACAGGCCGATGATCATGAAATCAACCTTATGGCGGACTAATTCGCGCAGAAAGCGAATCTCATTTTTGGTGAATATAAGGTTTTTGACCACGGGTCAAGGCCCTCCGTAAACGTTCAATCGGCGGTTCGCGCAGTAATAATAACGTGTGCCTGATATTGTCCCGATCAATATTTTTGTGTTTTCCGGCTATATCATCCACTTTATTTAGTAAAAGCTTCATCTTTTCCGTCTCTTTATTATCTTCGGTAAGAAATTCCGAAGGAGATATATTCAGGCCCCTCGCAATAGCTTTGATAGATTTAGGCAAGACATAATCCTCACGCGCTAATGAATAAAACGCGTTGCGGCTTACCCCTGCTTGCTTAAGCAGTTCAGAGAGCGTAATCTTCCGCTGACGGCATTTATCTTTAATTACTTCAAGTGATATTCTCATGATAAATATAATGTACCATAATATGGTACATAAAACAATACCGAATGCAAATCCTTCCTGTTGTCTTGGGCGAGATGTTGAATGACCCTGATCTGATCAAAGTCGCAAAGAGTTATGCAGGCAATGCTTCAAATAAAAAAATTGATATAGCAGGATTGAAGAAAGCATCTGACAAAAAATAAACAACTTAATTATAAAACGTGGAGACGTGGCTCTGAATGCCTTTCAAGTTAATGCGGAATATAGACCCCATCTATTACACAAGAACGGAGCTATCAGACCGCTTACGCATGGACATGAAAAAGAGCTGATGATGGCAAATTAGGCTATCGTCCAACACTTGTTTATTTCTGCAGCAAACTTCGGCCACTGACTCGAAACATAAGGAAACTTCTCTTTGTTTTTAAAATCAATCTTAAGGGCAGAAAGCTTTTTTTGGTAAAACCCTATTTCCTTAACACCTTGGTAAACTTCCAATGACATACCAAAGCTTTTTATGAACGCAACAATAGAAGTAACTGTCAATAACTTGCTTGTACCATCTGTAACCCAATCATCTTTAAAATTACTCTGAACTGATATAAAAAACTTACAAATTGTATCAGCACAAAAAGATACATATTTATTCAGAAGTTCTTCAGCGATATTATCTTTCCCTTCCTGTTTCTGTAGTAAATTTTTGTCTTGATTGTGCCAATACTTAAAAAGCGTTTCTTTTGATTCGTCAATTTCGACAAGCTGTTGCAGTCCATATTTTATAATTGTTGGCGTTTTAATGCCCTTATTGTCAAGCTCTGAAAGTAAAAATAGATTGAGAAATGGCGAACGAGTATTCATCTTTTGGATTACACTTGTAGATATTCCTATTGGAGAAAAAGGGTCTTGCAGGGACTGAATGTGTTGTAGAATTTGCGTATTAACTTTTTTCTGTTTGCTGTTTATTTCCAGAAATAGCTGGCTCTCAAATTTCCTCTTCTCCGACTCGGTAAACATCCCTTTCTGATAGTATAATCCCGTAATAAATAGGTGTCTTTTATTCCGAAGGTCAGCGATTATTCTCTCTTCTTGATCATCAGGACCTTCGTAGTGACCAAACACTCTATGCTGTCCATCAATTATACCAATTGAGTTGCTTTTGTAAGGAATTTTGATTTCTATATTAGATGTTACGTCGTCGATTGCTTTAGGATCGATAGGTTCACTTTCCAAATCCTTCTCGCCTTTTAAATAAAATTTAGCCTCTTTCGGCAAACTAACAATAATATTATCAATAAATGTCCTTTTCTCCCGTGATAGAAATTCACGTATGCTAACTATTTTACTTCTTTCAATCAGTCTTTGATAATAGTATCCTGTATTCTGATCCCAATTCTCTTTTCGAAAAACGTACGCACAATCTAGCAACTCCTTTGCTGTCATGACAAAAGATACAAGAGACACACCTGAAGGCATCCCACTGACATCTTCAGGAAATATTACTGCACTATATATGTGTTCAGGGTAGCTTCCCTTTGTGTTTCCTATTTGTCTAAAATCGACCCCAATAAATTTATAAAACTCATTTCTTGCTGAATATCTAATGCTATCTGCTACTTTTAGGAAATACTTCAGTATCCTATAATCTATATACTTGAATTCGCCATAAAGAATTCGCTTTTCTTCTTCTATAGGTTGTTCGGTGAAATAGATGTAGAATATTTTATAGCGTGCATTAGAATAATTATCGAAGCGAGCAAATTTGTCTTTCCCTATGTTTTTAATCCAGCTTAGGAAATTTTCTCTATCAGTCGAAAGCTTCTCGAAAAATTCATACTTATTTCGTAAATGATCTGTCGCATTAGTCTTCCCAATTGTTTCTTCACAAATCAGAATAATGTTTTTAAATAAAAAAACACTATCAATTTCACTTTCTCTGCCATCAAATCTTACTTTTTTCCCTTCCGTACGAATGTATTCAAACCCCATACGTTTAAACATTTCAAGGATGGCTTTATGAAACTTAATTTGGTGTTTACGTTGTGGAGTTAAAGGAACTTTCTTTTTTCTCTTTCTTTTTTTCATTTTCCGAGTAGCCATAGTTCTGATTTAATCTCCACCAACTTTTATTGGAATATCAGAATACATAAACTCAAACTTCGTCTCATTTTTAAGAACATCTACCATTTTGCATGAAGAAGTATAAGAGAAAAATCTATCGAATTTATATTTGTAAGACTTGGCTTTATTTAATTTCTGAGCGATTTCGGAATCTTTCTTTATAGTTATAGTTGGATTAATTTTAGATTGCTTGATCAAATCACGCAATTCTTTATTGCCTAAATCTATCAATGGCATCTGCCCGTTTTGTAATATAATGACTTCAAGGTCGTTATTAGCTTTGTCCTTTACATAATATAAAAAAGAATGTTTGTTAACCTTATTCAAATGCTCACAAATATTACTTGCAACTTTTAATTTCCGCAGTTTTTTGTTGGTTTTTCTGAAATTGTCAAAGAGCAACTTAGCATCTTCTAATTCTTTAACACGCCTTTGCCAGTATCTTTCTGCACCTATCAAAACTTCAGTTTCAAATCGCTCTTTGTAAGACCTATTTACATCTAAGCCTACAGAATTTCGATGCATTTTGCTTGCAATTGCTAACACGGAACCTGATCCTGTAAAAGGATCAAGAATCCAATCATTTTCATCACTACAAAGAGAAATTATTTTTTCAACAAGTGAAAATGGGAAAGGACATAGATGATTTTGTTTGCTATCTCCCCAACCTCTGATGGGTGTAGTGAAATTCCAAACATTTGATGGCGCTTTGCCATTTGGATTGTAACGTTCAGGATAAGTCTTCCACCATTTTTTCAGATCAAGAATTTCACGAACTCTATCAACTTTAAACTTGAAGCTATCTCCTTTAGTGAAGAACAGAATATACTCATGCTGATTTTTAAATTTACCTTTGTGATTCCAAGGTAAATTTTTGTCTTTGTCCCAAATAATTATATCTTGTAAAATCCAGGTTTTCTTTGAATTATCCTTGAGCCTATTTACTATATCAAACGGGAAAAGTTTAACCTCTTTGTTTTTTTTAAAAGTATCTACTACCAACCAAAATGTTGCATCTGTTGTAGAAAGATCATGGCAATCCTGAAATATTGAACATAGAACATCTAAGTAATCGTTATAGCTTTTCTGCCCATAACCAACTTGCTGTCTGTTATTGTCATAATTAAGTAAATCAAAGTATGGCGGGGATGAAATAATCAATTGAGGCGCAGGGATTTTCTTAATCTTAATGGTTTTTTTTACATCTTTTGCATTGGCAATAATATAACGTTGTTGAATCATATTTTATAGTTTAGAGAAGGCAAGTGAACTGCCAAATTATATATTCAGCAACAAAGATTTAGCAAGCAAAAATAAGGAAGTATGTCAGAGCAAAATAGTGGGTGCTCTCGGGAAGGTATAGCATTTTGCGATACCGCCCAGTCCCGAATAAAATTAATTAATGATAATACTTATACCTGTTAAAGACAAGGATTTTTTCTTCTGTCTCAAAGTGGATAATCAGTTTTACCGCCCCGGCTCATTCCCCACAAATTCAAAGAAAACGACTTGAGGCTTTGTCAGTGATATATAAATCTGTCCAATACCCCCTAATGTGGGCATCCCTTTTGGGGTATTAACAATAAAAATAAAAGTTGATATCGTTAAATCGTCAAAAAGGAACTATTTCTTGTTCCCATATGCTGCAAAAGAAAGGGGGTGAATGTGTAATGAAATCAAGGGTCCTTATAACCATTCTGTCGATACTTACTTTCCTGATGTCGTCAGCAGTTGTGCATGCGGGAGGCGCCACCCGGGTTGCGGAAGCCATCTGGGCAAACGGTAATATCTATGACACGATTCTGACTCCGGCCACTTTTGTGGCCCCTCCGTTGCAGTCAACCGACATCATCTATAGCTTTATGTTAAGCGGTCTCGAAGGGCAGAGGTCTGTTGCGGAAAGCGCTCCCGGTGACCAAGACTATAACGGTGGTCGATGGAATGTACAGATGGTTGTCTTTACTCCACAGGGGATCGCGGTCCATGATCCCGATGGTGACGGTATCGTGAACTTCGAGCTGACAACAGCAGAAATGGTACTTGAGCACGAAGCGTTGGGGCATCTGACCATCAGTGCCGCTAATTTCTACTTCGAGTGTCCGTTGCTCCCTCGTCGCGGTAACCGGTAGATGAATTCATCATCTGCATAAAGAGGGGCAGGCAGCCGCCTGCCCCTCTTTATGGTCCCATTATTCCCCTTTTATGAAAGCCCTTAATGAGGCATCCTGGACGCTATTTGCTTCTGTGCCAAGTGTCTCCGCCCCCTCATCCTGCATCCAGAGAATCTTAACTTTGACATCGAAACATTATGTGCTATTATTTTTCTTATAGTCCGATAGCAGGAGGTGATCTATGAAACCGCGAATTACAGTAATTACATTGGGAGTGGACGATCTGGAAAGATCACTTAAATTCTATCGTGACGGACTCGGCCTGCCGACAGAGGGAATTATCGGCAAGGAATTTGAGTACGGCGCTGTCGCGTTCTTTAATCTGCAAAACGGCGTGATGCTTGCCCTCTGGCCGCGAAAGAGTATTGCTCTTGACTCAACAATTCCTCTTCAGCCGCCGAGCAGCACTGAAGTTACCATCGGGCATAACGTAAACAGCAAAGAAGAAGTGGACGCGGTTATGAAGCAGGCAAAAGAAGCGGGCGCAAAGATAGTCAAATCTGCCCAAGATACCTTTTGGGGCGGTTATGCCGGTTATTTTCAAGACCCCGATGGCCATTTGTGGGAAGTGGTCTGGAATCCGCAGATGAAGATAGAAGATTAGTGTAACGTTAGGCGTAACATGTTATAATTTAAATAATGATAAGGTCTTTCAGGCACAAAGGTCTTGAAAAATATTTCTATGATGGAGATAAAAAAGGAATTAACGTTCAGCATGCGAACAGGCTTGGACGAATTCTTGATCGTTTAGACGCTTCTATATCCCCTCAGGATATGAATTTGCCCGGTTTTAAATTACATGAGCTTAAAGGGAAAGAAAAAAGCGTCTGGGCAGTCTGGGTGAGTGGTAATTGGCGAGTAACGTTTAAATTTCATGGAAACGATGCAATACTCGTTGATTACCGTGATTACCACTAATTTGAGAGGAGGATTAAGTATGACTGGAAAAAGAAAACCCGTTCATCCCGGAGAAGTTTTGAGTGAAGATGTTATTAAGCCTTTGGGACTTACGGTAACTGAAGCTGCAATGAAGCTGGGAGTTGCCAGAAAAACATTGTCTACCTTATTGAATGGCAAAGCATCATTAAGTCCTGACATGGCGGTAAGAATAGCAAAAGCAACTAATACATCTCCGGAGAGTTGGTTATATATGCAGGCAAAGTTGGACATCTGGATTGTAGCCAGGAAATTACCAAAAGTTCAAGAGCTTAAAGCAATCGCTGTATAAGAAAAGAGTCTGTTTACTTCACTCACCCGGATTTTTCTGTTAAACTCTCCTCATGCCTATAATTAAGGTCGAAGGCTTTCAAAGAAGTTCGGGGACTTGACTGCCGTCAACAATGTCTCTTGACCCATCGTTCAGGTATGAAATAAATGGATGCAGGCTTGTCTATTGCGTTCCATCTGATAGCGAAACGGACACGAACGTCTTTAACCCCGAAGAAGGACGATGGCGATGACATATGAAGAAGGTTTTCGGTATACTCATGGATTATGGACGAACAGACCCTCCGCGTTCTTGAATTCGATAAGATACTCAGGATGGCTGCCGGCTTTGCGGTGACGGTCCCAGGCAGCGAGCTTGTCAGGAAAACAGCGCCGCTGAAGACCGCCGGCTATGCAAGGCAACGGATAAACCTCATTTCAGAGTGCAGGAGATTCGTCTCCGAAGGAAAGCATTTCGGGATTGAGCATTTTGACGATCTCTCATCATTTTTCCGAAGGGTAAGACCGGCTGATTCCGTGCTCATCCCCATGGATCTGAGATCATTCCTGCCGATCCTCTATTCCGCTTTAAACTTAAGAATGCTGGGCGAAGATTCGGAATATCAGGGCATAGGCGCTATCGCGTCTACACTCTCAACCCATCCGGAGATAATGAAGGCGATTGAGCGCTCTATAGACTGGGACGGAGAGATCAGTGACAGCGCTAGCCCTGAGCTCTCTTCCATAAGACGGGCGATCCGGTCATGTGAAACCAAGATAAAAACTCTCCTTGAAGGGATTCTGAAACAGGAGGACCTCCAGCAGCACCTTCAGGACTTCTATCTTGCCGAACGTAACAACCGATGGGTCGTCCCCGTAAAGACAGACTCCAAAGGCAGCGTGCCCGGGATTGTCCATGACATCTCAAATACGGGAGAGACGGTCTATGTTGAGCCTTACGCGATCCAGCACCTTGGAAATGAGCTCGAATCCCACAGGGCGGAAGAGAAGCTCGAGGAGTATAGGATACTGAGGAGTCTCTGCTCACTCATAAGAGAACACCTCAAAGCAATTGAAGATGATTATCGTATTGTCGCTGAGATCGACGCTCTTCAGGCGATTGCAGGATTTTCCGACCAGATGGGCATGTCCGCTCCTGAAATTAATGAAGAGGGATACGTGCGCATCATTCACGGACGGCACCCGCTTTTGTGGAAGACACTCAGGAGGGAGAAACGTGAAAACGACCTCGTCCCGCTCGACCTGGAATTGGGGAGGGGACATTCCTGCATGGTCATTACCGGTTCGAATGCGGGCGGGAAGACAGTCGCTCTTAAGACGATCGGCGTGCTCTGTCTCATGGCCCTTTGCGGTATGCATACGCCCTCGGATTCCGGTACGACATTCCCGTTCCTTAAGCGCGTCTTTGCCGACATCGGGGACGACCAGTCCATAGAGCAAAACCTATCGACCTTCTCTGCCCACATCAGGCGTATTTCGGATATCGTAAAGCGGAGCGGAAGCGGCACTATGATCATTATCGATGAGCTGGGAACAGGTACATCCCCTGAAGAGGGCGGCGCTCTCTCCTGCGCCATCCTGCGAAAGATCAGGGCACTCGGCGCCATATCGGCCGTATCCACCCATCTCGGCACCCTCAAGGTATTTGCCCATTCGGAACCCGGCATGATAAACAGCGCCATGGAGATGGCGGCGGTAGTTGTAAGCGGCAAACCGACACATAAACCTACATATAAACTGGTAGTCGGTGAACCGGGAACCTCTCATGCCTTTGAGATAGCCGGTTTGCTCGGACTGCCTGATGAGATTATTAAAGAGGCACGGGCCTTTATTACTGAAGAAGACGCGGCTGTCGAATCGCTCATTTCAGAGCTGAAGAAGAGGACGGTGGAATTAAACATGAGACTGAAAGAGGTGGAAACGATGAGGTCAGAGGCTGAACATCTACGGCTGTCCATGGCGCAAGAACTCTCACGGCTCAAGATCCTGGAGAAAGAGACTCACGCTGAAGCCTTGAAGGAGGCGGAGGAGTTTTTGCAGAAGACAAAGAGAGAGGCGAGGGATATCGTCGATGCGATGAAGCGGGCCAAACTTGAGGAGGCGCAAGAGATGGTTAAAGGGCTTGATAAGATAAGCGATGAAGTCGCGACCGCCAGCAGGCAATATCTCCCTGATAAGAAGAGACTCACATATGTGCGCACAGGACAGCATGTCTTCGTTCATATTCTCGGCAAAACAGGCGTGGTCCGGACTGTCAACGAGAAGTCCAAAAGATGCCAGGTGCTCGTTGAAGGCAGAGAGATCGCGGTTCCATTTAAAGAGCTTTCTGAAGTTGAACCTGACATCACTGCCAGCGAGAAGTCTGATGACACAGGCAAAGAAAGGCTGTCTCTTTCCAAGCCCGAGCTCTTGCATCTTCCGACCGAACTGAACCTTATCGGCCAGCGTGTAGACCCCTCTCTCTCAAAAATAGAACGCTTCCTTAATGACGCCTCAATGGCAGGGGCGGCGCAGGTAAAGATAATTCACGGATACGGGACCGGCATCCTTTCCAGAGCTGTAAGGGATTACCTGAAAGACCACCCGCTGGTTGAAAGTTTCAGAAAAGGCAATGAAGAAGAAGGCGGAAATGCGGTCACAATAGTCTTGCTGTAGGGCAAGGGCCAATTAGGTTGTTAACTGATACATCAAGCGGCCAATGCCCGCAAGTAAGTCAATAAGGTACATATCAGCAGCAGGAACTGAGCTTTGCGAGGAAGATAACGGTTCAGGCGGAGCTATAACCCGAGTGACACAAGGGACGGGGGAGGCATCAGATGAAGATAGAAGATTAGGGATATTTCTGCTAAAATCTCCTCATGCCTATAATTAAGGTCGAAGGCCTTTCAAAGAAGTTCGGGGAGTTGACTGCTGTCAACAACGTCTCTTTTGAAGTAGAAGAAGGGGCCATCTTCGGTTTTTTGGGGCCCAACGGGGCAGGCAAGACAACCACCATCAGTATACTCTGTACGCTGCTTTCGCCGACGTCCGGCCGGGCGTCCATCGCCGGGCATGACTGCGCAAAAGAACCCTCGGAAGTTAGAAAAGCCATAGGGATCGTCTTTCAGGACACAACACTCGACAAGGATCTAACGGCATATGAGAACCTTATGTTCCATGCTTACCTCTATGACGTAAAGAAGGGCGAGATGAGAAAGCGCATCGATGACGCGCTGCACTTCGTCGGACTGTTCGAAAGAAGGGACGACCTCGTGAAAAAATTTTCCGGGGGGATGAAGAGGAGGCTCGAAGTGGCGCGGGGAATTATCCACAGGCCCAGGGTACTGTTCCTCGATGAGCCTACGCTCGGGCTGGACCCTCAGTCGCGCGCAAACCTGTGGGAGTTCATTATCGGGCTTCAGAGGGAATACAATACGACTATCTTTATGACGACACATTATATGGAAGAGGCCGAGGTCTGCAATAAGATAGCGATCATCGACAACGGGGATATCATAGCGTCCGGAACACCGGATGAACTTAAAAAGACGGTTGGCGGAGATGTAATTTATATCAACACCCCGGACAATCAGAAGGCAAAACTTGAAATAGAGAGGTTGTTCAATGTTGCGGTCACCGAGAAAGACAATGAACTGTTTCTGCCGGCCCTGAACGGCGACGCCTCCATTCCTGAAATTATAAACGCTGTAGGAGGAAAAGTCCTTTCCGTAAGGCTTCAGAGACCCACGCTGAATGACGTCTTTCTGAGAATGACAGGCAGGCAGATCAGGGAGCAGAACGGGTCTGCCGAAGATACGGTCAGAGAATCGGTCCGGGCTTACAGGAGGCGGCATGGTTGAGGCAAACGCCGTTTATGTGCTTATCGCGAGGGACTTCAAAAAGTTTGTGAGGGAAAAAAGCAGGCTCGTTTCCACGCTCGCCCGCCCGCTCATCTGGCTCTTTCTTGTCGGAGGCGGCATGTCGAGGTTCGTGTCGCCGGGCGATGGCGTCACGTATATGCAGTTCATATTTCCCGGGATACTCGGCATGACGATCCTCTTCAGTTCGATATTCTCTTCCATATCCATTATCTGGGACAAAGAGTTCGGCCTGATGAAAGAGATACTGGTCGCGCCGGTTTCGAGGCTTTCCATCGTTATCGGAAAGGCGCTCAGCGGCACCATCATCTCCACTATACAGTGCGCCATTATCCTTTTCCTCTTTCCTTTTATCGGCATCAAACTGGGCCTGACGGCTATACCTTACACCATAGCGATTGCCTTCCTCCTTGCGTTCTGCATATCCGCGCTGGGCATCGTCATCGCTACCTTCATCGAGAACATGGAGAGTTTCAGCGCCATCATGAACTTCATAGTGATGCCAATGTTCTTCCTGTCCGGGGCCATGTATCCTGTGCAAAAACTTCCCGATATTTTAAAACTGGTCGCGAAGCTGAACCCGCTGACGTATGGGATAGACGCGCTGAAGCATTCCATATTCCGGGGCTCCGTGGTGCCCGATTTCCCGCTCCTTGCGGACCTGGGCGTCCTGGCAGTCTCGTCAATCGTATTTGTGATCGCTGCCGGATATTTTTTCGAGAGAAAGAAGTAAAAGGTCGGTGGCGTCGTCCCTCTTGTATTCCGGCATCATTCCTGTAAACCACAGTGCTTCTGTGCCACGGCGAAAGCGTTTCCGGCTCCCTCATTACAATAATTACGTTGGGCGTGGACGATCTGGAAAGGTCACTCAAATTTTCGTGACGGACTCGGCCTTCTTCGCTTTATGCTTAAAAAACTCAATTTGTTGCAACCGTTTTTTTGCTTCCTCCAAAGTCTTATACGTACCCATGTTCCTTCCACTTTCAGCAACCACCCGATAGCCGTCTTTAATTTTGCGAATCATAAAAGCGCCTCCTTCATCCACGTATCTGGAAGACTATTTCCAAATAGACAATCTTTGATTCAATGTTCCTTAACGGACCAGCCCAAGAATACCGATCAGGATGAGATAAATCGCAATGACATAATTCAAGAGTTTCGGCATAATGAGGATCAGGACCCCTGCAATTAGGGCTGCTATGGGTTGAAGAGGATATACACTAATGGACATCATATATGTGCCTCCTTTCCGGTTTTATTTCATATCATCCGGACTCCCTGAATAATCATCTCGTTGGTCCCGGTAATTTCAATTATCCCAGAAAATCTTCAATTGTCAAGACATCATTTATTTCATTCTCCGGGGCCTGAAGCTTCTAAACTATCAACCCGGTAATTATCGTTACCCCGGTTTTTATGGTAAAATTAAACTAATTTTTAAAAGCACTTTTGATCAATCGATGAAAAAGAAAATCTTTCTGACCCTGATTGGCCTGGTACTTTTGGTCGCCATACTCGGCGGGCTTAAGGCGCTGCAGATCCGTAAGATGATCGCAGCCGGCAGCAAGTTCGTCCAGCCTGCCGAACCTGTCACGACCGCCAAGGTCACGTCCGGCACGTGGGAAACTCTGCTTCCCGCGGTAGGAAGCCTTACGGCGGTCCAGGGAGTCACGGTTGCCGCCGAACTGCCGGGAAAAGTGGCGGATATCGCCTTCACCCCCGGCGCAAGCGTCAAGAAAGGGGAACTGCTTCTGCGTCAGGACACTTCCTCGGAGCAGGCACAGCTTCCCGGCGCTGAGGCGTCATTGACTCTTTCAGAGCGTAATCTGTCCCGCGCCAAAACTCTTGTCGCGAAGGGGATAATTTCCCAGTCCGAGGTCGACACTGCTGAGGCCAACTTTCAACAGGCCCAGGCGGCAGTGGAGAACCTGCGCAGCCAGATCGCAAAGAAAACTGTCCGCGCCCCTTTCAGCGGCCGGATGGGGACCCGGCTGGTCAATCTGGGGCAGGTCCTTCGCGAAGGAGACGCGATAGTTTCTCTGCAGACACTCTCACCGATCTTTGTTGATTTCCAACTGCCGCAGCAACATTTGAGTCAGCTGCATCGCGGGCTGCAGATCAGGGTAACTGCCGATGGCCTGCGCGGCCGGCAGTTGACCGGTGAGATCACCGCCGTCAATCCGCAGGTGAATGCGGCTACCCGGTCGATCGGCATTCAGGCCACGCTGCCAAATACGGATGAAGTGCTTCTTCCGGGGATGTTCGTTAATATTGAATTAGTGCTGCCTGACCGGCGGCCTGTCCTCTTGATACCGGCTACCGCTGTCCTCGACGCACCTTTCGGCGATTCGGTCTTCATAGTAGAGGAGAAACAGGCTGAAGGTAAAAAGCATCTTGAATTGCGCCAGCAGTTTATACGTATCGGCGAGAAACGCGGCGATTTCGTAAGCGTCCTCTCCGGGCTGAACGCTGGTGAAAGTGTGGTCAGCACCGGCGTCTTCAAACTGCGCAAGGGGCAGACGGTGGTAGTTGACAACAGCCTGGCCCCGGAGTTCAAGCTGGACCCGAGGCCGGAGAACAACTGACAAGATGAAATTCACCGACCTCTTTATCCGCCGTCCGGTGCTGGCGCTGGTCATCAACCTGCTGATCATCATTGCCGGGCTGCAGGCGATTCGCACTCTCAATGTACGGCAGTACCCTCGCAGCGAAAATGCCGCAGTCACCATCACCACCGTCTATGTAGGCGCCAATTCCAATCTGGTTAGGGGCTTCGTCACTACTCCGCTGGAACGGGCTGTTGCCGCTGCTGACGGCATCGATTATATAGAGTCACAAAGCAGTCAGGGCCTTTCGATAATCAATGTCAGGCTTAAACTTAACTACGACGCCATCAAGGCCCTGTCAGAGATCAGCTCCAAGGTTGACCAGGTACGCCGAGACCTGCCGCCCGAGGCCGAGGTGCCGACCATTAACGTGGAATCGGCGGACAGCCGTTTCGCCTCGGCGTATCTAAGTTTCACCTCCGATATCCTCGCCCAGAACGAAATTACCGATTACCTTGTCAGGATCGTTCAGCCGCGTCTCTCGGCGCTTGAAGGAGTGCAGAGAGCAGATATTCTCGGGGCCCGTACCTTTGCAATGCGCATATGGCTTAAACCGGAACGGATGGCAGCCCTTAATATCAGCCCGTCCCAGGTGAGGCAGGCGCTCTCTGCCAATAACGTGCTTTCGGCGATCGGCCAAACCAAGGGCTCGTTGATCCAGGTCAACCTGACTGCCGATACCAATCTCAGCAGTATCGGGGAATTCAAACGCCTGGTGGTCCGCGAACAGGAAGGCGCCATCGTTAGGATCGAGGACATTGCAGATGTTGTACTCGGGGCAGAAGATTACGACGCCGAGGTGCGTTTTACCGGCCAGGCCGCTGTATTCATGGGGATCTGGCCGCTCCCGAATGCCAACTCGCTTGACGTCATAAAACGTGTACGCGCAGAGATGGATGCGATCCAGAAAGACTTGCCGGGAGGGATGCAGGCACGGATCGCCTATGACGCCACTGCCTATATCGACAATGCTATTAAGGAGGTCATTACAACTCTGAGTGAAACCCTGCTGATCGTCGTTATAGTTATCTTCCTTTTCCTCGGTTCACTGCGTTCTGCCGTTATACCTGTCATCGCTATTCCGCTGTCGCTGATCGGAGCGGTCTTTCTGATGCAGGCCTTTGGCTTTACCGTCAACCTGCTGACGCTGCTCGCTATAGTCCTTTCAGTCGGGCTGGTTGTTGACGATGCTATTGTTGTAGTTGAAAATGTTGAACGGCATCTCCGCATGGGCGGATCATCTTTTGACGCGGCGATACTCGGCGCGCGGGAGCTGATCGGGCCGCTGATAGCCATGACCATCACCCTGGCAGCGGTTTATGCCCCGATCGGCCTGCAGGGCGGGCTGACCGGCGCGCTCTTCCGTGAATTCGCTTTTACCCTTGCCGGAGCCGTTACCATTTCCGGCATTGTCGCCCTGACTCTGTCGCCTATGATGTGTTCGCGGCTTATGAAGCCGGGGTCCGGCGAACATGGACTGGCAGGACGCATAACCCGCGACTTCGGGCGGCTTCGTAATTTTTACGGCCGGATTCTCGATGCCAGCCTTCGCAACCGGCCGGCGGTCTTTATGGTCTGGCTGATAATCGGATTGCTGACGATCCCCATGTTTATAATGTCCCCGAAGGAGCTTGCGCCGACTGAAGACCAGGGGGTTATTTTCGGCATCATCGAAGCCTCTGCCAACGCCACCCTGGACCAGACCAGCCAATACGCGGCAGCTGCCAACCGTGCCTATATGAGCGTGCCGGAGACCGATTTCACCTTTCAAGTCACATTTCCCAGCTCCGGTTTCGCGGGAATGGTGATCAAGCCCTGGGATGAGCGGGATCGGACCGTGTTCGAGATCCTCCCGGAGGTGCAGCAGAAACTGTTTGCGATACCCGGCATCCGCATGTTCCCTGTTACTCCTCCGGCGCTTCCGGGCGGCGGTGATTTTCCGGTCGAGTTCATTATCGCTTCGACTGCGGAACCGGAGCAGATCCTTCAGTTCGCTCAGCAGATCCAGATGAAAGCGATGCAGAGCGGCATGTTTGCATTTCCTCCTATTATTGATCTTAAGATCGACCAACCGCAGGCGGAATTCAACATAGACCGCGACCGGGTCGCCTCTTTGGGATTGAACCTGCAGCAGGTGTCAAACGATCTGGGTGCAATGGTCGGCGGCAACTTCGTAAACCGTTTCGACATAGCAGGACGCAGCTACAAGGTGATCCCGCAGATCCAGCGGATAGGACGCCTCAACCCGGACCAGCTTCAGCAGATACATATAAGCGGCCCGAATGGCGAGCTGGTGCCGCTGTCCACTATCGCCACAATCCGCAATTCAACCGTGCCGCGTTCGCTTAACCGTTTTCAGCAGCTCAATGCGGTGAAGATCAGCGGCGTTTCAGTCCGGCCGCTCGAAGAGGCGCTTAGCTACCTTGAGGACGAGGCAGCGAAGGTCCTGCCCAAAGGCTACAAGCTCGACTACACAGGCGAATCGCGTCAGCTCCGCACCGAAGGGAACCGCTTTTTACCTGCATTTGGGATGGCAGTGGTCCTGATCTTCCTGGTGCTGGCAGCACAGTTCAACAGCTTCCGCGATCCATTCGTCATCCTCGCCGGTTCAGTGCCGTTGGCGATGTTTGGCGCGCTGACCTTCACCTTTTTGAAGATGCCTGATCCGAACACCCCTTTCCTGACCCACGGCTGGACCACCACACTCAACATCTATTCGCAGGTCGGGCTGGTGACACTGGTTGGACTGGTATCGAAAAACGGTATCCTGATAGTGGAATTCGCCAATAAGGCCCAGGAGCGCGGCCTTGACAAACTTGCCGCGGTCCGCGAGGCAGCCGTTACACGTCTCCGGCCGATCCTGATGACAACTGCCGCCACCATCGCCGGTCATTTTCCCCTTACCCTGGTAAGCGGCGCAGGGGCCGCGGCGCGAAATTCCATTGGCCTCGTGCTTGTCGGCGGTATGGCAATAGGCACCCTCTTCACACTTTTCGTTGTACCGTCGATCTATATGCTGGTGGCGAAGGACCATTCAAGAGACCGCAAAGCTGAGGCAGATGTTCATAGATGAAATGTGGTGGCGTGGCGATGATCACCATTTATGCTAATGCACTGAACAAGACCAATTTCTTGATTGGATCAACCAGAGATATTTTTGGGGCAGTCTGTGTCGATGAAGGGAGAGAATATTACCTCAAAACTCCAGTGGCGTATTTCCTTTTCGACAAAGAAGGTCTGGAAGGAATTTTATAAAAAGCTTTTTTATGTTTTTTTGTCTTGCCAGCATTATACATTTCTCTCTCTTCCTTAACGCTTTGAATATATTCAGGAGTCGCCATTGCAAGCAAATCCTCAACAAAGCCGTCTCCGTTACGCTTGCCTTTTTGATTTGTCTTTCTTCTTTCTTTCTTCTGAATGACAGATTCAATACTTGAGATATTGCTATATGTTATATCTGAATATCTTGGCGCTTCAAAAAAAAGCCTTGTGTAGGCAAGGTCACAATATTCTTTATGAGTATCTATCAACAGACAGTCTCTATTTAACGACAGGGCTGCGATACCCGTTGATCCGCTCCCCGCAAAAGGATCAACCACAAGCCCGCCTTCAGGGGAAAGCAGCTTAATAAAAAAAGATGGCAGTTCCATAGGGAATACCGCTGGATGACCTTTATTCTTTCCAACAAGGGCAATGCTGAGAACATTGGACGGGAGAACGGTATTTTTCCCAACCCATCGAGAAAGGTCCCTGCCAAATCCGCTTTGATTAGCTGAATTGTTGCGGCTCTTATCTCCTTCGCCGAGCTTCTTAAGTCTTGATTCCGCCCAGCCACCCATTGGCATTTTTACAGCTTCCTGATTCATAAAAGGACGTTTGCTTTTTGCAAGGTGAAAGCAGTACTCCCATCCATCGCGAAGTCTTGTAGGCCAGTAACCGGGCATTGGATTTGTTTTATGCCAGATATAATCATCAATCGCCTGCCATCCAGCATCTATAAGTTTTTCAATGGTACGCCAGACAAACCGGTGTCTCACGCCTTCAACCACTTTATCCTTTATATTGATTACAAGACTTCCTTCCGGCTTTAAGGCGTTCCAGTAAGATTCATGAAAAGTTAGAAACCAATCAGGAAATTTATTGGGATGAATGCTGTCATAATGTTTTTTTCGAGCGTCTGCATACGGCGGAGATGTGACGATAAGATCAACAGAGCCTTTATAATCGACGAGATTCTCACGACTATCACCATTAATAATCGTGCATTTAGGTCTATAGTCAAAGAGAACTTCTTTATTTTGATTCTTGTGACTTCTTATCAACCTTACTCTCCACTATAAATATTAAAAACTTGTTTCGGTCAATTTTGTCTTCTTTATCAAGAAGACCTAAATGTTTTAATTTTTCCTTAAGAAGTTTGGAGCATTCTTCTCTAAATTCAAGTGTCTTGAACGGCAAATAGGCAGCAACCCTTTTAATTGCTTTCATATATATTTCAATTGGCCCTCTGCCCGTAACATAAGGGAAAATGAAACCAGGACCCCAATATTCACAGTTTTGAGAATATGGCTGTCCTTCTTTGTTGCACTTGATAGCTCTATCTTCATTGAAGCCAGCGATTCTACCTTTTGCTGGAGTCGCAACCCCAACAATACACAAGTATGGACTAGTAAGATTTTTTTCGTCTTTGGCGATATTTTCAAGACGCCTGATTACTCCGCCAATGTCCTGTCCTCCAACCGTGTCTTTCGATTTTTTCACCGACATATAAAGTCTCAGACCTCTTTCAAAACTAGGTGTATCTATATCTGCCACAATGTCGCCTTCTCTAGTGCCGTCGAATACTGGCCATCTTTTTCTCATCAATTCAAGAATTAGATATTGATAAAACACTCCGATAGTCATTCTGTGTCTTTGCATTTCATGACTTACGGCGTCTAATTCAAAAACATCTTCAGCTTTCAATTGACTGATAAAATACGAGCCTAAGATTGGGTCACTGCGTTCCCTCAGATGCTTTATACAAGCGCTTACAAGTTTTTCAGGTGTATCTTGTGTCCGTTTAATTTTCCCCTTCTTATCCCTGATACATCTGTTAAACGCTGCATCAATAGCCTCTTCAATAATCTTTTCTTTCATTGGAGGAGCTAAAGGCGGGAACAACTTTATATCGGATAAAAGGAAACCTTTTTCACGAGGGTAATCTTGCAGTGATGGACCTATTCTCTTTTTTGCCATAAAATAACTGGAAACTCTTCTTAATTTTACTTGTCTATGACAATTTGTTCAAGACAAAACATTACATAAAACCTTGACATCGTGACATTATGTGCTATATTTCTCTTATAGGCCGATAAAAGAACGAATAGTCTATTTATAAGGAGGTGTGAAATGCCGGTAATTGAATACTCAGGGGTAAAGATCAATGTGGATGATTATGGATATCTTGTAAACTTTGAAGACTGGAATGATAAAGTTGCCTGTGCGCTGGCTGAGCAGGAGGGCATAGAGGAGCTGACCAAAGACAGGATAGACATCCTGAAATTCATGCGAGAATACTACAAGACATACAAGTTCTTTCCCATCCTGCGCTATGTCTGCAAAAGCGTCGACCAGCCGAAGACATGTGTAACCGACAAGTTTATAGAGCCTATTATTGCGTGGAAGGTCGCGGGACTTCCATACCCGGGGGATGAGGTGCAGCTGATGAAAAAATGGGAACCTCTCGGTTTCTGAACTTACACTTCACTAAAAAATCTTGACCTTGACATCGGGAGATTATATAAGACAAAGTAAGTTAAGGAGGCGATAATGAAACGATTGAAAATAACAAAAGTGCGTTTAAAATTCCTGTTATTGGGAGGCAATGCAATGAGAAAAGTGATCATTTTCCTGGCAGTTCCGCTTCTTGCCCTGGCGGGTATTGCTCAGGCAAGCGTATGCCCAACATCAAACGTCATTCAGGACCCGGCTGAGTTCCTGTGGACTCAGCAAAATGGTTATTTGAGCGGGACCCTGGAAATCGGCAAGGCAACCCTTGACATCGGCGCCGACACCCTGACAACCAGGGCCTACCGTCAGGCGGGCGGAAGCTACGGTGTCCCCGGCCCGACGATCAGGATGACGCCGGGAAATACCTATGTCCTGACCCTCAAGAATTTGCTACCCTATGCGGCGCCGAGTACCACTGAAAACAATTACAAGGACCCCGACATCACCAACCTTCACACCCACGGCCTGCACGTCTCACCCATGTCGCCCTCCGATGACGTAATGCGCGTCATCAATGGCGGCTACTGCGGGGACTATGTGTATCAGGTGCCGGACGACCATATGGGGGGCACGTTATGGTATCACCCGCATCATCACGGCTCGACCTTTCTGCAGGTGTCAGGCGGTGCCTTCGGTCTTCTGCTAGTGGACGATTCTTACGACGGCATCCCGCCGGGCGTGGCTGACATGACTGAACGGCAGCTCGTCGTAGGGTATCTGGACCCCAGTGTTGCCGGTACCGGTGGCGACACTCTGATATCCGGCACACTTTCGTCCACCTGGACGGTGAATGGGAAAGTACGGGGGAATCTGTGCACCCCTGTGAATGAATGGCAGCACTGGCGCGTACTTCTTGCCGACAGCGACGCCATGCCGAGGACATTATCGGTCGGGGCGGGGTGCGAGGTAGCCCTCCTGGCCCGTGACGGCGTCTGGAGGACTCTTGCCCCCAAGCTGCTCCCGACCAACTCCCTTGAGCTGACCGGCGCCTCCAGGGCTGACCTGGCCATAAGGTGCAACACGGACTCTAACATCTCGGTCAATGGGACCATAGTCGCAAATGTGTTCGCGGATGCGACACTGCCTTACAATACGGCGGTGGGGCCCTATTCCAATGGCTCTACCGGCGCCGCCTGGTCTGCTCAGCGGCCGGACTACCTGCGGGACCTTCGGAGCGTGACTTCGTACGAGCAACGTACCGTGAGCATGGGTGCGCGCACCATCAATGGCAGCAAGTTTAATATGGATGTGCCCACTTTCACCATACCGACAGGCCACGTGCAGCAGTGGAATATCAAGGCCGGCGCCCACCCCTTTCACCTCCACGTCTATCACTTTCAGATGAACGGCGCCTGCGGCGCGTTCGAGGACGGTGAATATTATGACACACTGGGCGGCGGTCCCTGCAACGCGCGCTTTGACCTGGACCCGGCAACCTCGAACGTCTATGACGGCACAACCGTCATGCACTGCCATATACTGGACCACGAGGACCAGGGGGCGATGGGCTGGTCTGACATCATCGGTGGTTTCGGTCCTCCCTCGTTCCCGGACCCTGCATTCCAGGAACTCTACCAGTGTGCCGGAACACCCCCTCCTCCGCCCACAGACTGCTCGATTTACATAGATCGAAAATCATGCAACAGCAACGCAACTTGCACATGGAAAGGCAAAACCGGTACATGTGTTAACCGCTAAAAATAGCTTGTTGTGACGCGCGCAAGGGGGAGCATTAGCCGCTCCCCCTGAATTCCTTGGTCACCGGAGGATTTTCAATGTTGGGAAGGACGCTCTGGAAAGGGTATATCCAATTCAGCGATATCAATGTGCCCGTGAAGCTGCATACCGCGGTGCAGCAGGATCGTATACAGTTTCATCTTCTGCACAAGCGTGATCATGTAAAATTGCACCAGCAAATGATCTGTGCGTATGAAAAAGTGCCCGTACCGCCGGAAGAACAGGCAAAAGGTTTTGAGCTGGAAGACAGAAAATATATCCTTGTCGATCCGGCAGAGCTCGAACAGGCCGATCCAAAAGACGGCCGGATGATCGAAGTCCACGAATTCGTCAAAGCCGGAGAGATCGCCCCTGTCTTCTTTGAACGCATGTACTATCTGGAGCCCGATACCACCGTAAAAGAATACAGCGCGCTTGCCGGTGCATTGAAGGAAACGGGTGCGGCGGGCATCTGCACCTGGACCATGAGAAGGCGGTCCTATCTCGGGGCCTTGCAGATAAACGGGAAGGTCCTCTGCCTGAGCACCCTGAGATATGCCGATGAGGTTGTTCAGGCAAAAGCTCTCGAACTGCAGAAAGCCCCGCTGTCTGAAAAAGAACTGAAGATCGCAAGGGACCTGATCGATCAGTTGTCAGCCCCTTTTCAGCCGGAGAAATTCAAAAACGAACATCACAAAAAGCTTCAGGACTTGATAGATAAAAAAGCACGCGGAGAAAAAATCGTGCTCCTGCGTCCAAGACATTTAAAACCCACAGCGCCGGACAAACTTCTTGAGGCGCTTAAGGCGAGCATGAAGAAGGTCGCGTGAAGTATAAAAAGAAAAAAATTAACCACAGAGAACACTGAGGTTACAGAGAGAGACTTAAAAATCTTTAAAAAATATTTTATTTTTTTCTCTGTGTACTCTGTGACCTCTGTGGTGAGAATTTTTGAGGAATGAAATGGCCTTACAGGAAATATGGAACGGTACAATAAGTTTCAGCCTGGTTGCGATCCCGGTAAAACTGGTCAGGGCTGTCGAGGCCGGGCGTGTCTCTTTTCGCAAGCTCCACAGCAAAGATTATTCGCCCCTCGCAAGAAAAATGTATTGTCCGAAAGAAGAAACAATAGTCCCGGCGGATGAGATAGTCAGGGGCTATGAGATCGCTCCCGATAAATACATAGTGATAACGGACAAAGAGCTGGAATCCGTATCTCCCGAACGAAGCCGCACGATCGAGATCATCGAGTTCATAGACATCAAGGATGTGGACCCGGTCTATTATGATCACCCGTATTATCTTGTTCCTTCAAAGGGGGGAGAAAAGGCTTACCGGCTGCTGGTCGAGGTGCTGGACCGGACGCACAAGGCCGGGCTTGCAAAATTCGTTCTGCGGGAGCGTGAATATCTCGTTGCGGTCAAGAGCACGGACGGGGCACTGGCACTGATCACACTTCACTACAGCGGAGAAATACTTCCTGATGAGGACCTCGTGCCGAAAGAAGAAAAAGCTGAATCTGAAGAGAAGAGCCGCATGAAAAAGATCATTAAAAAAATGACCGCTGACTTCCATCCGGACAAATATGCTGACGAACGCCGGAAAAAGATCACAAAACTCCTGGAGAAGAAAGCGAAAAAACAAGGTACGGTCGAGGCGCCTGAGATCGAGGAGGAAGTAGAAGAAGGTGTGGTCGATCTGGTCGCTGTTCTGGAGGAGAGCATGCGTAAAGTGAAAGAGCACAAGTGAACAGAAAAGTTGTTGAAGCTGCCGGGAAAAGACTTTCCTTGTCGAACCTGAAAAAGGACCTCTATCCCTCCTATGGTTTCACGAAGGCCCAAGTCCTTGATTACTACCGCAAGATAGCGGACTTCATCCTGCCGCATTTGAAAGACCGGGCGCTGACCTTAAAGCGCTACCCGGACGGAACGGAAAAGGATTACTTTTTCGAGAAGCGCTGTCCTGTGCATCGTCCAGCCTGGGTGAAAACAGCAGAGGTGCATCATAAAGAAGTGCGCTTGACAGCCTGCCTTGTCAACGATCTCGAAACGCTCATATGGGTAGAGAATCTTGCGTCACTTGAGCTGCATGTGCCTCTGGCAAGGGCCGGCTCCCCTAAGACGCCCGATTCCATAGTTTTTGATCTTGATCCAGGCGATAAGGCAGACATTCTGGATTGCTCGAAGGTAGCCATGATACTTAGAGACCTGCTCTCCCAAATGAAGCTTGCAAGCTATCTAAAGACCTCAGGCAAAAAAGGACTCCACGTATATGTCCCATTGAACCGCAAAGAGGCGACCTTTGAGGAGACCAAGAAATTTTCTAAAGCCGTGGCAGAAGTCCTGCAGCGCAACTATCCTGAACTGGTCACCGCAAAAATGACGAAGGAAGAGCGGACAAAGAGGGTCTTCATCAACTGGTCTCAGAACGACCCCTCAAAGACAATGATCTGCGTATACTCACTTCGCGCAGGTGAAAAACCGGTCGTCTCGTTCCCTCTTGAATGGGAGGAACTGGAAATGCTGGCTAAAAAGGGTGATCCTAAAAAGTTCAGGATCCTGCATTCGGAGGCTGTGAGCAGGTTAGAGAAAAAAGGCGACCTTTTCCGGGAACTTCTCACTAAAAAACAGAAGCTGCCGTTAGGCAGCTCTGATACATTGAGGTAAACGCATATGTGCAGAAACATCAAGACCCTCTTCAACTTCGAACCGCCCGTGACCGACGACGAGATACGCGAGGCCGCGCTACAATTTGTGAGAAAAGTAAGCGGATTTCACAAGCCGTCGAAGGCCAACGAAGTTACATTCCTTGAGACTGTTGAAGAGATAGCTGCAGCTTCCAAAAAACTTCTTAGCTCGCTTGAGACGAACGCGCCGCCAAAGGACCGCGCGGAAGAGGCTGCCAAGGCGCGGGCACGCGCTGCAAAGAAGTTTTCAAGGTAACATGGGATTAAGAGAATACAAAACCAAACGGAAATTCGGGAAAACGCCGGAGCCTGAGCCGAAGGAACGCACTGAAGGAGACCAACTCATTTTTGTCGTGCATAAGCACGCGGCGCGAAACCTCCATTATGACCTTAGGCTTAAGATGGATGGTGTTCTCAAGAGCTGGGCTGTGCCGAAGGGGCCTTCGCTGGATCCTTCTATAAAAAGGCTCGCCATGATGGTTGAAGACCACCCGTTTGATTACAAAGATTTTGAAGGCGTCATACCTGAGGGTAATTACGGAGCCGGGAGCGTGATCATCTGGGACAGGGGATTTTATCGTCATCCTTCAGTAAAAGACAAAAAGGAAAGTGAAAAGCTTCTCAGGGACGGATTAAAAAAGGGCGACCTGAAGTTTGTGCTCAATGGAAAAAAGCTTCAGGGAGAATTCGCCCTTGTGAGGATGCGGAAAGATGAGAAGTCATGGCTGCTTATTAAGAAAAAAGACCGGCATGCAAGTGAAGTATCCATTTTGAAAGAGAACCGTTCCGCAGTATCGGGTAAGACCCTGGAGGATGTTGCCGAAGCCGGGCCGAGGGAATCTTTCAAACAAAAGAAAGTGAAACAGATACGCCTGCGTGAAGCTCTGGAGGATGAAGACTTGAAGGATGCACCGGTTGGCCCGATGCCGCACAATATAAAACCTATGCTTGCGACCCTGGTCAAAAAACCGTTCGATCATCCGGACTGGATCTTTGAGATGAAATGGGACGGATACCGGGCCATTGCCGAGATCCGGGATGGTGATGTTTCGATTTATTCCCGCAACCGGATATCATTCACGCAAAAGTTTCTTCCCATTACCGATGCACTGCGGAAACTCGGATTTGATGCTCTTCTGGACGGAGAGATCGTTGTTGTTAATGATCAGGGACATCCTGATTTCGAGATGCTGCAGAATTATCAAAAATCAGGAAGCGGTCATCTGCTCTATTACGTCTTTGATCTCCTTCACTTCCGGGAACATGATCTGACGGGCTTGCCACTGCTCAGGAGAAAAGAACTCCTGAAAAAAATCCTCCCGTCATCCCCAAAAATAAAATTCAGCGATCACGTATTGAAAGAGGGCATTCTATTTTTCAATGTCGTCAGGGAAAAAGGACTTGAGGGGATGATCGCCAAGCATTCTCAAAGCGCGTACCAAGCGGGTAAAAGAAGCAGGCAGTGGCTGAAGGTGAAGGCGCGGCTCACGCAGGAGTGCGTGATCGCGGGGTTCACGGAACCTGGAGGCGGCAGAAAATATTTCGGTTCTCTTGTCCTAAGCATGTATGATGAGGACGAGTTGAAATACATCGGTCATTCAGGAGGCGGGTTCGAGGAAAAAGATCTAAAGGTAATATTCAATAAATTGAAGCCGCTGATCCAAAAAAAATGCCCCTTTAAGATTGAGCCTGAGACCAATACCCCTGTCACATGGGTAAAGCCGGAACTCGTCTGCGAGGTCACTTTCACAGGCTGGACTGAAGACGGCATCATGAGGCAGCCCGTTTTTCTGCGGCTGCGCGAGGATAAACCCGCTCGCGAAGTTGTGAAGGAGAATTGAAAATAGGGACAAAGGCACAAAGCTTAAAAACATTAAATACACTTTTTCTTTGTGCCTTGTCTATCATAGTCTGTGTAAGTCAGCGGCTAAATGCCGTTTTTAAGATTATATAAAAAGAAAAGGAGGGCGCTATGAAAGCGATACGTATCCACGAATTCGGAAATCCTGAAGTAATGAAGATAGAGGAAATACCCGATCCAAAACCGGGGGCAGGGCAGGTTGCGGTTCGAATTTATGCAGTTGGTGTAAATCCTGTTGACACATATATCAGGTCAGGACTCTATCCCTTAAAACCTGAATTGCCTTTTACTCCGGGCATGGACGCTGCCGGTGTTGTTGAAGCCGTAGGTGACGGTGTTAAGAAATTCAATCCGGGAGACAGGGTTTACATTGCAGGGACAATAAGCGGCTCGTATGCTGAAAAGGCGGTCTGCAAGGAATCACAGGTACATCAGCTTCCGCAGAAACTCTCTTTTGAGCAGGGCGCTGCTATTGGCGTGCCTTACGGCGCCGCGTATCGCGCCCTTTTTCAGAGGGCCAAGGCAATCCCCGGTGAGGTGGTGCTTATTCATGGCGCAAGCGGCGGGGTAGGAATTGCAGCAGTGCAGCTGGCACGCGCGGCAGGTATGCATGTTATCGGCACGGCAGGGACTGAGAAAGGCCGTCTTCTCGTGAGAGAGCAGGGCGCGCATCATGTGTTTGATCATCACGCATCCGACCATATGGAAGAGATCCTTAAATTGACGGACGGCAGAGGTGTTGATGTGGTACTCGAAATACTCGCCAATGTCAATCTGGGCAAGGACCTCGGCATCCTGGCGCAGGACGGCCGCGTTGTAATAATCGGAAGCCGGGGTACTGTTGAAATAGACCCGCGTGAGGCTATGAGACGCGATGCCGTTATACTTGGGATGGTCTTGATGAACGCCACCGAGTCCGAGATCTTCAGCATCTATTCCGCGCTTGCTGCTGGCCTTGAAAACGGCACGTTATCTCCGGTTATCGCCAAGGAATTGCCTTTGCAGGAAGCAGCCCGCGCCCATCACGAAATAATGGAATCGAACTCTTTCGGGAAAATAGTTTTACAACCCTGAAAGTCCTGATATGGATACAAGCGCAAAGATAAGATGATTGGCGAGAGAGGCGCTTTATCTCGGCAGGATGCGGTAGATATGGTCATCACCTTCTCTCACGCTCCCTCTGCTGTCCCTGTTGCTCGTGAGAAAGTACAAAAAACCATCCGGGCCCTCAACAACATCCCTTATCCTTCCATACCTGCTTTTTTTATCTGCGTCTGAAAACCATCTCTCTATCTTGAGGACTTTATGTTTCTTCCCTTCACGTGAAAGCCTTATTCTGATGAGCGCCTCGCTTCCCAGCGTGGCAGCAAAGAGGTCTCCCTTTAAGTGAGCAAGTTTTGTACCTTTATAAAAAGTGATCCCTGAGGGCGGGGTTGTTTTTTTCCAGACTATGAGAGGGTCGACATACGGCTTCTTTCCCGACGCTCCGACTGTTTCGGGCCAACCGTAGTTGCCGCCTTTCTGTATGATATTTATTTCATCATTTGCCCTGAGCAGGTATTCGCCTGAGGGACCGTGTTCGGATTCAAAAAGCTCCGCTGTGTCTGGGTTCCACGCAAGCCCCTGTGGATTACGATGGCCATATGAATATATTGGAGAGTTTCTGAAAGGATTATCCCTCGGGATATCCCCTTCAGATGTGACTCTTAATATCTTTCCGCCGAGTGAATTGAAATCCTGCGCAAGGTCCGATTTAAATGTTTCGCCCGCGGTTATGTACAGCATCCCGTCAGGGCCGAACGCGATCCTGCCGCCGTTGTGAACTCTTGCTCCGGGAATCCTGTCTATTATCACCTTATCGAAGGTCCCTTTGTCACCATTGTCCTTAAGCCTTATTACCTTGTTATAAATGTCACCCTCTTTTTTATATGTGTGCATGGCGTATATGAAGGGTTTCTTCGGAAATTCAGGATGGAGCGCCAGCCCCATCAGGCCGCCTTCTCCTGAAGGATGGACATCAAGCTTTACGTAAGGAGCTTCCTGAGGTTTGCCGTCTTTTATAAGCCTGATGCTTCCGGGCCTCTCACTGACGAGCGCCCTTCCATCAGGAAGAAAGATCAGAGACCACGGGATATCCAGATTGTCTATCCACGATTCTACCTTTACTCCGTCACCGTCCGGCAGAAAGATGTCCTTCAGATCCTGCGGCTCACCTCCGACTGTGGGAAAGCAATATCCTGTTTGTGAAGATAGAAGAATTAAAATGGAGATAAATATTGTCTGGATCATTATTTTGTTGCTGTCCTTCATACTGCAATTTTATCACATGGTTTTAAAAAACATTCCCCTGCAGCCGCCGAGCAACACGGAAGTTACTATCGGTCATAACGTAAACAGCAAAAAAGAAGTTGATGCAGTTATTAAGCAGGCAAAAGAAGCTGGGGTAAAGATAGTCAAATCAGCCGAAGATACCTTTTGGGACGGCTATGGCGGTTATTTTCAGGATCCCGACGGTCATCTGTGGGAAGTAGCCTGGAATCCACAAATGATCATAGAGGATTAATGCGCTTAACGGAAAAGCCATATGTTAAAATATTAGGGTGGATACAATTGTATTCCGGCCACACGCGCATAAAGAAGCTTTTTACAGATGGGCAAGCGCCCTCGCTCTCACTACTATTCTCTACAACCTCATCGAAGGCATTGTCTCTGTGTTCTTTGGGTACGAAGACGGCACGGTCGCGCTTTTCGGCTTCGGGGTTGATTCTTTCGTTGAGGTGATCTCAGGGCTCGGCATTTGGCACATGATCCGGCGAATGAAGCAGAACAGCAGCGAAAATCATGATTACTTTGAAAAAACTGCTCTGAAGGTCACAGGAACTGCCTTTTATATCCTGACTGCAGGACTGTTTGGCACGGCCTTAGTCAATCTCTACCAGGGTCATAAGCCTGAGACCACATTTTGGGGCATTGTTGTGGCAGGCATCTCAATCCTTGCCATGTGGCTGCTCATTCATTACAAACTGAAGATCGGCAGGCAGTTCAATTCCCGGGCACTTATCGCCGATGCCAACTGCACGCGAGTATGTATATATCTTTCAGTGATTCTCCTTATTTCAAGCATGGCCTATGAACTCACCGGTATAGGCGTGCTTGACTCTCTAGGAGCTATCGGAATTGCTGTGCTTTCGTTTAAAGAAGGTCGAGAGGCATTTGAAAAGGCAAAGGGCGATTTGATATGCTCTTGCCAAGGTAGCTGTAAGTAATCGCAGAAATAATCGCTATTTTCTCCTCATATCAGTTGAATCCTGCTCCCTATTTCGCTGCGCTTTTGGGTTGTTTGTCCTTTTTATCTTTTAGATCATGTGCCTGTTTGATATCCTTCTGTCTCCGCTCCTTGTCTTTGTCCTTTTTGCCGCCTTTGTCTCCCATTGTGTTCCTCCTTTGATGCTGCCGTTAATATTCTTGCCTTACAAGAACTTGAGTTCCTAACATGAATGCTATCAGAAGTATGAGCCGAAGGCAAGGGCGAAAGCAACGACCGGCCGATTAGGTATCAGAAGGTACACATTCTATGTTTGCAGCTTCTGAGTTATCGACTTCTCCAATCAAATTCAGCATTTCCTCTTCTGTCTCAGCAAGGAAGGCCCTGCTCCTCAGATCTTTTACATGCATGCCCCTCGTATACCAGGCGAAGAATTTCCGGAAATTAACGATGCCGATCTCTTCTCCTTTAAATGCGATACTCCCGGCAAGATGCTCTCTCATTGTTTGCGCTATCTCATGAACATCCGGCCTGCCCGGCACATCTCCTGTTCTTAAAAACTCCGCTGTCTCACGGAACAACCATGGATTGCCGAGCGCGCCGCGCGCTAATGCCACGCAGTCGCAGCCCGTCTCCTCAAAGAGCTTCCCGATGAGCTGCGGCGACAGTGCGTCTCCGCTTGCTATCAGCGGAATTTTCAGGGTCTCTTTTACTTTTCGTATTATGTTGTAGTCGACCGTACCGCTGTATCCCTGAATCTTTGTTCTGCCATGAATAAATAGCGCCTTCACGCCCGCATCCTGCGCGCAAAGCGCCACCTCGACTGCATTGATAGAGGTTTCACCCCAGCCTGTGCGTATCTTGACTGTAACAGGCACGGTGGAATATTCGACGATGACCTTCAGGAGCTTTTGCAGCTTCTCCGGTTCCCTGAGCAGGCCTGCCCCTTTCCCGCCTGATACGACCTTGCTGACAGGGCATGCGGCGTTGAAATCTACGATATCGAAGTTATATGCCGATACAATATCCAGCGCCCTTTTGAGGAGTTCGGCATCATTTCCTAAAAGCTGCACACCAAGGGGTTTGTCCTTCGGATTTGTGGAGAGCATTTTTAAGGTACTTTTGCTTTTATAGACCACAGAGGCCGCACTTATCATCTCGGTGAAAGCGAGTTCGCATCCTAACGACCTGTTGATCAGGCGGTAAGGAAGGTCGCTTATCCCTGCCATGGGCGCAAGAATAAGAGGATTGGCAAGCGTTATTTTTCCGATTGAAAACACGATGGGTTATTATACCTGAGCGGAAGGCCGGAGAACGCTAAGGCGAGATTTCATTTACAGCATCGCTTAGATGATTCAGAAGAATTTCTTTGCCTGACCTGAAAATATCAGTATGCCCGCCGTCAAAGGTGACCATCTCCGCGTCCAAGCCTATTTGTTTCAGAGATTCCACTGCGGCTGCACCGGAACTAAACGCTATGATCCCATCCCCCTTGCTATGGAAGGCTATTACTTTTGCATCATCGTCATGCGATACCTTTTTGGCTGTTAATAAATTTCCGGACAATCTGCCTGATATGGGGAAAATGTACGAAAACCGGTCTGCATGAAAGGCGGCAAGATAATAGGCAACAAAGGCGCCGCTTGAGAAACCAAGAACGACAGGCCGTCCTTTTGTAGGGTATCTCTCAAGTAAGACTGATATTGCATCAGCCATCTCTTCACCGCATTTAGATAGCTCCTTGTCATCCATAGGCCATCCGCGGCCGCTTAAAAAACTGCTGGGAACATCAATCAGCCCTTTCATCACAATAAAACGGGCTGGATAGTTGAAATCTTTCAGCAATGTATCATAAAAATTTCCCGGTATATCTCCATTGCCATGAAGCGCTATGATCATAGGCAGTGCATCAGAAGAATCGCCATTACCGCTGATCCTGACAATATACTCAAACTTTTGCTCAGACGAAGGCCCCTTAACAGTGGAGGGCAGCCGCCACCAATATATAATTCCAATGAACAGAATAAATAGTAAGAGTGCTACCAGTTTTTTCATATTCTAAGATCAAAGACCTTCCCCTGCAATGTCATATCCTCAATTACCGCGCGCTCTGATCACAACCGAACTGATCCTGTCTATCTTTATAACAGCATCATAGAAGTCCTTTCCGGCAAGCTTCTCAATATGGACGAGTTGGAGTCCGACTGAGGCAACATTCCCTTCGAGTCCTTCCCCTGCATCGGTCCTGACCGAAACACGCTTTCCAATGTTGGCAGTCAGCACCTCCTTGAAACCATCTGATGCATTAACAACCACCTTCGTCTCTTCGGCATAAAGCTGACCTGCCGCAGCCATACCCAAAAGCGAAATCACCAATGCCAAAATCAACATTCTTGCTCTCATATCCCTCCTTCTGAAACAGTTATTTGGATTACAGTAAATACCGGGGTTAACCTTCTCGCAAAAAAGAACGGCTATTGCCGTCGATGTAGAACACGGCATTGACCGTGCCCTGAAGCATAAGTGTGCCGGCCTCCACAGGTGTTACGCTTTTAGCTGCCATAGACTCTGCTGCTGCCATCCCCATTTGGTAGAGAGGTCTCGGCATCTCACCTCCGCATGAAGCAGAAATATCTTTTATGCCGGCGATCCTTGTGCCAAGTGATTGCGCAACCACTTCCGCGTCTGACCTGGCCTGTTCCGTTGCCTGCTGCAGGAGACTTTTGCAGAACCCCTTCGTGTCTGACAGACTGAAACTGATATTGTCGACCCTGTTTGCACCCTGCTCTACAGCGCTGTCAATGAATCTGCCCAGATTTGATATCTGTTTTGTTTTAACTGTTATATGATTTACGGCCTTGTACCAGATAAATTTATTTCTTCTCGTCACCTGATCATACTCATATACTGGTTCAAGATAATATGAAGAAGTTTTGACTTCATCGCCCGCATCTGACTTTAAGAGCTTCTTTAGCCCGCTGATCACTTTTTCAGATATGGCATTATTCTTCTGGGTCACATGAGATACAGTGCTTGAGGTGTTTTCAATTGCGAGAAGAAGTGTAGCGGTATCAGGAGGATAATTTTCAGTTGCCGTGCCGGTCACTGAAACAGTGCCTCTCTTGTCTTCTCCCTGCGATTCTGCCGCAGCGGCAGTAGAAGCCAGCATTATTACGATACAGAATAAACAGATGCATTCTTTGATCTTCATATTTCCCCGGAAAACTTGTTAATGATAATACGTAATGCCTCTTAAAAACAAGAAGTATAAGTTCATGCTTCAGATTATAACTGAATCAAGTGATGTGGAAAAGGAGACTTCTTTCCTATCCAGTCATAGGTGAAATGTCAAAAATTAAGCATAGTCCTATCTGATTCTTCGACAAACTGCCTGATTATGTGTTATACTTAACTAAGAGTTTTGGAAGTTTTTGTAGTTTATGAGGCCACGAAGATTTTTAACTTTGTGGCCTTTTTTAATTGTTGAGACTTTTGGAATTTTAATTCGTAGACAAGGAGGTAAAGGAAAATGGCAGAAGGAACAGTAAAATGGTTCAACGACAGCAAAGGTTTCGGCTTTATTTCATGTGAAGACGGAATCGACGCTTTTGTGCATCATACGTCCATCCAGGGTAACGGCTTTAAAAGTCTTGCCGAAGGTGACAGCGTAAGTTTTGATACCGAAAAAGGCGAGAAAGGCCCGAAGGCTATCAATGTTGTAAAACTGTAAATAATGAGGGGAGGCCCCTTCCCTATAGAGGGGGCCTTTTCATTCAGGAGGAAACATGGTCAGCAGAAATAATAAGGCAAGGGTAGAAAGAAATCAGAATATGCTTGACGCTGGATTTGTGTCCGCTCATTTTCCGGGAGTTGCAAGCATTGTCATAAGCATGATGTACAAGCAGACGGGGTTAGCTAAACCGATACATAGGATCATGAATTTTGTTCCCGGCAGTCATGCTTTTTTTAAGGTGGACTGTTTGAGCAGCGACTGTGTTGGCGGAGGGTTTGATATGGATCAGATTATAAATACCATGATCAGAAACCACCGCGAGACGTCAAAAGGAGACCTCGGTTGTGTTGACAGTGGGCCTCGTCCCGATCACTCGAATATTGCTTATGAAGTTGCCATACAGTACGCATAAGTGCGCAGTAAGCTTCAGAAGTCTGATCATGAATCGCATATTAAATGGGATATAAACCCGGGATAAGCAGCATCTGCCCTTGGCTTGTCTGTCCCGGCTTGACCTCTTTAAGCCAGCCTGACCCCAATTACTTCAGGGCATTTTTGATATTGTATAATATCCGTGAAAGGGATGGTTAAGGGGGGCTGCCATGGCAAAAGTTGTAATTATGTTGGTGTCCCGGGAAGTATTTAAACATGGAATGGACTGAAGACCTGTCAACCGGCGTCAAAATAATAGACGATCAGCACAAGGAACTCTTCAGCAGGATAAATGATCTTGTTGCCGCAATAAAACGGCATACATGCAAATACAAGATCGGCGATGTTGTAACGTTCCTTGATGAATATATAATATTCCATTTCGGGGAAGAAGAAAAATTTATGCAGAAGCATAAATACCCCCATTACCCCCATCATAAGGCTCAGCACACCAAATTCATTGAGAGTTTCAATGAACTAAAAAAAGAGCTTCATAAACTCGAAGGCGGGAGAAAGCCCGGTTCCTACGACCTTTCTGTTGAGACAAACCAGGTGGTTGTGGACTGGATACTTGATCATATCGTCAAGGTCGACAAGGAATTTGGGGCATTCCTGAAAACACTCAGAGCAATAAATTAAGATTAGCTCAGGGCACGGACCAATTTTAAGAGCAAAATGAAAGACTTGGCCATCTCTATTTTCTTATAGATAAGGGAAGATTGTCACTTTAGCCGGATCGTGTATATCATCCCAAGATAATTTCTCCCTTCAAATACCGGGACCATAAAGAACATACCTGTCTTCCCCTCCACCAGAGGGCTGTCAAAGGAACTCTCTTTTTTATTCGCAAGCGCACGGAGCATAGGCTTTGACGAAGCCGTCTTTAAGCTTTTCATGTCAAGATTGATCAGGCTGTTTTCTTCGGGATATCCCAAACGGTTAATGCCCCTGCTGTCGAGCCACTGGATGGAATAAAGCCCCTCATGTTCCGAATAAAAGTCCTTGAATATGTCCAGGATCATTGAGCCGTCCTTTTCAGACAGGGCCTTCTTCATTTCTGTATTTTCCGCCAGGGTCCTGAGCGAATCATCATGCGAGACCGTTACTGGCTTCTCAAGCTCTTTTCCAGAGGAAAGGGCATGCCCTGCCCTGACGTGGATCGCCACAAGGCGCCATTCAGTGCCGTGTAGACCGACAGTTGTCCAGTAAGCATCCTTCATGACCGGCTTCTCCAGCCCCTTTCCTAAAAACTCGTAGCTGCCTGTGCCGCTTCTTTCCCTTGCGATCAATGTCCCGAGAGCAAGAAGCTGGGGATATGGTTTATACAGCGGATCGTCAAAAAGCATCAGGCCTACCTCCTCCTCATCCGGGTCATAGAGGATCCTTCCGTCTTTCTGCATCAGCCAGACATCGACAGGCGTTCCCTGAACAACAGGAGATATGATGGACGCAAGCATGGTTTCGGGCTTGATAAGCACGCTTACCGAGCCTGCAAGTTCTCCATTGGAAGAAAATAAGGGATGTTCCAGATCAACCGCGACAATGCCTTCAACTGTCCTGATAACATTGCTCATGACCGGCTTCTTCGACTCACGTAGCCGGACTATCTGTTCCTGCGAGCTTATATCACTGCCCTCAAATTTCGCATACTCTTCAGGCTCAACCAGCATCATCATCCCGTTACGGTCCACAACCGCGCAGTCCACCGCATAGGCGTAAGACCGGCAGAGGTCGCCGAGCATTTTTCTCGTTCCGGCTGTCTTGAAATCTTTTTCTGAAAGCCTCCCCGCGAGTCGTGCAAGGTCCTGGTCCATTTTATTGAGCTCTGACGTGATCTCCTTTTCGAGTTCGGACAAGATCGGAGGAAGTTCCGCCACAGGTTCGCCCGGCTTTCCGGTAACAATACCGATGGCAAAGACCCAGCCAGTCAGGGGGAATTTTTTGTATACAACCGTCCTAGCACCATAGAAATCGTATGTCACCACGCCCTCAGGCATGGAGAGCATCTCTCCGACTGACTTTGCCAGGCTTTTGCTGCCCATGTCAGAAGGATAGGCGAAGAGCAGCGCCGATTTCCTGTGAAGGGAAGACTGGCCCTTTTGATCGAGGGCATAAAAGAAGATATTATCCGGCAGCCCCATTTTTTCATCGAGCATTCTGCTGATCTCCTCTACCTCAAGAGATGTCCCGAGGGCCCCGATTATTTTTCCATCCTTCTTTATCGGGACAGCGACGATAGCTGTGCGCTTTCCCGTGGAAGTGCTCAGGACGAGATCGCCGATTATCTCCTCGCCCGCCATAAGTCGAGGGAAATATTCACGGTACCGGAGGTTTAGGCCGGTCAGTCCCTTCTCCAGCGAATAATACGAGCCGTCCGGCAGCGCAAACCATACAACGGCCGCTTTTATGCCGCTCCTGTCGAATTCGGCCAGCACGCCTTTCATCTTTTCCCATTCCCCGCTCCGCGCCTCTTCCGTGACCGATATGATTCTAAGGCCGCGCAGAACGCTTTCGATATGCCCCTCTCCGAGCGCTCCAAAGGAATTGAGGAGAAGGCGCAATTCAGCCGTATTTATCCCGCCCTGGTCTTGAACAGGGGCCGTCTCTATTGCTTCGGCAGGCAGCGAAAACACTAATAAGCATAAAATAATCCCTGCTGTTTTCATGGCAAAATTCTTAAATGAACTCATTATATTGTTCTCCTTTCCTATACTTCAAAGCATATCATACTGATTCATTATGTCAAGAGAAACTAAGGTCAGAGCCTCTCTTTGACAGATTCCAATTTCGTGATATACTGGGTCATATAAACAAGTTGCGCCGTGAAACTTATGTCCGGGCGTCAACAAAAACAATGAAAGGGGGAAAGTGCAATGGAGACATTCATCATGAAAGGGAAGTACTCGTCTGAGGCGATAAAGCAGATAAGCGGTAAGCGCACCACAAAAGCGACCGACATAGTAAAGAAGTGCGGGGGAAAGATCGTGGCTGTCTATGCCACTATGGGGGACACCGACTTGTTGGCAATTACTGAGTTTCCCAGCCTGAACGAAGCGATAAAAGCTTCTATCGCCTTGAATAAGGCGCTTGGGATCTCCTTCTCCACTGTGCCTGCTATTACGGTTGAGGACTTTGACAAGCTGGCGAGTGGAAAATAGTAGTTTGGCAGGTTGGATTGAACGGAGAGAAACCCAACAAGGCCGTTGGGCTACGCAGCGGCGACTGTTACGCGGATCGTTGTGTATAAAAGAGAGGAATATAGAATGAAAAAGCTGATCTACGGAATATGTCTTGCTTTATTGCTGTCAAGCAATGTCTTGGCCGAAAATGTTCTGGTCGAAGATGTTGTCCAGACTGATGTGTTGGCAAAATCAACTTTAAGCTGGGATGGGAGCCATATGCCCGACTACCCAAAAGGTCCTCCAGAGGTGACAATTCTTAGAATTAAAATTCCGCCCAGGGTACAATTACCCCTGCATACGCATCCGGTAATAAATGCAGGCGTATTATTGAGTGGAGAACTGACTGTGGCCACTGAAGAGAAGAAGATCTTACATTTAAAAGCCGGAGAATCAATTGTAGAGGTTGTGGATAAATGGCATTATGGAAAGAATGAAGGCGATAAGACGGCAGAACTTATAATATTCTATGCCGGGGTATCTGATGCGCCGATAACCGTTAAGAAATAGGGGAGCAAATAAGCAATTTCTTATCATTTATTCAATATGAAAAACGAAAAACAAACCTGTTCATGGCTGACCGGAGACCCGCTTCTCATGAAATATCATGACAATGAATGGGGAGTTCCTCTGCACAATGACAGGAAGCTGTTTGAGTTTCTCGTCCTTGAAGGTTTTCAGGCAGGACTGAGTTGGCTCAGTGTCCTGAGAAAAAGGGTAAATTTCCGGAAGGCGTTTGATGGTTTTGATTTCAATAAAGTCGCACGATATGATAAGCGAAAAACAAATTCCCTCCTGAAAGACAGCGGGATCATCCGCAACAGGTTAAAGATCGAAGGCGCTGTTGCAAATGCAAAGGCATTTATAGAAGTAAGAAAAGAGTTCGGGACATTCGATAAATACATCTGGGGCTTTACCGAAGGCAAGCCGCTCAACAACGGGTTTCGGTCTCTCAAAGAGCTTCCCGCAAGGACAGAACTATCAGACCTCATCAGTAAAGATTTAAAGAAAAGGGGGTTCAAATTTGTGGGATCAACCATTGTGTATGCCCATATGCAGGCAACCGGTATGGTTGTAATTGAAAAGTTTGGAAATATTCATTAACTAATTTAGAAAGCAGATAACAAATAAAGCCAGCTGATACTTCGACAAGCACAACAACGCTGATTTCAGGCGTTATACTGAATATCTCGCGTCTTTAGATCTCGCAAACCATGCTGCCTAACTCAGTTGAAAAGACATCATAGTTAACCGAATAATCAATAGGGCACTCTATAACAACCACCTTCTTCAATGCAAAAGCTTTTTTTAGTATGCCGCCTAAATCATCTCCTCTGTTCACTTTGATGCCTTCTGCTCCGTAGCTCTTCGCATATGCTGCAAAGTCAGGGTTTCCATAATCAAGACCAAAATCAGGAAATCCCATAGCCTTCTGTTTCCACTTTATGAAACCGAATGCGTTGTCATTTAATAACAGTACGACTATCGGTATTTTATACCTTATCGCCGTCTCCAATTCCTGCGAGTTCATCATGAAACCGCCGTCGCCGCATACAGCTAAAACCTTCTTTTCCGGGTTCAGCATCTTTGCAGCTATCCCGGCAGGAAGACCGGCGCCCATAGTTGCCAGGGCATTATCAAGCAGAAGGGTATTCGGCATGTAAGTCTTGTACAGCCTTGCGAACCATAGCTTATAAATTCCGTTGTCCAGAGTTAGGATGTCATCTCTTGAGAGCGTATCTCTGACTATGTGGACCACCTCCTGCGGCAAAAGCGGATATCGTTTCTCGTAACCTTCATTGATCTTCTTATCTATCAGCTCCCGCGTCTTTTTAAAAGCAGGGTATTCGGATTTAGCGTCAATCTTCTCAGTCATTATTTTCAGGGAGTGAGATATGTCCCCGATCAACTCTATATCAGGATCAAAGTATCTGTCTGTTTCAGCCGGTATAAAATCAATATTCAGGATCTTATTATCGAGATGCTCGTTCCATATAAAAGGAGGATATTCCACAATGCTGTAGCCTATGGTGATTATCAGGTCTGCCCTGTCCATTCCGCAATTCACATAATCGTGTTTGTGGATGCCGGTCGCAAAGAGGCTCTGCTCCGAATCATCAGGAAGAGCGCCCTTGCCCATCTGTGTATGAACAACATATATGCCGGACTTATTAACAAAGTCAGAGAGAGCCTTTGTCGCAGACCCTCTGCAAGCCCCTGCAGAGACAATGATCAAAGGATATTCAGCCTCCTTTATCAGCTTCATAGCCGCATCAATTGTTTCAGGGTCTGGAAATGACTTACCCATCTCCCCTTTTCTCTGGATCTCAGCATCTGTTTGTGAGCCTGCAATATCTTCAGGAAGCTCAATATGCACTGCCCCGGGACGCTCGCTCTCGGCAATCTTGAACGCCTCCCTGACAATAGTAGGAACAGAATTCGGGTCGGCTATAGAGACCGCCCGTTTGGTTATCGGTTTCATCAGGCTTATCACATCTATAAGTTGAAAAAGCGCCTGCCAGTTGTCCCTGACAGCCTTCTGTCCGGAGATAGAGACCACAGGCGCGCCGATAAGCTGGGCATGGGCTATGCCGGTCACAAGATTGGTTGCGCCAGGGCCGAGGGTTGAGAAGCATACACCGGCCTTTCCTGTCAGCCTTCCGTATGTCGCGGCCATAAACGCGGCAGCCTGCTCGTGCCTTGTGATAATCAGCTTTATACTCTTTGAAGTTCTTAGAGATTCAAGGAGATCGAGGTTCTCTTCCCCGGGCAGCCCGAAGATATATTCCACCCCTTCCTCTTCCAATTGCTTCACTAAGATGTCAGAAGCCTTCATGCTGATCTCTCCTTGAGGTTATGTCGCTGCTTTTTAATTATTATACTTAACAAACCCTTTCTCCTCATATCTTTAATTGTATCAATATTAGAAAGTCTTTTTTATTCCCCTGCTTAGAAGTGCCTACTTCTGACTTTGCAAAGGGGGGTACATGGGGTTATTTGGAATATCATAATTTTACTGAAATAAGCAATAAAATGTGTTAATGTTTTTGAAGAGATAAAGGAAAGTTGATAGTTACTACGTTAGGCATTTAAACTATGGATGCTCATAAAGAAGTTCAAGAAGCCATAATTAATTTAGAAGCAAAATTAAATATTCGAAAAGGATTTTTTGACACTCTCTTAAAAGAAGATGACTGGTCTTTTGTTATTAAATCTCATGCGTTGTTAGAGTCAGTAATTTCAAGTTTGCTTACAAACCATTTTGATCATGAATGCCTTATTGATATATTCTCGAGATTAGAACTGGGAAACAAAAAGTATGGTAAAATTGCATTCATTAAAGCACTTGATATGCTTAATAGTGATGAACGACGATTTATTTCTGCTTTTTCTGAGTTGCGCAATTTCTTAATACACAATGTATCTAATGTTGATTTTAATTTTACTAACTATATAACTACGCTTGATTCAAACCAAAAGAAAGAATTTATCAATTCATATGGTTATTGTTACTTAACAGAAGATGATAAGGGAAAACCAAAAGTAGATCATCGTGAGAAGATTTTATCCGACCCCAAAAAAACTATTTGGTTAAGTCTTAAATATATACTTGCCATTATTAGTCTTACTATAGATACAATAAGATTGAGAATACAAACTGAAATGTTTAAGAAAAAAACTGCTGAACTACTAAAATAACTGCATCAGATTTTATGAACTGTTGCCCAAATGATAAACACCTTTCGACAAGCCACACAGTTTACTTACATACAAAAGCCGATTTTCAGTATTAAATCTTTTAGGTTGATTTTACTTGAACTTTCCTTTAACGGGTGTTATTTTTATTGCAGGAGCGGATAGCGTGAGCGAACAAAAAAATACAACTCAAAAATGCTATAAGGTTGTTTGTTTTCTTTTATGCCTCTTTGCTTTTTCTTGTGAGGAAAGCCCTCAGAAGATAATAGAAAAGGCGAAAAAATCAGTTGTTACTATAAAAACGCCAACTGGTTCAGGGTCTGGGTTTGTTGCCTCTGCTGACGGCTTGATTATCACAAATAATCACGTAGTCGAAAACTATGAAACAGTAGAAATTCATTTTCCGGATGGTAGAACTACTGTGGCATCTCCAATAAAAAAAGGACTGTCTGTTCTTGATGTTGCATATCTTAAAGTTGACGGTTCAAAGTTCGATTACTTTCCCGTAAATTTTAACTGCAATACAGGGGATGAGGTATATGCTATAGGCGCGCCGTTAGGTTTACCAGAGTCTGTCAGCAAGGGGATAATAAGCAATTGTGACCGCACGCTCAAGGGAGTCAAATTTATCCAGACAGATGCGGCTGTAAATGCAGGAAACAGTGGTGGTCCTTTAATAAACAAGAAGGGCGAGGTAGTTGGCCTTCTTACTTTTAAGATATCTGCCGAGGGAGTTGAGGGCCTTAACTTTGCATTATCCCCCGCAGTAGTGTGGGACTTTTATGAAAACAAATTGACCAATCTTGAGGAGGCATTAAAAAAGGAAGTCATTGCGCAAAATAAGGAAGTTACAGCGCAAAACCCTGCTAATAGAAGCACTTCGGGCGAGCCTTATTGGGTTGTAGTTTATGAAAATGATGATGCTACACATTTATATGATGTTAATAATATGAATTTTCTAAACGAGAATATTTTTTACGCTTGGTTTAAGAGTAAATATAAGACACCACAACTAACAACAACAGCCAATAAATTGCAAACGGAAAGTATGTCCCTATTTAGATATGATTGCACAGAGAGAAGCTTTTTGTGGTTGGAATATGAAGAGGTTTATACTGATGGTAGTACGGGCAAAATGAAGTCGCATCTTGATAAAATATATGCTGAACCTGGCTCGGTGCAAATGCTGCTCATGAATCAGGTTTGTAAGTGATGAAACCAAAAGTTACTATTGCCTGCATCATAATAAAATAGAAAAGTTTTTCTAATCTGCGGATTATCTCTTCTTTTCTATATCTGCCCTTGCGGCATCTACCCCTTGCAAGAATTTACACAAGAGTCTTGACACTACCAATGCCTGATAGCTGGTTTAATTTTATTAATAGTAAAATAAAAACAGAATGGGTTATGAGGCAAAGAAGACGGAACATTCAGGGGCAAAGAAGGGTTGCGGCGCTTACTGGGGACGGAAGGCAGACGCTAAAAAGCAGAGCAATCGTAAGCGTCGTGAAATAAATAAAACACTTACTAAGGCAGCAAGAGGAGCTTAACAATGGAGACCACCGTAGGAATTTATGCATAAGCCTGTTTCTGTGCCTTTACAGTAAGCGCCAGACCCATGGCGCTAAGCAGCGTCATCAGGCTTTTTATTTCAGGGTTGCCGCGCTTTGAAAGCATGCGATAAAGATTCTCCCTGTTTAGATGCGCCTTTTCCGCTATTGCCGATATTCCGCCTTGAGCTTTAGCAATGTTTCTGAGAGCGAGCAGGAACAATTCACGGTCTCCTTCTTCAATTGCAGCATTTAGATATGCAGCAGCCTCTTTAGGTTTTTTCAGACTTTCAATAAGGTCTTCCTGATAACTTTTTTTTGGTTTTGCGGCCATTTATATCACCTCCGTTTACGTTTAAATGTTTTCCAGTATTCCTTTGCATGAGCAATATCTTTACTTTGTGACGCCTTATCTCCTCCAAGCAGGAGCAAAACAATTGCGTCACCGGCAAATGCATAATACACGCGGTATCCGGGACCAAAATCTATTTTCAATTCGTGCATGCCTTCACCAACAGACCTGGCATGCCCAAAGTTTCCGAGACTTATTCGGTCAAGAGCAATGCGAATCTTTGCGCGGGTATGAATATCTTTAAGTCTCTCAAGCCAGTCCTTAAACGGAATCTTGCCGGTTTCAGTAATGAAATATTCAAGCGTGAAATGGCATGGTTTCATCGAGCTTATAATAGCTTATAAGCTACATATTGTCAAGAGAACGAGAATGGTAAATAAATCTATTTTGTAAAATCAGCAAGAAAAAAAGATGACAAGGGTAATGCCTTAAAAGTTCATTTAACATTAAGAATTAAGCGGATTATCTCTTCTTTTCTAACTCTTCCTTGGCAGCAGCGACTATCCTCTCAACAGTAAAGCCGAAATTCTTTTGAAGATCTTTAAAGGGCGCTGAGGCTCCGAACCTGTGCATGCCGATGATCTGCCTGTTGCCGACATACCGTTCCCATCCAAATGTTGATGCCTCTTCAACCGCAACACGGGCAATGACAGAAGGTGGAAGGACGCTGTCGCGGTAGACCTGATCTTGCTCTTCAAATAGCTCCCATGAAGGCATGCTTACAATACGAGCATTTATTCCTTCTCTCTTGAGCTCTTCAAAGGCCTCGATACATAGCGAGACTTCGCTTCCTGTTGCGATAAGTATAATATCTGGCTTATTATTCTCTGCGTCAGCCAGCACATACGCCCCCTTAGCGAGCCCCGAAGCAGGCGCATATTTTGCGCGGTCGAGCGTGGGTATGGATTGTCTTGACAGCATAAGGGCTGCGGGCCTGTCACGGAACTGCATGATCACTCTCCACGCTTCAACAACTTCATTGGCATCTGCAGGTCGCAATGTAATGAGGCCGGGCATTGCCCGTAATGAGGCAAGATGTTCTATCGGCTGATGTGTGGGGCCGTCTTCGCCGAGGCTGATTGAGTCATGAGTAAAGATATAGATAACCGGAAGCTCCATCAGCGCGCCCAGCCGTATCGCAGGCCGCGCGTAATCGCTGAAGATGAGGAATGTCGCACCATAAGGGCGGATATTGGATAAAGCCATGCCGTTAAGTATGCCTGCCATAGAATGCTCACGAACTCCGAAGTGCATATTACGTCCTCCCGGATTTTCCGCATTGAGATCCCCGGTGCCTTCAAAAGTAAGCAGGGTTTTTGTTGAGGGGGCAAGGTCAGCCGAACCGCCTATAAGCCATGGGACATTTTTGGCTATAGCGTTAAGCACCTTACCTGAAGATACGCGGGTGGCTGTGCCTTTTGCGTCAGCCGGAAAGACCGGCAGGTCTTTATCCCACCCTTCGGGTAACTGCCTGCGCTGCATCATATATAATTGATCGGTGAGATCAGGATATTTTCTGCTGTACTCATCAAACTTTTCCGACCATGCTTTGTAAAGCTCTGCGCCTCGTTTGCCCAAGCCTGAACGAAGATGCTCTCGCACTTCATCGGGAACGAGAAACTTTGCGTCCTCAGGCCAGCCGAAATTCCGCTTGGCCGATCTTACCTCATCTTCTCCAAGCGGCTCGCCGTGCGCTGACGCGGTGTCCTGTTTATTCGGCGCGCCGAATGCGATATGACTTTTGACAATTATTATTGTAGGCCTGTCGTTAGTTTTTTTAAATAATGTTAATGCATCCGCAATGCCTGTCAGATCATTGGCATCATTAACATCTATCACGTTCCAATGGTAGCCTTTAAAGCGTGTTGCAACATCTTCGCTGAATGCCAGAGCAGTGCCGCCTTCTATCGTGATCTTATTATCATCATATATCCAGCAGAGATTTGAGAGTTTAAGATGTCCGGCGATGGATGCGGCCTCTCCTGAAACCCCTTCCATCATATCACCGTCGCTGCAAAGCGCATAAACATCATGATCAAAGAGCTCAAAGCCGGGGCGGTTGAAGCGCGCTGCCATCCATCTTCCGGCAATCGCCATACCCACGCTGTTTGCCGCGCCTTGTCCTAATGGGCCTGTGGTTGTCTCAACCCCTGTTGCCAATCCATGTTCAGGATGTCCGGGGGTTTTGCTGTGAAGCTGGCGGAAGTTTTTAATATCATCAAGCTCGACCGAGAGCTTATCAAGTATCTTGCCGTCATCATCCGCTCTCTTCACATTGTAGAGATGGAGTATGGAATAAAGAAGCATTGAGGCGTGCCCCATGGAGAGTACAAAACGGTCGCGGTTTAGCCATAGCGGATTTTCAGGGTCAAAGCGGAGAAAATGCTGCCATAGAGTATATGCCACAGGAGCCATCGCCATTGGCGTGCCCGGATGGCCTGAGTTCGCCTGCTGAACAGCATCCATAGAGAGGGTGCGGATGGTGTTGATGCAGAGAATGTCAAGCCGGTTCTTGTCTGTCATAATGAACCATTAATAGAAATTTATTGACTCCTGCAAATTAAGTATCTCATTTCAAGTGGAGTAATTACTTCCCCTCCCTTGAGGGGAGGGATTGAGGGGCGGGTGTCCTATAAAGCCTCTCCCTTATTGCTTCAAGAACTCCGCTTGTATTAGTCAAAACCTCAGTATCCCAAAAACGCACAACAGTGTAGCCCTCTTTTTCAAGCCAGGCATCTCTTTGCCTGTCTTTCAGAATTTCGTCCGGCAAAGCATGCTGACCGCCATCCAATTCAATAATTAGCTTTCTTTCAAGGCAAACAAAATCGGCGATATATTGTCCAATAGGGTGCTGACGTCTAAACTTCATACCTTCAAAGCGGCCCGCCCGTAAACGGCTCCATAATAGCTGCTCCACATCCGTTGATCTTTTTCTGAGTCCTTTTGCAAGATACGTTAACCCTTTTGCCATTGGTTTAATCACCCTCTCCCTACCCTCTCCCCTCAAGGGAGAGGGACTTTACTGGAGAAAGAACCATTAAATTTATTTCTTCTTTGTCTCTATGGCATTCAGTAATGATTCAAACGACTTCTGAAACGCGGCAACACCGTCATCAAGAAGCTTCAGGCAAATCTCGTTAACATCTATTCCGAACCCTTTAAGATTCTCAATTATATTCCCCGCATCGCCCGCATCCTTTGTAATCGTCTCTTTAATAACCCCGTGGTCCATAAAAGCAGCGAGTGTTTTATCAGGCAAAGTGTTTACAGTCGGGTTGCCTATCAATTCGGTCACGTATTTGATGTCGCTATATGACGGGTCTTTTGTGCCGGTTGAACCCCAGAGCACTCTCTGCAGATTAGCGCCTTTATCCTTTAATGCGAGGAACTCATTACCTGAGAATATCTCATGATATTTGCTGAAAATCAATTTTGAATTTGCAACCGCAGCCTTTCCCCTGAATGATTTAAGTTTCTCTTCTCCCGATCTCGCATCTATCATCTTATCAATTGCAGTATCTATGCGGCTTACAAAGACGCTTGCAACAGAATGCACTTTGCTCATATCGCCGCCTCTTGCCAGAAGCCTCTTCATACCTTCTATATAAGCGTGTGCCGTCCTGACATACTGCTCCAGAGAAAAGATCAAGGTGACGTTAATATTGATGCCGCCTCCCAAAAGCTCGGATATAGCCTCAAAGCCCGCGTCTGTTGACGGCACTTTAAACATTACATTCGGCCTGTTTACCTTCTTATAGAGCCTTTGGCCCTCTTCAATTGTCTCCTGTGTCTTCATCGCCAGTTCAGGGTTTATCTCCAGACTCACATAACCGTCCAGTCCGCCCGTCTTGTCATATACAGGCCTGAACATATCTGCGGCATCCTGCACATCCCTTATAGTCAGATCATCATATATCTCAAATGTGGACTTTCCCTGTCCGGCTAATTTTTTTATTGCCTCGTCATAATCAGCGCTTGAGCTTATCGAGTTGTCGAATATTGATGGATTTGAGGTCATCCCTCTGAGGCCGAGGTTGATCTCTTCTTTGAGTTTTCCGCTCTCGATCATTGACCTGCTGATATTGTCCAGCCATATACTCTGTCCTATCTTAGCCAGTTCATCAAGTTTGCTTAAAGCCATTATTTCCCCCTGTTTAATTAAGTATTTTTCCGCAGATTTCGCAGATTGCTCAGATTTATTAAAAAATTATGATTCACCCTAACATTTTTCAGTAAGAAAACGCATTAGAGTCTCCGCGTCTTTCGGGGGCAGATCAAATTTCAGGCAGGCATCCCCAATTAACTTTGACAGACTGGCTCCGGGATTTTCTGTACGCTCATCCGATATCCATTTAATGGCCCTTCTCAGTTGTTCACCCTCAGGAAGAATACTCATTATCTCTCCTTAATTCTTTATCATGGTTTATTGTTTAAACTCTCTGACACCGTCCATAAATTATACCAGCAACTGCATGATGTTGCCAGAATCAGGTGGACAAGCAAGGGTTATGTATCAAAAATTGTTTGACACGCCATGCGGCATAAGATAAAATCCTCTTAATTGGGAAAAAAGCGAAAAATAACTGCTAGGAGGTAATAAGAAAATAAAATGAAATTCATTATCCAACTGCTGAAAATAGGCGCTTTTTTTTCATTGCTCTTTTTTTGTCTCATAGGTTTTATTACAATTTCACCTCTTTTGCTCACTAATGAAGTTCTGAAGGTTCAAAATAAACACATTTCGGAAAACTCATACGTTATTGAGGGGGTAGATGATAATGGTGGCAAAACAATATCGCACTATTCAGAAAGTTTTTTCAACAAAGCACAAATTGGCGATACGATCAGATATAATGCTACTTATCAACTGCTAGTTAAAGATGGACATATAGAAAGCATTTATGTACATAAGGACATTTGGCTTATGTTAGCCTTTATGGCGTTCTCGCTATTTCCAGTTCTCATTTTCTTCCCGAATAGCAGAATATTAAGGCATCGATTTTCTTATTGGCTCATCGGAGCAAGTGAATTAACGAATATCTTTTTCTTGGCCTCATCCCTCTTTCCCTCTTGTTGAATTAAAACATAGACCGGTTAATGATGAAATGACAAATGATAATCAAATGGGCATTAAGCAGTATAACTAAATTGGTAGGTCAGGTTTTGTCATGAATATCATGAAGAAACAATGAAACTTTTCATCCCGCAGAAGATCGAACAATACGCTGCTGAATACACCAGCCCGCGTTCCCCGCTCTTCATAAACCTTGTTTTTGTATTCAAATTTGAATACAATTGTATTCACTGGGATTAATTCAAATATTAAGCGTATGGAGGTGATTTAATGGGTAGTAGGACATTAACCATGCCTGAAGATGCTCTCGTCAACATGCTGAAGACCCTGCCTGAAGATATGTTGATAGATGTCTTCTGGAGAACTGTTGTGGAAAGCGATATTTCCTCTCTTACTAAAGAAGAAAGAGAACTTATCAGCAAAGGCAAAGCCGAGCATAAAAAAGGCGAAACCATTAAATGGCAAAATTTGAGATAGAGTTTTCGAGGAGCGCCGCAAAAGATTACAAAAAGCTGCCGAAAGATTATAAAACCTTAATTGATTTAGTCCTCTCAAAACTCATTCAAGGAGTGCCAGTAGACATAAAACCCATCGCCGGAGAAGAAAATATTTACAGAATCAGAGTCGGGAAATACAGAATACTTGCCGCAGTTATTGAAAATACCATCTTGATTACAAAAATCGGACCGCGAGGAGATGTTTACAAGTAAAAGAAAGCCCCGCGTTGCTTCAAAATCCGTCAGAAGTTATAGATCCTCCGCGATAAAGACACTTTACATTTGTAATTGTCCATAAGAAGACTGTTTAAAAGAACATTAATATTAGTTGTGATAAAATTTGGACATGACTTATCTTGATAGTTCACTGCTGTTTTGAGGAAAAGATGAACCTTTTTGTCCCGCAGAAGATAGAACGATACGCTGCCGATTACACCAGCCCACTTTCCCCGCTCCTTGAGGAGCTGCAACGCGAGACCATAAGCACAATGGATAACGCGCAGATGCTTACAGGCGTGGTCGAAGGGCGGCTGCTCCAGATGCTGGTAAAAATATCAGGGGCAAAAAGGGTTTTTGAGATTGGCACATTTACGGGCTTTTCGGCGCTTATGATGGCTGAGGGACTGCCTGAAGATGGCGAACTCATCACCTGCGAGATAGATAAAGAGCGCGCCGCGTTCGCCCGCAGGTATTTCAAAAGAAGCCCGCACGGAAAGAAGATACAGCTCAAGGCAGGGCCTGCGCTCAAGACATTGAAAAGCATCCCTGACAGGAGCATTGACTTCATCTTCATAGATGCAGACAAAACCTTATACCCTCTTTATTATTCTGAGGGGATGAGGGTCCTCAGAAAAGGCGGGCTCATTGCGGCAGATAATGTCCTATGGAGCGGCAAGGTCCTCCGACCAGACGACGATGAGAGCCGCGCGATAGCTTTATTTAATGATATAGTGAAAAATGACAGCAGGGCCGAGAAAGTCTTCCTCCCTGTGCGCGACGGCGTTTACCTGATACGGAAGAGGTGAGAGAGTGAATAATATAAGGTTTATGTCCATGAATCGAAAAAAAGACCGGAGCAAAGTCAGAAGAGGCGGCGGTAAAACAGATCCCGGAATTTATTCATCCAAAACCTCACGCACTTTACTTAGGAGCACTTCGGGTTTGGCCGGTTTTAATATTAAGTTAACCTCGCTATCTATAATTCCCTTTTTGGCAAGTATGTATGCTGGATAACCGCTTATGAAAATAACTTTTACGCCGGCTGTTATCTTCATCAATTCGTTGTGCAAGTCTTTTCCGCTCTGACCCGGCATAATTATGTCAGTAATAACAAGCCGTATGATATCCTTGTTTTCCATGAAAAGCTTTAAAGCCTGTTGCACATCAACAGCTTCTATCACAGAATACCCAAACTCCTGTAGTAAGGTCTTTGTTGAGTTTCTGACAGCTTCATCATCCTCTACCAAAAGGACTGTTTCTGTGCCTGAAGAGATGGCTGCTGCTTCCTTCTTTTTCGTTACTTTCTTGCCTGATTTTGCTAAAGGCAGATATATTTTAAAAGCAGAGCCTTCTCCCGGCTTGCTGTAAACATTGATGAAGCCGTTATGCTGTTTGATAGTCCCGTAGATCATTGACAGGCCAAGGCCGGTCCCCTTTCCGACTTCTTTTGTCGAGAAGAATGGATCAAAGATATTCTTCTTTGTATTGTCATCCATTCCCATTCCGGTATCCGCGACCGAAAGGAATGCATATTTACCGACCTCTCCCACCTGATGCATCTTTATATACTGTTCATCAATTTCGAATTCTCCGGTGGTTACGGTTAACGTCCCTCCGTCCGGCATTGCATCCCGTGCGTTTGATGCAAGGTTCATAAGCACCTGCTCGATCTGGTTTACATCTGCATTTATCATCAAATCATGACCAGCCGTATTAACCCGCAAATGAATATCTTCTCCAATAATCCTGTCTAATATCTTTGTCATGCCCAATACAATCTCGTTGATGTTTACGTACTGCATTTGTACTGCCTGTTTCCTGCTGAAGGCGAGCAGGCTTTTTGTCAGATTTGCAGCTTTTTCGGAAGAAATAAGTATCTGTTGAAGATTCCTTCGCAGTGGATCGTCATCTTTCATATTCATCAGCATTAGATGAGCATATCCCATTATTGCAGAGAGTATATTGTTGAAATCATGCGCTACGCCTCCGGCAAGGTGTCCGATGGCTTCCATCTTCTGCGCCTGCAGCAACTGCGCCTGCAGTTTCTCCTTCTCCTTCTCGGCCAGCTTGCGCTCGGTGATGTCGTGCATGAATACAAAAAATTTATTAGCTTCCCGCATGTAATTAACACTGGTTTCAAGGTCAAGGATTCTTCCATCCTTGGATCTGTGACGGGTTTCAAAACGGTCTGAGCCGTTCTTTATTATGAACTGCATATGTTCAGCTATTTTTGCGGGGTTTTCCGACGCTTCAATATCTCTCAAGCTCATCTTAAGCAGCTCGGTACGGCTATATCCTATCAGAGAGCAATAGGCATCATTAACCTCCAGGATGTTGCCTTGCTGCGCATCAATAATGTAAAAAGAATCCATTGCGGTATCCAGGATGGTTTTGTATTTTACTTCCGCCTGCTTGCGCTCGGTGATGTCCTGAACAATCCCCCTGCGGCGGACAGGCATTCCCTGATCATTCTTTTCCACGAGGGCATTTACAAATATATGTTTCTCCTCACCGCTGTCCAGAATGATTCTGTACTCTATGTTCCAGGAATCAAGGGCGTTGTCTACAGATTCTTTAATGAAATCCTTCACGCGCTGCCTGTCGTCGGGATGAATCCTCTTGATAAAATCATCTACCCTGATAGTTATGCTGCGATCAGGATTCATACCAAAGATAGCGTATACCTCATCTGACCATGACAGTATATTTGTTGCGAGATCCGTCTCCCAATCCCCCATCTTCCCCTGACGCTGGGCATCTTTGAGCCGTGCCTCGCTTCTTGTAATAGCTTCCTCTGCCCGCTTACGCGCGGTGATATCCATGATGGATCCCTCCAGGATCCCCTGCGCGCGGTAGAGCCTTAAAGACGTGAGACATCTTCGCACCTCCCCCTGCTTGGTCAGCATTCCACACTCGAATTCCGTTAAGTAATCTTCGGCTTCGAGCCGGCGTAACATTTCTTCTCGCTCACGCGGATCTGCCCAATGGATCACCGAAGCCGAACCATGCATCTCCTCACGCGTGCGACCGAAAATCGTGAGGAACCTTTCGTTCATGTTCAAGATCTCTGAACCATCGAGCCGCGTTCTGAACATTCCTACTTCAGCATTGTTGAAGAGGTTGCGGAATTTTTCTTCGCTCTCCCGCAGATCCTCTTCCACCCGCGTGCGCTCGGAGATCTCCAGAAGCAGGTTTTCGTTAATGTCTCTCAATTCACTTGTGCGTTCCCGTACTTTTATCTCCAGATCATTTTTAGCTCTCTGAAGCAGTTCTTCGGCGTGCCTGCGCTCGGTGATTTCCCTTTCAAGCGGCCGTAAGGCCATTCTCCGAATTGAAATCCATAAAACAAATCCCATAATTATTGTGACAAGAAGCGACCCAGCGATCAGTTGCAACAGCAGATTACGGAGATTTTTTTCTTCCGGCTCAAAATCTCTTACCACTTTCAAGTCAAGCAGATCTCTGTCTCCATATCGGATCTGCTTTTCCTGAGGAAAGGTATGCGCTGACGGCTTTGCACGCTTGTACTGAACAAGTACAAAATTGTTGGGAGTTACGGCATTAATTTCTATAATGTTATCATTTTCTTTAGCTGACATAACAAGAAAATTCTCAACGTTTGCATATTCATGCTTAAGAAGAGATTCCGTGATGAATATCCCTGTCATATCCAATTCCGACTGCCAATGTTTTTTCAATCCGCTTAACATCTGTCTGCGGTAAGTGGAGACAATTGACACGTCAGCAACTATCAGGAAAAACAGCAATATTGCCATGAAGGCGACAAGAGATCGTTTACGTTTCAAAAGGGTTGGACTCATCGTTATTTAACACCCTCTTTTTCAAGCCCCTGAAGGATAATGCGGAGGCTGTCGTAATCCTTATCAACTGCGGGAACCATTCCGGTCAGATTGTCTCTGAGAGCAGATAAAATTTTTCTGCCTTTTTTATCGTCCTTCAGATGATACAAGGCTTCTTGTAATGTCCGCACCTTTTCAGTCGGGAGCGAATTGCATGTAACAAACACATGCTCGGATATCTCAGGGGTACTCGCAAGTTCTTTGAGCCCGCGTTTCTTGTATTCATAGAAGACATCTTCTTTAACAGCCCCTGCGTCATAATTCCCCATAAGCACTCCAAGTGCAATACTGTTGTGATTTGTGAGAAATGCATGGCTCGCAAGATCTTCAACCCTTACCCCTGCTTCTAACAGTACAAACCTTGGAATCAGATGACCCATTGTTGATTCAGAGTCTGCAAACGCAAAACTCTTTCCCTTCAAGTCTTCCAGAGAATGCAGCGGGCTTTCTTTCTTAACAATGATAATTCCCCTGAAAGTGGGTTTACAGCTGATCTCAAGACGTGCCAGAATAGGCTTCTTGCCGTATAGTGAGACCATCTTTACATAGCTTGCCGGCCCCATAAAAGCGATATCTAATTTGTCTTTTCCGATTTTGTCTATATGGTCCTTATAATCTTTTGCGATCTCGAGTTTAACGGGCTGTCCTGTTTTCTCGCTCAGATACCTGGCGAGAAGAGTAAAACGATCAATAAGTTCGGTAGCAGGCAGGTAGGGATGAATGCCGAGAATTAAAGACTCCTGTGCATTAGAAATCCCGGGCCGGCAAAGTAATGAAGTGAGTAACGAGAAGATGAATACAAAAAACTTGAATTTGCTGAAAGATAAACTTGTATTTGCTTTAAGCCGCATAAAAAACCTTAACTTTCCGTTGCAGCTAATAAAACATTGAGAAGCATAGTATGCTGATACATATTATACAATTTAATATTCCAAATAAATCATATTCGTTATCCCTTTGTCTGTTGCTGTAAACTCACAATTCTTTAACTTGTCGTGATACCGGTAGAGTATCATGAATTAACTTTATTTCATTCTCCCAACAGGCATTATATAAAGCGGCTGTTTCCTGTCAGACATCTTTAATGTTTTTTTAACCTCGTCATCATTAAAAGCTCCGATAACGACTGTTCCGAGATTCATTTGAACAGCTTGCAGAAAAACATTCTGGGCTGCGTGACCGATCTCCATATGCACATATCGTATGCCTCTATCACCATACTTTATGGTTGTTCGTTCATAAACAGCGGATAATACTATAACTGCCCCGGCATTCCTGACAGAGGGCTGGCCGAGTGCAGCAGCGCTCAATTCGATTCTTTTGTCGCCCTTAATGACGCTAACTAATTCATGGTTGGCAGGCCTGTAATGATAAACTCCATCAGGAAGGGCATCTACATTTCCTGCAACAATGTAAATTTCAAGAGGATAGAGAGCGCCTGCAGAAGGCGCTGTCCTATGCCCATTTGAACTTGTAATACCCTGTGCAGCCCAGAGAAGCTGTGAAACTTCTGAAAGTGTCAGAGGGCTGTCTTTAAAACTCCTGACAGCCCTTCTTTTAAGTAATGCTTCTTCAATCGATATATCACTATCGTATTTAGGTTCAGGAAGTTTGATCGTTTCAGACTTATTTTCCGGCATAATATCAGTCATTTCCCCCGCCTGCTCCACCTCTGGTTCAGAGCAATCAACACGTAGTAATATCCCGATATTTAAAATCTACACCCTTTGAAAGGGCTTGTCAATCATCTGTTTATTGCATCAACATGCCGTTCATCTTATAATTTTAGTATATGGCTATCCGGTGTTCATATTGCGGCAGGGAGTACGATGTCACCCTATTTGAATTTGACATGTCTATTACGTGTGTCTGCGGAAAGACAGTTAAGTTTAAACATGAGCAAATGACAGACGAGGCGCTTCTTGCGCTGAGCTTGGAAGATATGAAAGTCAGAGAGATAACTATCATGGCCTACCGGATCGCTTCTCTGATCGTAGGAAGTGACTATCCGTTGATAGATATCGAGATAGAAAAAGAGAAACTCAGAGAGAGGATATTGGAACTCTTCCCGGATAAGATCGATCTGTTTGATCTGATCTACGAACCGAGATTCAGGAGGCTGACAGAGCAGTTCAGAGAGTGGTAATGAACTTTTAGAATCATCACGCTACGGTAAAGATTGAATTAATTGCAATTGTCTTTGCAACCGCACTTAAAATTATTTCGGGCTTTTTGAAATGATTCACGACCCTCTTTAAATGAAAACCATGCAATCAGAATCGCCCCTGCTGAATCAAGCCAGCCTATTCCTGTAAGTTCATAACCCGCGCTCGCCAAAAGCAGAACCAGAGAAAGCTGGATGCAGACCTTTGTGCAGGCGGCATCAGCCAGTATCGCCTGCGAGTTAAGCTGTTTTCCAACTTTAGTCTTGTAATGGATCAAAACCCACATGGTGAGAATTGAGATAACTGATATTATGATGCCCCACAAGGCAGTTTCAGGCTTATGCCCCTGATAGAAATTTACTATGGCTGTAATCACCAATCCAGTGGTAAGAATATAGAATGCAGTCCCTGTGATCCTGAGCGCGTCTTTCTCAAATCTGTCTAATTTTTCATCTCCGCTTTGTCTTAATCTCCTTACCATATGCCATATGCCGACGCCGGAGATCACTTCCACAAAGGAATCAACCCCAAAACCAAAAAGGGCTATCGTTCCATCCTCCAGGCCAAAGAGAACAGATACAATGCCTTCGAGCAGGTTGTAAAAGATCGTGATAAGGGCAAGGATATTGGCCCATTTGTAAAGATCAGCCTTCTTCTGATTCAGTTCAATAGATAGAGGTATCATTTTTTATTCTAACAATCTTTCTTGTTTGATTTCTTCGTCATATCGCATGTCTCTGAATCGCATCCCTGACAATGCCCCTTCTTCTTCCAGAGAGAGCGGTATAAAAGATATACGGCTCCCCCGATAATTACAGTCATTAACGTTATATCTACAAAGCTCATATTAACCTCCTTTATATTTACCCCTCACCCTGGCCCTCTTCCGCAAGGGGCGAGGGAACTTTTTATCTCCCCTCCCTTGATGGGAGGGGATGAAGGGGAGGGTGAAAAATTTTTCTATCCTAATCCTAACAACTTCCCTCCCTGATAAATCACAAATGCCACAACCCATGCCAGAACCATCTGATACGCAAAGGCTATACCGAACCACTTCCATGTGCCGAACTCCTGCTTCATTGCTATGGCAACGACAACGCACGGCATATAGAGAAGGACAAAGACAATGAAGGCATAGGCGCTCAAGGGTGTGAACTGGCCTTTAAGGATACCGCGCAAAGGCGTTCTTTCCTCGGTTTCTTCAGTAGATTCCTCACTGCTCATACTCGCTACCCCGAAAGTGGAAATTACATTTTCAGCAGCATCTTTGGCAGCGGTTGCAAAGGAAGTTCCCATCTCCTTCAGGTCATCCGTCAAAGTCGGAACTTCTGTCTGGTCCGTATCATCTGTACTCTGAACATATATCTCGCCCATTGTCCCGACAACTATTTCTTTTGCGATCAAGCCCGAGACAAGCGACGAGGCCGCCTCCCAATTTCCGAATCCGAGGGGTTCGAGCGCCGGAGCGAACACCTGTCCCACTTGCCCGAGATATGAATCTTTTTTATGCTCAACGCCCCACGGAAGATTTAAAAGAAACCACACGAGTATTGAGACCGCAAAAATATAGGTACCTGCCTTGATAAGGAAATGTTTTCCTTTTTCCCATGTATGTATCATGAGGCTCTTGAAGGAAGGCATCCTGTAAGGCGGGAGCTCCATGATGAACATCGGCGATTCGCCTTTAAATAGCGTCTTTTTGAATATAATCCCCATAAGCACTGCAAGTGCAATTCCCATCACATACAATGACCAGAGCACAGTCCCGGCATTTGCGGCAAAAAATGCGCCTATGAAGACCACATATACTGGAAGCCGTGCCCCGCATGACATAAGAGGGATAAGAAGAGCGGTGAGCGCTTTATCCCTCGGATTCTCCAGCGTCCTTGTCGCATAGACCGCAGGCACATTGCAACCAAATCCAAGCAGCATCGGTATGAAAGATTTACCATGTAACCCCATGCTGTGCATTGCCCTGTCCATAACAAAGGCGGCACGAGCCATATATCCGCTGCCTTCAAGGAATGTGATGAAAAACATCATGGCGAAGATGACAGGTACAAAGACCAGCACAAAACCAACGCCGGCAATAACGCCGTCCGTTGCCAGTGATGTCGTCCATTCAGGGGCTTGAATAAGTCCGAGTATCGCCTCTGCCCATCTCTTGAATGGCCCTGTTATCATGGCATCCATCCAATCGGCAAAGGGCGTAGATACATCAAAGGTAAGCTTGAACATAATCCACATGGCAGCAAGAAATATGGGAATGCCGAGGAATCTGTTCAGGACGAACTTATCTATCTTTTCGGTCATCTCCATTTTTTTGAATTCAGGCTTTTTCAAGACCTCATGTGTAAGTCCTGATGCCAATGCATATCTTTCGTCAGCCATGATGGATTCAACGTCATCGCCGTGAGCCTTTATGAGATGTTTTGTCGCTTCCTCTATAAAAGATATATTGTCTCCAATTTTAATCTCATCCATCACATAGCTGTCTCTTTCCATAAGTTTGAAGACAAGCCATCTCAATGGATTCTTTTCCAAAAGCTGCGGGTAGCTGTTTTTTATCTGCCTCTCCACTGCTGAGGCGGCAGATTCAATATCGCTGCCGTAATTGAGTTTCTTCGGATGATGTACGGATGTATTACTTGTGACCGCTTTCAGGAGATCGTTTAACCCTGTCTTTTTAGTGGCCACTGTGGGAATGACCTCTATCCCGAGTATATCTTCCATAGTCTTTATGTCAATTTTATAACCCTTGCTTACAGCCTCGTCATGGATATTTAAAGCCATTACAACAGGGATGCCGAGTTCCAATAACTGCACTGTCAGATACAGATTCCTCTCAAGGTTTGTTGCATCAACTACATTAATAATCGCATCAGGCTTTTCGTGAACAAGATAATCCCTCGCAATTATTTCCTCCTGAGTGTAAGGGCTGAGACTGTAGGTGCCGGGCAGGTCCACGATCCTGATCTGCCTGCCTTCATGTTCAAACATTGCAGATTTTTTCTCAACCGTCACACCCGGCCAATTGCCTACGTGAAGCCTCGTGCCTGCAATGGCATTGATGAGAGTTGATTTGCCGGAATTAGGATTACCGGCAACCGCAATGGTGACCCCCCTTTTATCCCCCCTTAAATTAAGGGGGGACTGAGGGGGGTTATTCAACTCTGAACTCTGAACTCCTGATTCTGAACTCATTTTATTACCTCCACCAATATCCCCTCCGCCTCTTTTTTCCTGAGCGAAAGGCTATAGCTTTTAATCGTGACCTCCATCGGATCTCCGAGTGGCGCGATCTTTTCCACCTTTACCTTCTCACCCACAAGCACCCCCATATCCATAAGCCTTCTTTTAATAGGGCCAATTGCGCCCATCTTTGTAATTCTTCCGTATTCACCGGGTTTCAGCATAGCCAAATTCATTGTATTTCTCCTTTCAACTCTTAACTCTAAACTCTTAACTTTTTTTCACCATTATCTTCATCGCCATGCCCCTTGCCATGGCGATCCGCGATTCGTCAATCTTTAAAAGAATGGGCCCCCCGCCTTTATTGTTGAGCATCTCCACAGTTTTTCCGATACGAAGCCCCATGTCCTCAACATGGCAGTCATGACTCTTCCCGGTCCCGTGACAACTTCCTTTTTGTGCCATTATCTCCACGATCTCTGCTTTTTCGCCTGTTGATAAAAGTCCAAGTGGTGACATGTTTTTAGTCCCTCCTTTTAGCGCTTTCATTAAAATCTCAATGCCATCCCCGCAAGGAAAGTCAAATCCGTTTCCGGTTTATTGAGTCCGGCTTTGATCCCCGCGTCGATATCAAAGTTTTCTGTGATCGAATAAATCAACCCTCCCAGTACGAATGCAGGGTGCGTGTTTGATTCCTTGTCGGGATTTCTCTCAATACCGATATTCGCAACGGCGGTTAAGTCTTTAATAACTTCTACCTGCGTTGCAAGGGAGGCATGCCAAATGTTCATTCTGTTTGCTTCCTTATCTTCCTCAAGCTTGTATTCATTGTGCATATAACCTAAATTCAGATGGAAGGCCCATGCTGCGATTTCTTCCGTTGTTATGAACGTGAGTCCATAAGACGTCTTGCCGTTTCCAAGACCCTTTCCTTCATCACCTGTGGGGAGGGTTATTCCCGGTTTCAGCGCAAAGCCTAAACCGCCTTTCTCGAAAAATCTCCATTTAATCTCAACTGACATATCACCGATTCCGTCTTCATCAGAAATAACTACTCCCTCTTCCTTTGTCTTTGTCCATTGATATGGGACGCCCAGCACAATGTCTGCATTATCAATGAATCCGTAAGAGAGTATTGCGGCTATTTCGCCTCCTGTCTCCTTGACAGTTATTCCATTCACAGCTTCTTTTTCACGGCTGAATTCGCTGTTGACCTCGAGCGCGAATTTCCCTTTACCCTGAGTCCCGCTATCATCCGTAATAAGCGGGTGGGCGGCAAAAGCGGTTGATGAAGCAAACAGAATAAAAATCACAGTTAAAATCTTAAGCATTTTTTCTCCTCCTTATGGTTCTATATTTTGATTATGATAATCATTATCATTAATGTGTTAAAAAAATTTACTTCTTACATTTACTGCATACGCCGTACATCAGCAACTTATGCCCCTGAAGCGAGAAATTCACCTTTTTGGCAAGCCGTTCCTGCAACTTCTCTATCTCGGGATCCACCGCCTCGATAAAATTCCCGCACTTTACGCATACCAGATGGTCATGGTGTTCATGCCCGTAAAAATGTTCATACCTCACGGCGCGGTCCCCGAATCTGAGCTCGCTGCTGAGCCCGCATTCGCAGAGCAGTTTCAAAGTTCTGTATACCGTTGCAATGCCTGTTGAAGAGTTCTTTTTTTTCACCAATGAATGCAGCTCATCGGCAGTGAGATGCTTTTCGGTTTTCAGAAAGGTGAGAAGTATATCATCCCTCTGCTTGCTCTGTTTCAGCCCCTTTTCTTTTACAAAGCTGTTAAATATTTTCTGTTCTTCTTCGAATGCCATCGTCCAGACCTTTGTTGAATTTGATAATCATTATCATAATTAAATCGTCACAACAATGTCAAGTGGCTATTTGATGATTACAGTTTCGGATGGATAGTGTCAGGAAGACCGGCGAGGCGGTAGAACTCTTCAATAACCAGCCGAAGGACAAGATCGTTATCGGTGCTTTTCATCTTACGTGTTAAGGATTCTGCAAGAAACAAGACCCCGCTTACCATTTCTTCCATATAGATCAGATTGGTATATCGTAAGTGACAGTGATACCTCCGCCCGTGAATGACCCTGATTCTATTATGTCAAATAATGAAGGCTCCCTCTTATGATCAATTTCAATTCCACCAGTCTCTTTATGATGATAGTAAAGAATGCATGTAAACAATCCTGCCATAGAAAGTAGCGCGTAATGGAGATTGGCATTTTTGAAAAATAAAGTTCTGGCATGCTTTATCTTATTGTATCCTTTTGACCACCAATGCGGTCTATTTGAAGATGTCCAATCTTCCCATGGTTTAAAAAGGAGTTTGTATCTAGGTATGCCAACTTCAACGGTTCCGAATTTTGGATACGCACCATAAAGGATTGGATGAATTTCTTTAATACTTCGTGGATTACTTCCTGGAGTTATCAGTTGGCACAAGTCTTTTGCCACATTCTCAAACTCTGCTGATGCTGACATGATTATTTTGGCGAACTCATTTAAGTAAGTGGAATAATTGTCTGGACAAAATTCAACATACTTTGTGCAGCGTTCTAGATCGTCCTCTAAGCTTAGGAAAAATTCCCAATATTTGACGCTCATTATTGTATATCCATAGCTAAAATATAATATGTCCGACGGACATTTTCATCTATGATATGAATATTGTCATATTAATGCAAAAAACAAGGGTGCGGCTCATCATCCAATCCTTGGGAATAAAGTCCACCTGATAGTCCAGTGACCAGAGTTCTCATCTCTCTCGAGACAAACTATCCCGCTGTTCTGAAAACGGATGACCGGTTTGTCTTCAGCGCCCGTTATCAGGAATGAAGCCATTCTCTCCATAAAGGGGAGATGGCCTACCAGCATGAGGTTCTCTGATGCGTTGATCTTTTCGGCAAAGGAGGCAACGTTATCGAGCGGGTTCAAACCGTCCATCATCTGCACGCCGCCAGTGGGATGTAACCTGAAGGCGAAGATCTCTGCTGTCTGTGCAGCCCTTTTCTTTCCGCTCTGGATAATACGATCTATCCAGAGGCCGCGAGCTTCGGCTGCGGAAGCGATCTCTTCTGTCTCGCTTCTGCCTTCATCGGAGAGTCCCTGCTCAGGATCAACTTCTTTTGAAAGGCTTTTACCGTGCTGTACTAAAAATAGAGACATGTCTACTCCTTCGGGGTAGTGAACCCTGTTATATGTAATATAAGTAAGGAAAAAGTATTGTAATTAAAACAGGAGTTCTCCCAATTTTATCCGTCATTCCCGAGGTAGTAGTCGGGAATCGACATGAGCCATTGGTTCACAAAAAAGCATGAAAATATCACCCTCCCTTTAATCCCTCCCCTCAAGGGAGGGAAATTTTATGACCATCGCCCCTTGGGGGAGAGGGTTGGGAGAGGGGTATTTTCGGGTCAATGACGCTTCTTATTTTATTGCTTGCCTGCAAAAAGTTCATTAAGAATGCATCCATTCTCAACGATTCAAACCGCTGAAACGCCTCTCAATCAGCTCCACGGCCTTTCCAACCCCGTCCTCATTTCTCATTGCCCTGCTGATCTCCTGAGCCCTTTCTTTCATCGTGGGCGAAAAAAGGACCCGGCGTATTGCATCAGCGAGTTTCTTGGCCGTTAATGACCTGCGGTTGATGAGTTTAGGCGCGATACCCAGACGCTCCAATTCGCATCCCCAAATTTTCTGCTCAACTATATGGGCAACGACAACTGATGGACAGCCTGCTAATGTGGCGGACTGTGAAGTTCCCGCTCCGCCGTGATGTACCACGGCCGCACAATAAGGAAATATGCGGTTGTGCGGTGTCACTTTAATATAATAGACATCCGGCCGTGTAGGGAGGCGTGACAGATCATCCAGAGATGTCTGTATTATAGCCCTGCATCCGGCAAGCGCTGCCGCATCATACATTAAACTGATGATCTCCTCCTGCCCCTCAGGGACCGGAGGCATCAAACTGCCGAAGGTCATGTATACAGGCAATTCGCCGGTTTCGATAAACCTTTTAAGATCATCGGGCATATGCCAATCCTCTGCTGATTCGGGGACATTACAAAAGCCGCATACCTGATTATGCGCTTTCCAGTCTTTTTGTGTCCGGCAGAAATGCTGGCTCACGGCGATAAGGTTAAGCAATTTCGACTCCCAAAAATCGCACCCTATCTTTTCAACAGGCGGTAATCCTTTGCTCATCAGGAATCCGTTCACATTGGGTTTGATCCCCCGGTTTATCATCGCATCAACGACCCTCCACCAGAAGGGGTTAATCCATGACCCAAGATCCGGAAGTCCCACAGGAGGCGCGTAACGTGAAGACAAGAAGCCGTGATTCAAAGCGACCGTAATATATGGCCTGCCGGTCTTCTCAGCGGCAGCGCGAAGAGGATAAACGATAAAGTGCCCTATGACTATCTCATTCTCTTGGCATAACCTTAAGGATGCTTCATACATGTCACTGACAGCCGGTTCAAAAAAATCGTCCAGAATGATAGAGAGCTGCTTTACAGGGTTTCTCTCCTTCAGAATGCAGTATATCAGTCTATCTATTATTTCAGGAGTAACTTCAAATTTATCAAATGCCCGGAATATCCTGAAATTCAGCCTGTCGGCCAATGAAGAATAATCGTTGTTGTCCACGCCGGTAAAGGCAAGCGTTACGTCATGTCCTGCCGCAGTTAAGCCTCCTGCCAATGCAATAAATGGGCGAACATCGCCGCTACTTCCCCATGTCTGTATGCCGATCTTCATTTTCTTTTATTTAGTAATACGTTAACGCCTTTTCAGAGATTATATCAAAAAAATAAAAGGCCAAGGCAAAAGTTGCAAAATATAAAAAAATAGATGCAAACGGTTTAAAAAAGTGGTATGCTGAGTAATTATAAGCAGGTAGATAATGAACCGCCGGGAATTTATATTAGCATTGACAGGGGTTGCCCTGTCAGGCAGCGCATTTGCCAAGATGAACCCATTGCAGCAATCTACTGAAGGCCTAAGATCAAAGGTATCTCTTGTAAAGACCTCTGACAGGGCATCTGGTATTCGAAAGGCTATAAACATCCTTGGGATAAACCCTATGAAGGGAAAGGATGTTCTGCTTAAGCCGAATTTTAACACTGCTGACCCTTTCCCCGGCTCCACCCATAACGATACACTTACCAATTTAATATTGCATCTGAAGGAGATGGGCGCAAAAAGTATTACTATCGGGGAGAGGAGCGGCCCGCCTGATACATCCGATGTCTTTAAGGAAAAGGGCATCTACGGCCTCTGTAAAAAACTTGACGTAAAACTTATAAACTTCGAAGACCTTACGCCGAATGAATGGGTAAAGATAAAACCAGCACAGAGCCACTGGAAGGACGGGTTTGATGTCGCCAGGCCGGTCATTGATTCAGAATGTATTGTTACAACCTGCTGCCTTAAGACCCACGGTTATGGAGGTGTCTTCACCATATCTCTTAAACTCTCTGTCGGTATCACCAGCAAGCAGAACATGTCAGAGCTCCACTCGTCACCCAAAAACATGAGAAAGATGATAGCAGAGATAAATCAGGCATATAAACCGTCTCTCATTTTATTGGATGCAACAGAGGCTTTTGTTGATGGTGGCCCTATGACAGGAACCAAGAAAAAGGCTGATGTCATACTGGCCGGGACCGACAGGATCGCAATAGACGCGGTCGGGCTTTCTATCCTGAAAGAACTCGACAGTAATAAGTCTATTATGGAAAAGAAGATATTTGAGCAGGAACAGATTGCAAGGGCAGTTGAACTCGGCCTCGGGGTAACACGTCCCGAGGATATTGAGATATTAACGGATGATGAAGCGGGCAGACAGTATGCAGATAGGTTGAAGGAGATATTAGCGGAGGCCTGACATAATTTTTACGTTTTCGATGTTGTGCGGGAAAAGATCGAGGAAAGCAATAGATGGACAGGAAGCAGGGGCATGGCTAAGCCATGCCCCTTAAAGGTTAAACAAATTAGCTTCCGTGCTTTGTTGACATTATGTAACTCTCATTGGTCCCCATGACACAGCGTGTTGTTAAAGCACCCGGTCGTTCCGGGATTTGAAGTGTGACACTGGGCGCAGACAGCCGCATTCCCCTGATTAGTTGTTGTATGTTCGTATGTTCCTCCCGGCAGCCATGAAGAGGGATGCGGTGCGGGTATACCGTGACATGATTCACATGCAATCCCCGAAGAACCGCCGCCAAAATTCTCCCCGTGGCAGCTTTCGCAGTAGAAGAATCCTGAGGTTGCTCCGGGAGCGGCCTTGGCCGTCGAGCCGTGGACTGTTGGAGTGGGCCAGCCGTCCGGATGCACATTCACCGCACCATGACACAGCGTGCTGTTAAAGCACCCGGGTGTTCCGGGATTTGAAGTGTGGCACTGGGCGCAGACAGCCGCATTCCCCTGATTAGTTGTTGTATGTACGTATTTTCCTCCCGGCAGCCACGATGAGGGATGCGGCGCGAATATGCCATGACATGATTTACACGCAATCCCCGAAGAACCGCCGCCAAAATTCTCCCCGTGGCAGCTCTCGCAGTAGAAGAATCCTGAGGTTGCTCCGGGAGCGGCCTTGGCCGTCGAGCCGTGGACTGTTGGAGTGGGCCAGTTGTCGAGGTGCACACCCACCGCACTGTGACAGAGCGTGTTGTTAAAGCACCCGGGTGTTCCAGGATTGGTGTTTCTGTGGCACTGGGCACATACAGATGCATTTCCAATATCTGTTGTTGTGTGGACAAAGGCATCGCCGGGCAGCCAGGCTGAAGGATGGGGCGCGGCTATGCCATGACATGATTCACATGCAATCTCTGCAGATCCGCCTCCAAAGCTTGTCCCGTGACAGTTCTCGCAGTAGAAAAATCCCGATGATGATCCTGGAGCAGCTTTAGCCACTGGGCCGTGGACTGTTGGAACGGGCCAGTTGTCGGGATGCACACCCACCGCACTGTGACAGAGCGTGCTGTTAAAGCAGCCCGGAGGAGTTCCGTCCGGAGCAGGCACAAAAGGAGGTAGAAGCGCCTTTGCATCCGCAGGCAGATTGTTTTGGTGAAAATGGCATTGATTGCATACAGGCGCATTGCCGGTATCAGCCGTAGTATGCGTGTACGTATCATCTGGCAGCCAGGCTGAAGGATGGGGTGCGGCTATGCCATGGCACGATTGACATGCAACCCCTGAACCGTCACCCGAGAAATCAACTGCATGGCATACCTGACAATAAGTGAAACCGCTGGTACCTCCCGGCGCATTCTTCGCCACCGGTCCGTGTATTGTCGGGGCACTCCAGCCCGGAGGATGCTGGCCCAGCACTCCATGACAAAGGGTGCTGTTAAAGCAGCCCGGAGGAGTTCCATCAGGCGCCGGCGTAAACGGTGGAAGTTTAGCAGCAGCGTCTTCAGGCAACTTGTTCCTGTGTAAGTGGCAATTCGCACAGACAGGCGCATTGCCGGGATCGGTCGTAGTATGCATATTCGTATCATCTGGCAGCCAGGCATTAGGATGTGGAGACGGCTCTGGTCCATGGCAGCCTATGAAGCAGGTTGGACCAAATACCCCTCCTCCCAAAAATGGTACATTCGGGGTGCCATGGCAAACCTGGCAGAATGAGAAGCCGCTATCATCTCCCGGAGTCATCTTTGCGCGTGCTCCGTGAGATGCCGGACTATTCCATGCATCTGTATCGCAATGACCGATTGGTGCCCCGCTGGATGAATTATGGCAACTGGCGTTAAAGCAGCTTACCTTGGAAATGCCTCCCCTTAAGACAGGGGCACTACCGTGACATTCTTCACACTTACCAGGATTTGAGAGGAAGGTATCGATGAATTCTCCTCCATGTACCGCAATCCAGTTGTCAGAATGCTTGCCTGTATCCGGGTCTGTAGTCGAACTGGAGCTGCTGCTGCATCCTGCGACAGTAATGAGAAGAGCCATTAATATTGCAATAATAGGCCACCTTTTTTTTATCTGTGACATGTGAGACACCTCCCGTTGTTATTACGGCCATGGCACCTGAAACAGGGCGCCGGGTTGATCTTGCCGTCGATCTGATGCTGGGTAAGGTAATCCCCTCTGTGGGGAAGCGACCTTTCAGGAGAATTTAAAAATTTATCGCTCGGCTTGAGTTCTTCCTTATGTGCATGACAATCAGAGCAGAATGATTCCTTATGGCACATACCGCAGGTATTTTTCTGTTGTGCTGCGTAAAATTTGTGTCTCGTAATATAGTCTGATGAATGATCTAAAGCGTCCCGGCCGTCACTGTGGCATACGCTGCATATGACTGGGGCTGTGACTTCCGCGGGGTGCCGCTTAGAAATGCTCTTCTCCGGAGCGCACGCGTACACCACCGGGATAAGAACCAGAAGCATGAAAAGTATAATATTCTTCAGCGTTGTATATCTCATTGATTACACCCCCTTCTTTGCCTGCGGCATTATGTCGAATTTGTAGATAAGCTTAAAGAAGCCCCTGATGTCCTTGTCATAATACGGATTTCTGGAGTATGAGGCATCAGCCTCCAGCCTCAACTGTCTTGAAATATCATAGCCGATACCGGCCAAAACCGAAGTGGCGGTTTTGCGTATGTTTATCTCCTCGTCATATTTCACGAAAAATGAGTCAAGAACAACATCGAATTTACCGGTGCGGTTATGTACATAGGCCCTGTATTCATTATATTTCAACCGTTCAGTATCGCCGTCCATCCTGTGGAATCCAAGACCCACGCTGCTTGATTCGAACACTTTATAGGACAGCTTCCCACCATAATAATTAGCGGTGCCGGCAATATCATAGCTGCAATTTTTATAATCGGCCGTCACTATAAGCTTGCTGTTCATGGTGTATTGACCGTCTGCTCCTACGATGAGCGCCTTTTCGTCAGGGTCTATAATGTCAGGTGAAAATCTGAACGCTCCCGAAGTAGCCGCAGAAAAGAAGGTCTTATAATTAATCCACGACGCCATTGGAGTTATAGTAAAACCGCTGAAAGGACCGATTGCGACTTTATAGGAATGGTCCTGCCAGTCCGATTGTTCCGAACTGTATGAGGATTTTCCAACCAGTTGGATCTTATCGGCAGGCCGATACCATAAATCGACACCCTCTTCTTCCCTTTCAAAAGAAGCGTCTCCATTTTCCTTGAGATAGGAAAACCCGACCTGGTATAGGTCCGGAATTCCATGACTTAGACGCGCGCCGTAAATGAAATCCCCGTTGCCATCGAGATAGTCAGTTTCCACAGGACTTCCGGCATAGCCTGAAACAGCAAAGCCGCGCTGCAGATCGGTCTTTGCATAAATGCCGTCAACATGCTCAGCAGCTACTCCCTCAAATACCATAAGCCGTCCGAGATTTGCTATTGTGTTACTCGTGTCCTTTCTAAGACTGAGGTAGGCATATTGAATGTCTCTGTCAAATCTCTTGTCGAAGCTCTTATCCGCCAAGTCCTGTGAGAGCCATCCACCGAAATGAAAGGAGACATCATTATGTTCTATTCCATCAAGGTTGAAATCAAGGTACTCATAAAGGGGAATGAGCCTTGAAGAATCAAAAGCCTCCCTGTCCGTCAGGTAGGTCCTTGATTCACCGGATAGTGTAACGGCTGACGCAATTACCGGCGATAAAACAAGAAAAAGCACTGCCACAAATGTTCGAAAGAAACTCCCCATGTCTAAATTCCCCCTCTCGTGATTTGTCTGATCAACTTCTCAGAGAATATATATATAAACGTTTATAAGAACCATTATATCAACTTGATTCTGCTTGTCAAGCTTTTTTGTGGGTTAACTATTGGTTAACTACAACCGTCTTGCTTCCTAATAGTCTTCCGATGTAAGATTCAAGACTCGTCCATATACATTGATTCTTTGCACCGTTGTTTCTTACGGTTTTAGTGGTATACTTATACTATAAATTTGAGGAGTTGTTCATGAAAGTTTTGCTCATATATCCGGAATACCCGGATACTTTCTGGAGTTTTTCTTACGCACTGAAGTTCACTTCGAAAAAGGCTGCGTATCCGCCCCTCGGACTGCTTACCGTGGCCGCCATGCTCCCGCCTGAATGGGACAAAAGAGTTGTGGACATGAATGTCCGGAAGCTTAAGGACAAGGATATTCTGTGGGCCGATTATGTATTTCTCAGCGCTATGTCCATCCAGAAGGAATCTGTTAAATCCGTACTCGCCAGATGCAAGGAGCTTGGCGTAAAGGTTGTGGCAGGCGGCCCCATTTTTACCAATGACAGCGAAGAGTTCGGAGAAGTGGACTACCTGGTGCTCAATGAGGCAGAGATAACGCTGCCGTTTTTTCTTAGCGATCTAAAAGAAGGAAGGCCGAAACGTCTCTATGCAACCGCTGAAAAAGCCGACATAACGAAAACTCCAATTCCCCTATGGGAACTGATAGATATGAATAAGTATTCTTCCATGAACATACAGTATTCCAGGGGTTGTCCATTTGACTGTGAGTTCTGCAATATCACATCGCTCTACGGCCGCGTCCCAAGGACAAAGGAGAGCGGGCAGCTTATTGCTGAACTGGAGAAGATATACTCCCTCGGATGGAGAGAGGGGGTATTCTTTGTTGACGACAACTTCATAGGCAATAAAAAGAAGCTTAAGGACAAGATACTCCCGTCACTTATACAATGGATGAAGGCGCGAAAGCACCCTTTCTACTTTTCGACAGAGGCATCCATCAATATAGCTGACGACGAGGAACTTATGAGGATGATGGCGCAAGCGGAGTTCATAATGGTCTTTGTTGGCATAGAGACGCCGCATGATGAAAGCCTCATAGAATGCGACAAAGTACAGAACAGGAACCGCGACCTTATAGCCAGTGTCAAAAAGATTCAGGACTTCGGACTGGAGGTACAGGCAGGTTTTATTGTGGGGTTCGATCAGGATCCTGCTTCGATCTTCGAGAAGATGATAACCTTCATCCAGAAGAGCGGGATAGTGACGGCCATGGTGGGGCTGCTGAACGCGCCGCGTGGCACAAAACTCTATGAGCGTCTGGTAACAGAGAAGAGGATGTTAAAGACGGCGACCGGAGACAACACAGACCTTTCCATGAACTTCGTTCCCAAGATGAGTTATGAAAAGCTTATCAAGGGGTACAGGCATATCATAGAGACCATTTATTCCCCCAAGCATTTTCACAAGAGGGTCAAACGTTTCATGAAGGATTACCAGCCTGTGCAGAAAAAGGTAGTGCAGATGCGGTACAGTTACTGGAAGGCCGCCTTAAAGTCCGTCTTCATATTGGGGGTAGTCGGAAAGGAGCGTTTCTACTATTGGAGGCTCGTCACATGGTCTCTCTTTAGGAGACCCAAGCTGCTGCCGATGGCCGTGACCTTCTCCATTTACGGCTATCATTTCAGGAAGATATTCGAGAGACACTTCAGGAGGATGGAGAAGGGAAATTGGGGTCAGACGTGAGCCTGTCCTGACCTTTTCTCCATTACCCTCGGCTTATCCTTTCAATCTTTGCAGCAACTGAAATTGACATCGGCGAAGGATACCAGTTATTATTCGGGCAAGTCTTTAGGCATCCGGGAAAAAACAGATTATTTTAGGAGGAGACATGTTCAAGAAGAAGACGGTGAAGCAGAAAGTGGAAAAAGCAGTGAAGAAGGCTGTAAAGAAAGCCGTAAAAAAGGCGAAGAAGGTCGAGAAAAAAGTAGTGAAGAAAGTCGAAAAGAAGTTCAAGGCCGTCAAGAAGACCGTTGTGAAGAAAACCTCTTCAGCGGTAAAGGCGGCAAAGAAGAAGATTGCCAGGTAGCCTCCAATAGGCATTCGGGGCTGGCCTCTCGCCGGCCCCTTCATATAGCCGATCAATACACGCAGACGAGAAAAGCAAATAGGGAAATTCCAAAAGTATAACCTTTTAATGAACTTCTGTACTATAGTTTCCCTTGGTACTGCTTTTCCCTGTTACGCAAGTGCTCCTCTCTGCTTACATCAAATCCGAAAGAGACCTTTAGCGCTTCATTGGGGCACACACTGGTGCATGTCATACAGATAACACACTCAGACGATGTAATACGGCGATCTGCCTTGATATATTCCGTCAGACTGACATCCATTGGGCAAAAGATCTCACATGTTTTGCAATCTGTGCATTTATTCTTTTCTGCGCTTATTTTCGTAAGGGAAAACCTCGAACCTATCTTAAAGAAACCAACGATCGGACATAGATATTTGCAGAATGCCCTGTTGTCGCGAATGATGAAGGCAAGTAATATCCCAAAGAAATAATATCCGATGTTACCGGCAACAAACCAATGAAGCTCGGGAATATGCCACGTGCTTGAATATACACGAATATTCATCGGATTAACGTCCTTGTATTTCACAATTCCGAGCGTATCGGAAAGACCGTAATTAAAATGATACACAAGCGTAAATACAACGACCGCAACCAATATAAAATGTATGTAACGGAGATGTCCCCAGCGGCCGGATACCCTTCCCGGGGACTTCTTCCACGGCAGCAGATCAAGGACGGCAGTTGTCCAGCAAGCCCATCCGCACCAGCCCCGGTTCAAAACAAGAGGCCCGATTATCTTTGCAATCGAGTAATGCAGAACCGAGGCTGCTGACATGCCTGCAAGAAGCCAGAACCAGAAACCCTCGATCTGCATATTCTCAGGCTGAATAACGCCAAATCCAAGGTAGATAAGTCCCATGCCCAGACCAAAGAAGAGATAGCCACCCACAAGGACTTGCGACAGCCTTCTTGCCCAATGTTTATGCTTCCGAGGTAAAAGAGGCCAAAGCCCCATTCCAAGCATGAGGGAACCGCCTATAATAGAGAAGTTGTAAAGATAAAAAATTATGCCGGTCTTTAGCCAAAGCCCTACTGCAATAGAGGCGAACATAGCGCCCACGACCAGCATAAGGTTGAAATCTGATAATTTTATTTTGCGTTTTGGCATAAGTCTATTATTTTATCATCAGCGAATAGTATATATTCCACATTATAACTTAATTAAAAAATGAGCATAAAGTAGCATGAAAAGTGGTGATGGAGAGGCAGGGAAAGCAAGCCTCCGCCTCTTTGTATTCTTGAGCCAGTATAATATGGGCGATAGGTTGACAGAAGGAATATACCTGCTATACTTTGATTATAAATGGACAGCGAGCGAATGTAATAGAAATAAATTCCTTAAATTAGATTCTCTGCGGTCTCTGCCGCAGGGAAGATCAATAACCTTGAGGAGGCGAATTATGGCAAATCCATTTGTTCATGTTGAATTGCAGACGAAAGATTTAGACAAATCAAAGAAGTTCTACGCAGGTATGTTCGACTGGAAGCTGGAAGAAATTCCGGGCATGGGCTACACGATTATCAGCGTCGGAGATGGGACCGGAGGAGGAATGATGAAGAACCCTGTTCCAGGCGTTCCTGACAATTGGCTTCCGTATATCCTGGTTGATGACGTTGCAGCCTCGACAAAAAAGGCGCAGGCCCTCGGGGCGACGATCTGCAAGGATGTCACCGAGGTCCCGAACATGGGGTGGTTCAGCGTAATCACAGATCCGACCGGCGCTGCTTTTGGGCTTTGGCAGATGAAAGCAGGGAAGTAAAAAAGGTCAAAGGGCTTGAAACGGCTGTACGTTTTCATGAGCTTGCCGGTTCAGGGATTAAAAAATGGGTCGTGCCTTCAAGATTCATTTAAAAGCAGGTCTGGGAGGTTCATTATCTTTTATCGGAAGTGAAGTAATCTCCCAATAGCCCTCTGCTGTGTTCGTCTTCATGGCAATATGCGCAGAGATTTTCCCAGTTTGATCCGTCAGGGGGATTATTTTTATGATCTCCATCTTTGTGGTGAACAGTCAGAAGATTCTGATTCTTAAGGTCAAACTCACGTCCGCATTTGGCGCATATGAGCCCGTGGATTTTTAGCGATTGTTGTCTGTAATTGCCGGAGAATGAACTGCTCTGCTTCAGCTCTTTTACAATATCTGCAACAGACCTGGTGTTTGCTCCTTTTTTGACTTTTATAGGGCGTTTATTTCTCATATCGTTTATCCGTACTTAATTTTAAAGATCAATATAATCAATGCAAGAAGCATACTTAATGCGTTCGCTAAAATTACCGGAGGGGCTTCAATTAATACGCCGTAAATTATCCATAGCAGCATGCCTGATATGAGGATAATATACATTGCCATTGAAATATCTTTTGTCTCTCTTGTCTTGAAGGTTTTAATGACTTGAGGCAATAATGAAATGGTCGTACATGCCCCGGCAATTAAGCCGATAACAGCTGTGTAATTTATATTCATCATATGGCATTCTTTTCAGGAGAATAAAACATATTCCCAAATACAGCCTTTAAAATCCTGTATCCTATGATAAATATGCCTTTTATATTTCCTGTAAATTTTGACTTGCCTGTTCCCATCCTGTAACTCACCGGCACCTCTTTAATCTTCAGCCCGCAACTGACGGCCTTTGCCTGCATCTCAACGGTCCATCCAAGGTTGTCATTCATATCCAGTTGCAGGAGTTTTTTAAACTTTATCGCCCTGAATGGGCCGAGGTCTGTATATTTGAACCCGTAGAGAATGCTTATTAAGGTCGTTGCAAGCAGGTTGCCGAAGCGGACCGGAAAACGAAGCGCCCCTTTCTGAGCTTGTCCCATCACCCTTGAGCCGAGAACAAGATCATAATCCTCTTTTATCATAGGTTCAATAAGCCTCTTTATTTCATCCGGATAGTCGCTGTAATTGCCGTCAAGAAAGACCACAATGTCTGGACTCTTTGCCTTGAGATACTCAATTCCTTTGAGGCAGGGATACCCGTAGCCTCTTCTTGTCTCGGACAGGACGGTTGCCCCCAATTCTTTTGCTATCTCAGGCGTTCTGTCGCTGCTTCCGTTGTCAACTACAACAACTTCGTCTACTAAATCCGCAGGAATATCATTAAGAACAAGAGGCAGGGTCTTCTCTTCATTAAGCACCGGTATTATTACGGCGATCTTCTCGTCATGCTTCATGCTTTTCTCATTTTAGTATTAAGAGACTATGACTCTCCACATCTCTTTCCACCATTTTAATTGATTCTCTATGAATAATGCTCTCTCAGGGACTGTGAAATATATCACAGCCAGTATCACTATTATTATTATGTACAAAATAAAATATATATCTTTTCTGCCTTCTGACTTCATTCTCCCGCCTTTTTAAATCGTACTATCTTATAGTTTATATCGGAATAAACAGTTTCATATCTATTTATTGATCCCTTCACCCACCAGAGGCTTTTAAGGGCTTCCGCCTCTTTTTCTATCCACCCATCCTCTATTGATCTTGTCCTGACTAATATATATGTAACATTCTTCTCCTTCAAGGTCTTTAACCATTCAGGGTGAGTATCGGACTTGATGCTCACTATCTTGCTTGAAAAACCCCTGTTCCATAAAGGTGAATGGAAAAGCGGCTCAAAGGTGTAGGCAAGGGTCTCACCCGCCGATATATTTTTGCTTATCCATATCCAGTATCCGTATTCCTGACGCGCGTGCATGTCTATATTAAAGGGGGCGAGATGGGCTATTGTTCTGTCTTCCGCGGGTAGACTTATAAACTCTTTTATCTTCTCAGGCATAACACATGGTGAATTTGATACAAGAGACGTATAACCTGCAAGCAGGAGCGCAAGGATCTTCAGAATATTCTCCCTCTCTTTGAAGTATTCAAGAATCATTCCGAAGGATATGGCTCCAAGGCCGACTATGAAGATCACATACCTTGTGTTCCAGTTCCTTGGATAGAGAATGAACGTAACAATAAGAATTATTCCTATAAATAAAAAATTATGCTCTTTTCTTTTTATTGTCAGGAGAGTTGAAAAGAGTATGCCCGGCAGAAAGAGGATAAACCATAAGGGGCCGAAACCGCTGAACCTCGAATCATAGAGATAGTACTTTACCCTCTCCTCCCAGACGTATAAGAGTTTCTTCAGAGGGGAAAGGTTATTTAAGACCTCAGGGGAAGGATCAATGATCCCGCCGTACAGGCCTTTGAAGATCGTGATATCGGCAATAGCAATCTCCATAGGATATACGGGATTGCCGTATAAAACCCAGTTTTTTATATACCAGTAGCTTCCAAACAGAATTGCAGGCAGTAAAAAATTGAGAAGGTAAGGTCTGATGCCGTGCCTTAAGAACCCTATTTTTTTTGAATGCGAAGGCCGGTTGAAAGGATTGAGTCGCTTAAAAAACATCCTTGATAGAATGGCAAGTGACAGGATTGCAATAAAGAGAGGTCCCGATCCCTTTGAGCCTAATAGAATCCCGGCAGCAATCCCTGAGAGGAGAAGCGGCCACTTTTTGAAATACACCTCAACATTTTCATCGTCTGCGTGATCTTCAGGTCTGGATATAAGAAAGTTTACGGCAATTAGAAAAAGAACGGATATCGCAACATCTACATAATTGGTTGTAGATTGTAGGATCATTATAGGGGTGAAGAAGAAGAGAAGAGAAGAGTAAATAGCATACTTCTCTCCGACCTTGAGTTTTAGCGCCACGCTGTAGATTGTCAAAACCCCCATTACAGTAAAAAACATCTGGCTCAAATCCACAATATTATCGCTCTTTAAAAAGATGGTATTCCAGAGGAAGAAGAGCTCCGTATTCTTCGGAAATATATTTATGAATTGATCAATGAACCAAGGCGTATAGGTTTCGTGAATAGCTCCGCTCTGCATTATGTAGCCGACCATTGGAAGATGGTACCAGAGGGCGTCCCATGCATATGACGGGAAGAGATATCCGAGGAATATCATCCAGCATACTGAGGCAAGAAATAGAGCAAAAATAAAGAGCAGTGAACGGTCATAATTTATTATATTTAAAATACGTTCGGTTTCAGCTTTAATTTCATTGTAAGCGTTGGAGAAAATATTTCTTCTGGCTGAAGCGGCAATAAATACAGATGACGAGATGATAATATTGAGTATAAAAAGAGGGGTTGCATACAGCTGTTTAAAGAGTATGCCAAGCAGCATCTCTGTAGCTATTATCTGTGCGAGTCCCAGGATAAAAGAGCCTATGATTCTGTCGGCGAATGAGAGGTCTTTTTTCTTGTTAGCAAGAAAGAGAAACCATGAGGAGAATAGGGCAAGATTTATTATGATATATTTTAAAGTTTCCACTTAATCGAGGCAGTTCCAGAATCTCCTGAAGCTGCAATCTGTCATTTCATGATAATGCCTGAGTTCTTCTGCAGCCTTCTCCTTCATCCCCATCTTCTCATAAAGCGCCGCAATATCCCAAAGTGCATACCGGTAAGCAGGGTCAATCTCCAGCACTTTCTGGTATTCTTTCAGGGAATCATCATATCTGCCGCTTTCCTTGTAAACATATGCCAGATCATAATGAACGTAAACGCTGTCTGGATTTATCTTCAGCGCCTTTTCATACTGCGCCAGCGCCATGTCATACATTCCCTTTTCCCTGTATACATAACCTAAATCATAATTGGCATCCGGATGCTCTGGGAATATATTCAGCAGCCTCTTGTAAACATATTCAGCATTATTAAACTCTCTTCTCTCTTTATACATTAATCCTAACTGGTAAAAGGAATAGGCATCCTCTGGGTTTGATTCCACGGCTTTCTTGAATTCAACAATGGCTTTGTCAGGCAGTTTTAAGGACTGATAAAAGACTGCTGTCAGTGTATGTTTGTGCTGAAGTATATATAAAGATGATATTAATAGAAGACAACCAGTCGCCAGCAGGGGGAAGAACTTTTTTTTCATTATCCTTAAAAACTGAAATTGCGATGCCGAAGCATCGCAATTTCTATATTACAGAAATACTGATTTCTATCAAAGTTTTTAATGCATGTAAACCAGCGCTATGCCGTAAGTATTGCCGAGAGCAGTGTCTTTAGTCTTGAAAGGACCGAAGCCTTCAAGTGTCCTGTCGTACGATAACACTGTCTGTATCTTTGGGGTAATGTTAAATGCCAGACTTACCCCTGCGCTTAAGGAATCCGCTTCAAGGCCCAATGAATCCTTTATCAGCACAACATCACCATGCTCCGCAAACCCGCCATACTTATAATTCTCTCTTATAAGTTCATCAGATACAGAGGCATTGCCAACCGACTTTGTCCATGCCACAATACCTCTTATGGATAACCGTGAAGTAATCGGGTATCCGCCGCCAAAAGAGATTTTAATCTCATCGCCCGGATCAAAGGTCATCGGTTCAAATTCATCGTTTTCGAATCTGAAATTGTAGCCGATGTTTGCCCATCCATAACCTTTCGGATTAAAAGCTTTGCCGAACAATATCGCTAATGTCGTATCGTACTGACCGTTTCCGAGGCTTAAATGTGTCAAAGGATTTCCATAATCGTATGCCTCCGGTATCTTTACTTGTCCCTGGACAGACATGAGTATGCCTTTGCCGAGGAGATTACCAGCAAGGCTGTGTCTTAATCCTATATTTATATCCCCGACACCGCTTGGTCCATCTTCACCCGCATATTTTAAGGCATCATTGGACTTCTGCCAGTCGTAAGGGATGGCAGTAAAGACCGTGAGCTTATCCGTAATTCCATATTCTCCATAGTATGTAATCTTCTTTGATACAAATGCTTCCTGGTCCTCCTTATGTACATCACCATATATATCAAGGATTGCACCTTCCTCATCGTGTTCAATTGATGTGTATTTTTCGGTGGTGTCATAGTAGCTGAAGGTCAACTGATTGTAAGAATGTCCTTTTGCCTGTGTCCAGGCTGAAAAGGCATTGCCGGATATAAACGCTACACTAAAGGCAGATAGAAATAAAACCGTTAAAATCCTTTTGCTCATGATTCCCTCCTCTTATCCCTATTTTTAGAAAAATAATTATGCAGTAATTATATCTTCACTGCTTCTTTTAGCGGCTTCCAGACGAATGAGCCTCTTCGAAATTATACGACCCCATAATAGCTGAAAAAAAGAAAAAAAAGCAACGTAAAAATAGCCGATCTGAAAAATCATCAAAAACGGGATGGATATATAGACTTTATTTGTAAATGCAAAGTAAATATTGAATGTAAAATAGATGCCGAGAAGCAGCTCAATAATTACCAGAGAGCTTATCCCGCCTTTATATATTTTGCCGGCCCACCTATCTTTCCTGCCCTGTATACTGAACTTTGGCGTGCGTTCAAATTCAGTCTTTCTGTTAAAAAGCGCTTCTAACACTGCTTTTGAATTGTTAACTGACAGCCCGATACCCAGGGACATCAGCATGGGCATATAAATCAGTCTCGACTTCCAGTCTTTATACGCCTCTTTCTGTGAACAGGTATAAAAAAATGAGATGCCCACTGTCGCAACCAGCAGGAAAGGCACGTCTGTAACTATCATGCGGAACCACCCGGCATTAATCCTTGCAACCATTGACGGGTACATCAATACCGAGAGCATTAACATAAGAAGATAGGAGATATTATTTGTAAGATGGAAGAAAGCCTCGATTTTCACTTTTAGAGGAAGTTTGCTTTTTAATATTGCAGGCAGCAGTTTCTTTGCGGTCTGTATTGATCCCTTTGCCCATCTGTACTGTTGGCTCTTAAATCCATTGATCTCAACCGGAATTTCAGATGGCGACAATTCATCTTTTAAAAATATAAATTTCCATCCATTAAGCTGCGACCTGTAGCTTAAATCCAGATCTTCCGTAAGCGTATCGTTCTGCCATCCTCCTGAGCTCTCTATGGCTTCTTTTCTCCAGATTCCCGCTGTTCCGTTGAAGTTGAAGAACCGGCCCGACCAGTTTCGAGCTGCATGCTCTATTACAAAATGACCATCAAGCATAATTGCCTGAATTCTGGTCAATAGTGAATAGTCTCTATTCAGGTAACTCCATCTCATCTGTACCATGCCGACTGACTTATCAGAAAAGTAATGAATGGCTTTATGGATTATATCTTTCGAAGGAAGAAAGTCCGCATCAAAGACCGCGATAAACTCGCCTTTTGCAGTCTTGAGCCCTTCCGAAAGAGCCCCGCCCTTGAAGCCTTCCCTGTTTTCGCGGTGAATATAACTTATATCAAACCCTTTATCCTTAAATTCCTTGACGCATTCTTGGGTGATAAGAGTTGTTTCGTCTGTTGAATCATCAAGGACTTGTATATCAAGCAGCTCTTTCGGGTAATCAATACTGCAGGACGCTTCAATCAGTCTCCTGACAACATACATCTCGTTATATAAAGGAAGCTGCACTGTAACTCTGGGCAAAGGGTGTAATCTTCCTGAAAGCTTCGGTTTGTCTTTCTGATGCTTGTAATATAGATATACCATATGGTAACGGTGTGAGGAATAAATAAAGACGGTGATGAGAATAATAAAGTATACCGCTAAAAATAAATAAAGAAGCATTCCACAGATCCTTAATGTTTTAGTTGTAAAAATAGAGGGTTTTTCAGTTTAAGAACTATAACACAGCACCTCTATGGTGTCAATATTGTCTAATATTTGCGTATAATTACAAATACCTAAATGTTTCTCTTGACAAAAGTAGAGTAAAAATCATAAGGTTTAAACATGAGGATGCCCTGTTGAAAACTCCATATTCAAAATCTTCTATTGACTGGACGGTAATTTTAAAGGCTCTTGCAGATGAAAGCCGTTTGCAGATTATTCACGAGCTTTTAAAAGGCGATTCTTCTGTAACAAGCCTGTCAGATGTCCTCGGGATAAAAATATACAATATCTCCCGGCACCTTAAGGTTCTTGAGAACAGCAGGCTGGTGACAAAGAGGAAAGACGGCAACAGCAGAATCTACCGCATAACAGAAGACCTTATGCATCGTTATTTACGCAAAGAACAGGTGCTTGACCTCGGCTGCTGTAAATTTACCTTTAAAGGGTTAAGCAAGTAAGCCTTAACCATCTTCAAACGTGATAGCTTCCCCGGCATTTTTCTGATGTAGCAAACATGGTTCGTTTTAACTTGAGGCAATATTTTTGCGGCTTAATTTGCGGGCAAAATTCAGCTTGATGTATCTGACAAATTTTATTACACTTTTTCAGAGATTAACATACAATATCGCCATACTTATGTTCTTAGTAAATGCATTATAATATCTCCAAAAAGATCAAAAAAGAGATGGGCCTGATTTACAGGTTTGCCGCCCTGATTATAAGGCTGATATTTCATATCAACGGCGGGCTGGTTGTTAAAGGCAGCGAAAATATCCCCCTTGAAGGCGGCGTTATTATCGCCTTCAATCATTTAAGCTTTCTGGACCCGCTTTTAGCAGGAGCCGCGCTTCCGAGAAGGGCTACGTTTATGGCAAGAAGAGAGCTCTTTAATGTTCCTGTTCTGGGCTGGATGGCAAAGCATTATGCGCTTCCTGTTGACAAGGAGAGGTTTCTTCCTTCAACCGTAAAGCAATCTGTAAAAAGACTCCGGGGAGGAGAGGTTGTCGTGATATTCCCTGAGGGCATGAGAAGCAAGACAGGCGAGCTCCTTGAGGCAGGCCAGGGCGTCGGCATGATAGCTCTTCACGGAAATGTTCCTATTGTTCCTGCGCTTATCACAGGCTCAAATGCGGCGCTTCCATTTGACGCCAGGTGGCTAAAGAGGGCGAAGGTATCAGTAATTTTTGGCAAACCGATATATTTTTCCAAAGGAGAGGTAGCCGACCAGCGCCACTCTTTATACAAGGATATAAGCGATAAAGTTATGTATAATATAGGCAGACTTCAAAAGAGATCTGCTTAATTTAATCGCGCTCTTCTTCATTTTCCGGTTCCGAAGAAATTTGGTCTGATTCATCCTCAGGCCTTCCGGCTATACTGTATTCATCCGATGCCCATGCACCGAGGTCTATCAGCTTGCACCGTTCTGAACAAAAGGGTCTGAAGGGATTACCCTCCCATTTTGATTCTTTCTTACATCCGGGACATTTTATCTTCATGGCGGCTTGTTCAGTATAAACAATTAATTTTAAGTGTTGCAATGAAAGATTATGGTTCATTCGTAAAAAAATGGAAAGAAGCTATAAAATAAAAAAATTTACAAAAAGGAGGGATCCTGACGATAGAGACAATGCCGGCAGTATGGACAGTGCATTTATCAAGATGCACGGCTATGGAGAACCCGGAATGCATGCACTTATTACAGTTTCCGACACGGGCGAGGCCATGAGTGATAGAATAAGGGAGAAGATATTCGAGCCGTTCTTCACCACAAAAGAAGTTGGCAGAGGCACGGGACTCGGTCTTTCAATAGTCTACGGCATAGTGAAACAGCACAATGGCTATATAAACTGCTACAGCGAACCCGGCAAGGGTGCAACATTTAAGATATATCTGCCTTTAATTAAAGATGAAGCTGAAAAAATTGAAATCGCCGAGGAAGAATTACAAGCCGCTATGCGGCGGACATTATACAGAGATTCGGAATTGAAGAGGGCATTGAATTCATCTCAAAACCAGTCTTTCCGAATGAACTTTTGCGGAAGGTTAGGGATATGCTCGGATAAATGAAGGTAATCAAATGAAACGACAAATGTTATTCTTGGGCATCGCATGGCTGATAATTTTATCCGCTTCATTTATGTTCCAGCATTATGAATCAGAGCGTACCCATAATGATCTGATACTAAACACCACACGGACATTATTCGACAACATTGTATTGACAAGGAAGTGGAATGCCATACATGGCGGAGTATATGCCCCTGTGACAAAAGAGAATCAGCCAAACCAATATCTCGATGATCCCATGAGGGATATAAAGGTCAACGATACTTTGACGCTGACCAAGATCAATCCTGCTGCTATGACCAGGCAGTTGGGTGAAATGTCGGTCAAGGGAGGAAAATTTCAGGTCCATATAACAAGCCTGAAGCTTTTGCGACCTGAAAACCTGCCTTCACCTCGCGAGCAAAAGGCACTGGAATCTTTTGAAAAAGGCGAGAAGGAGGCTGGGGAATTTATTAAAGACGGCACAAATATGAAGTTTTTTTATATGGCGCCTCTGAAAGCTGAAAAGGCATGTTTGAAGTGTCATGAAAAGCAGGGATATAAAGAAGGAGAGATCAGAGGCGGCATCAGCATCATTATACCAGTACATCACAATGAACACTTAGCATCTATTATAGCAGGCCACGCTATTGTGGGACTGTTTGGCTTGTTTGGAATAATGCTATTTTCAATGAAACTCAATAAATCCTATCGAAAAATTCAGAAGCAGGCTGTTATAGACGCCTTGACTGAGATTCCCAACCGGCGTGCTTTCATGTTGCGAATAGAGTCGGAATTCAGACGCAGCGCAAGAGAAAACAGACCGCTCTCCGTCATTATGATCGATATAGACCACTTTAAATTGTATAACGATACTTACGGTCACGCGGCAGGCGATGAATGCCTTAAAAAAGTGGCGCAGGCCATTATAAATACAGTAAAACGTCCCGGTGATTTTTGCGCAAGATACGGAGGAGAAGAATTTGTTGTTTTACTGCCTGATACGGCGGTTGATGCAGCGCGCCTGCTTGCGGAAAATATCAGATCCAACATTAAAGATATGAAACTTTCTCATAAAGAATGCCCGCCGCTGTATGTTGTCACCATAAGCCTCGGAGTAGCCGCAACAGTCGGCAGTTCAACAACAACATACGAAACGGTTCTTCGGCAATCGGACAAGGCGCTGTATAATGCAAAGCGTAGAGGCCGGAACCAGGTTGAGGTGTTTGAAGTATAAAACCTTTCGATAACTGCCCAGAGAAAAAGCTCTCGGAAAAAGAAGCGGGTTTGCGTTTGTGATACTGGTTATTGCGACAAGCGTTTCCATGACCGGCATAAAATAATAGAAGAGCATGAATGAATTGTTGACGGATATATTTCCAAACCGATCAAAAGAGAGAAGCTTTTAAAGAAGCTAAAAAAGGCTGAATTAGCGAGGCATTCTCAATATGTTGTATACAAAAGATATTGCTTCAGGGAGGTGTAAATGTTTATCCCGCTTATTCAGAAGAGAAGGAGCATCAGAAGGTTCTTAAAGAAGCCTGTAGAGCCGGAAAAGATAGAGCTCTTGATCGAAGCCGCGCTGCGCGCTCCGTCATCAAGGGGGCTTAACCCGTGGGAGTTTATAGTTGTTTCGGACAGGGAGCTCTTAAAGAAGCTTTCTAAGGCAAAGATACACGGCTCGGCTTTTTTAAAGAATGCCGCGCTCGGGATTGTTGTATGCGCAGACCCGGGCAAGTGCGATGTCTGGATAGAAGACGCGTCCATCGCCTCAATATTTATACATCTTGCAGCGGAATCAATCGGCTTAGGAAGCTGCTGGATACAGATAAGGGAGCGGATGCATAATGATTCTCTAACTTCAGAAGATTATGTATCTGGAATCCTGAATATCCCCGGCAATATAAAGGTGGAGTCCATTGTTGCTATAGGATCCCCTGCTGAGAAGAAGCATCCTCACACAAAAGAAGCATTGCATTATGAGAAGGTTCATAACAACTTATTCGGGATAGATTTTAAATAAGAGCGGTGAGTCTTTCAACTTAAGACGGCAACTGTATCGTCATCAAAAACATGAACAAAAAGATAACTTAGAATTTATAATGAATTTTGCAGTTTGGGCAATAGTCTTGTTAAACTTAGATAGGATTTAAAAATTATTTTTTATCATTTATAAGATCAAATTGTCCAATGATAATTCTGGCTCGCTCGCTTTATCTTATATAGTCTCAACATGTCTTAAAATAACACTATAGTTAGTATTTAATTCTCAATGAAATACCGCCCCGACATAGATGGCCTGCGTTCGGTAGCGGTTCTTGCAGTCTTGCTATTTCATGCAGGCTTTAAACATTTTAGCGGTGGATATGTTGGAGTTGATGTATTTTTTGTAATAAGTGGTTATCTGATCACTCGCATTATACATGACGAGGTTTTGGAAACAAATTCTTTTAGCTTTTCCAATTTTTATGTGCGTCGCGCAAGAAGGTTGTTCCCGGCTCTATTTTTTACTTTGGTACTGAGTGGCATATTTGCATGCCTGCTCTTCTCTCCTAAATATCTTGAGATGTTTTCTGGTTCGCTCGTATGTACTATAGCATCCGTTTCAAATATATTTTTCTGGCGGGAAAGCGGATACTTTGATGCGGACGCCAGCTTCAAACCGTTGCTGCACACATGGTCTTTAGGAGTGGAAGAGCAATTCTATCTTGTTTGGCCTTTACTTTTCGTGTTTCTGCTGTTGAAGGCCCCAAAATTTGCATCTCGTATTACCATTTTAATTGCCGGCATTGTTAGTCTGTACTTGAATCATCTGTTTTCAGGCGGAGAGATTACTATTCTATCGAAACTATCACCAGGAATAGCTGCATGGTTTACTAACAAATCCACTATATTTTATTTAATGCCATTTCGTGTCTTTGAATTTGCTATAGGGGCTGCCCTTGTTTGGTTGATAAAATATCAGCCAAAAAACAAGATGCTTCTCGAACCTATGGCCGCTATAGGTCTGGCAATGATTGCTTACCCAGTATTCACATATACAGAAGATACCCTGTTTCCATCATATAACGCGCTCATGCCTTGCATAGGAGCGGCCCTTATAATTTACAGCGGCACTGCCAAGTATGTTGGGAGATTACTCAACAACCCTGTGGCAGTTGGTGTTGGATTGATCAGTTATTCGCTCTATCTTATCCATTGGCCCATAGTTGTTTTCTATAAATACTATAAATTGGATATCATGACATACAAGGAGCAGTGGCTCATCTCTGCAGTATGTATTATTGCTGCTGTATTAATGTACCGTTTTGTGGAGAGGCCATTTAGGCGGGGGACAAACGCCTCATTATCTCCAGGAGGATTTGGGTTCGCATGCGTAACGTTAGCACTCGTCATCATACTGCCTGCTTCCATCATATGGACAAATAAAGGGTGGGAGTCGAGGTTTAAGAACAGATCCGCTTTCATTTCCATTGATGAAATAAGGTCTGCGGAGGAAAAGCGATTCCAACATTTGGAATCTGGAAGCGGCTGTAAAATTACAGATATTTCTCATTGCAATAAAAATGCAGAATTACAAATTCTTACATTTGGAAATTCACATGAACTTGATGCGTACAATGTATTGACCTCGCAATATGGGGAGAGAAATAATGTAAATATCATCTCTTTTGAGTCAGATTATGGTTGTGGATTAAAACTGGAGAAAGACAAGGTTATAAATACAATAAAGGACGATCAATTGCACTGTTCATATAGGGCTGAGATGCTCAATAATGAGCAGTTTATCAGCAGTTTGGATATTATTGCATTCAATGCTTATCAGCCGCTATCGTGGGGAAAGAATTTGATAGAAATACTGGATCATATAATCAAAACCCATAAACACATAAATATAATTTTCTTTAGCGGCTATTTCGGGGTTCGTCCCTATCGTTGCGATGATATAATTAATCGGTTTGGAAATTCAAGTTATTGCAAAGAACCAAGGTTTGTTAAGTATTTTGCAAGTAATGACAAAGATGAAATTCTTAAAATGCCAATGGCACGTTCTAACTTCCTCTATGTGGATGAAGTAGATTTGTTTTGCGAAGGTAGGTTATTAAAAAATTGCCTGACAGAAATAAATGGCGTACCGGCTTTTTACGATGGAGATCATCTTTCTGTGGAGTTTTCGAAGTTGTTGGGTGAAAAAATGAGGGTGTTCTATTCAGACGAGCTAACGATGATGGGATTATAATAATGCCGCTTAGTTTGTACCGAATTAACTAAATGTACAGGAAAGGAAAAGACTCTCTTTTCTTCACCGGCCCGGTGAATTATTTTTGCGACTGTCAGCACCCCGGCTCATCCGGGTGTCCGCAGCAGTTCTGCTTCCTGATGATCTTAATAGCGTTATTACGGAGAAGCAAGTGTATCTTCCTGCTCAGCGGCATCGGCGCGCTCAGATTTGTAAAAAAATCTTTTATGCTTGGCTTCTGATGCTGGTCGCACATTTTAAAGTCTTTAAGTATTCAGATTACTTAGGATGTTTGATGAACGTGCCGTTATTGTATTCCTCAAAGGCGATACGCAGTTCCTCCTGGGTGTTCATTACGATAGGCCCATACCATGCCACCGGTTCTCCGATCGGCTTTCCTGAAATAAGGAGAAACCTGACTGGCTCTTTTTCTGTGATGGCAATTATTTCATCACCGCTGTCAAAGAGAACAAGGTTCCCGTTGCCTGCAAAAGCATCACGCTTGATATCAAAATAGTTTTCACCTGTAACTTCATAAGTGAACGGGTTCTTCTCCTTGCAGAAATAACCCTTGCCATCAATTACATATGCGAATACATTATGGTCCTTCTTTGTGTGATGAGTGAATTCAGTCTCCGACGGCACAGTTATATCCAGATATTGAGGGTCTATGATAATGTCTTGCACGGGCCCTTCGACTTTGCCGACCTTCCCGCAAATAATCTTGATCTTTACCCCGTTCTCAAGCACGACCTCAGGTATCTGAGAACGCTTCACATCCCTGTACCTGGGATCCATCATCTTGTGGGATGCGGGGAGATTAGCCCACAACTGAAATCCTCCCATAATACCTTGACTGTCGCCCTTCGGCATTTCCTGATGGATGATGCCGCTTCCCGCTGTCATCCACTGCACGTCGCCCGATGTTATCACGCCTTTGTTGCCCATGCTGTCTCCGTGTTCAACTTTTCCGTCAAGGACATATGTTATTGTCTCGATCCCACGATGGGGATGCCAGGGGAACCCTTGCAGGTAATGTTCGGGATTGTCGGAACGGAAATCATCGAGCATGAGAAATGGATCGAATGCCGGAACTTCGCTGAAACCAAAGGCCCTCCGAAGATGCACTCCCGCGCCCTCAATGGTAGGTTTGCTTTTCAGGACTTTTTTGATCTTCCTTGTGTTGCCCATTTTAAATTCTCAGATATTTTCTTCTGGCTAATTAAATTATATCGCAATAATCCCACTAAATGCTCCCATTATTCCTGCTTGAGCCGGTCACGGATTGCGATACCTTCATGCCATGCTTTGCCTATACAATCTCCTATCGCCCAGTACCTGTTGTCAGGCATGGTCAGCACAAAGGGATTCATTTTCTTGACATCAGGCTTACCGTCAGTCAGAAACCGCTCTTCAGTATAGATATTAATGATCTCGGCAATGAAGAAAGAATTTGTGGGAAGCTCAACTGGCTGCACGAGCCTGCATTCCATAGTGACCGGGCAGTTTACTATCATGGGCGCGGACTTGAGCTTGCCGTAAAAGACCTCGAAGAGTTTTGATTTGTCCGCCTTTTTCCCTGATACGATCCCGGCATAATCCGTCAATGCCACCATGTCCGAAGAGGGGACATTAATGCTGAACTCTTTTGTTTCGAGAATGGCGGAATGAGAGGCGTTGCCCTTGTTTACGCAGATGCCCATCATCGCCGGGCTGTAATTAACACGCGTCAGCCAGTCAAGGGCCATGAAATTTACCCTCCCTTCAAGGTGCGTGCCGAGAAGCGTCTGAGCCCACGGCAGGCAGAAGAGATTTTTTTCTATGGTTATTTTTGACATGATAGTGTCTCCTTTTAAGATCAAAAATTATAGTATACGCACTAATGTTTATAATATCATTTACAATAAAGAGATTCTAATTGTGATAATGAACTCCGAGCGTCAGGAGGTTTTTAATGATTGAAAAGGCTGATAACAACGCTTTGCCCATAAAAAATGTTCGTGAGATACGGATAAATCCTATCGTACCGAGTGAATCTGTGCTCATTGCAACTGCCCGAAGTATGCGGCCTAAAAAAGAAGAAGCGCCAGTGCAGCATGATTCGCGGCCGCATATTGAGACATGCCCTTTCTGTCAGGGAAACGAGGCAATGACACCCGCTTCTATTATTCAGGTACCAGCCGAAGGTGACTGGAAGCTCCGCATAGTCGAGAACCTTTACCCCGTGCTCGATGATGACCGTAACACTCCGAACTTCGCGTTCGGCCTGCAGCACACCATAGAAGGCTATGGACGTCATGAAGTGGTCATAGATCACGCGTCACACGGCATCCGTATTCACGAAATGACCGATGAGCATTTTACCTTCCTCCTCTCCCTCTACCGCGACCGGATGGATCAGCTCTATCATTCTGACGAGCGGCTGAAATATGTCCTTGTCTTTAAAAATTTCGGCGCTGCCGCAGGCGCGAGCATAGGACATACACATAGCCAGATAATCGCAATGCCGGTGGTGCCTGATAATGTGCAGGCGGAAGTCCGCAGCGGCAAGGCCCATTACGAGGCCTCACATCAATGTATCTTCTGCAGTTTGATAGATGAGGCCCTTACTTTTGAGGCGACCCTGTATGACAGGGAATCAGGCGAGATACGGCGCCGGATCAATGTCGGCCAGTTCGTTATCGAGCGCAGCAAACGGTTTGTAGCCATAAAACCCTTTGCAAGCCGCTATGAGTGGGAGATACATATCCTGCCTCTTGCGCATCATGCCGATTATCTTGACGCAGGGCCCGATGACATCGCAGATCTCGCAGTTATATTCAAAAGGACCATGGCACGCCTGAATGCCGTGCTCGGTGGAGTTCAGTATAATTTCTTCCTCCATTCACTGCCGCACGGCACGGAGTACGCAGGGAGCGCGGAGGCCTTTCACTGGCATATCGAGATATGCCCGCGCACAAGCATCCCGACAGGGTTTGAATTAGGCTCCGGTCTTTATGTAAATACTATCTGTCCCGAAATCGCTGCTGATCAACTGAGGAAAGTGAAACTACCTTAATCATGAGATTAGGTATGAACTTCAAACAGACGCTGACTTTGCAATCGTTTCGAGAAATTCCCACCGTTCAAAGGCCCCGGGGATCTCCTTTCCAAGCTCTTCGATCCGCGTCTTTATCTCTGGGATCCTGCTGCCATCTTGCTTGTAGAATTCAGGATCCGCAAGGGATTCATAGAGCCTGTTACGCTCCATTTCTAAAGATTCTATCAGCGCTGGCAATGCCTCAAGTTCTCTTTTCTCCTTGAATGTCAGGATGCGAGGCCGCTCCTGCTTCTGTCGGGGCTTTACAGGCTTTACGGGTTTTTCCGTTTTATCGGGGGTTGAGGCCTTGCGCTGACGCAGCCAGTCATCATACCCTCCTACATATTCTTCGACCCTTCCGTTGCCTTCAAAAACTATTGTGCTCGTTACGATGTTATTAAGAAATTCCCTGTCGTGGCTCACGAGAAGGACCGTGCCTTCGTACTCCATCAGCATCTCCTCAAGGAGTTCCAGTGTGTCTGTGTCAAGATCATTGGTGGGCTCGTCCATCACTAATACGTTTGAGGGTCTTGTGAAGAGCTTCGCAAGGAGCGCCCGGTTTCGCTCTCCACCTGAAAGGACCTTTACAGGTGAGCGCGCCCTGTCGGCTGGGAAGAGGAAATCAGCAAGATAGCTGATTATGTGCCTGGTCCTGCCGTTGACTGTCACATGCTCACTTCCCTCTGACACATTTTGAATGACCGAACTCTCATCATCAAGCTGAGCGCGATGCTGGTCGAAATACGCGACATTGAGATTATACCCCATGCGCACATGGCCGCTGTGCGGCTTCATCTCGCCAAGCAGTATTCTGAGAAGAGTGGTCTTACCCGAACCGTTGGGGCCTATGATGCCGATCTTGTCGCCGCGCATGATAGTCGTGGAGAAATCATTTATTACAGGATTGCCTTCATACATATGCCTGATGTGTCTGGCCTTAAGAACCAGTTTGCCGGAGCGTTCAGCCTCGTTCAGGCTCATCGCAGCGCTTCCAACTTCTTCACGCCTTGCGCTGCGCGCAGTTCTCATCTCCTTCAATGCCCTCACACGCCCTTCGTTGCGCGTTCGTCTGGCCTTGATGCCCTGCCGTACCCACGCCTCTTCCTGCGAAAGCTTTTTATCGAACTGCGCATTGCGCGTAGCCTCCGCATCAAGCTCGGACTGTCTTCTTCTCAAATATGCCGCGTAATCGCCGGGCCAGTCTGTGACCCGTCCCCGGTCCAGCTCTATGATTCGTGTTGCAAGTGTCTGAAGGAATCTGCGGTCGTGCGTTATGAAGAGTATGGAGCCCCGGAACTCGCGGAGAAATTCTTCAAGCCATGTGATTGATGTTATATCGAGATGGTTCGTCGGCTCATCAAGGAGGAGCAGGTCCGGCTCATTAACGAGTGCACGGGCCAGCAGCGCCCTGCGTTTATTTCCGCCGGAGAGCTCAGCCACCAAAGCGTCAGGGTCAAGCCTGAGTCGGGAGATCACGGTCTCAACCCTCTGCTGTATCTGCCATCCGCCAGAGGACTCTATCAGGCACTGAATGCGTTCAAACTCTGCCATCAGAACTGCGTCTGCACCATGCGCGAGCTTCACGCTTATTGAGTGGTATTCTGAAAGCAGACCGACTATATTGCCGAGCCCTCCCGAAACAACATCGAATACGGTTCCGGATAAATCCTGCGGGACTTCCTGAGAAAGAGAGGCTATCCTCACCCCCTGTTCGTATATGACCTCACCGGAGTCAGGGGTCATCTCGCCGGTGATGATCTTCATAAGCGTGGACTTTCCTGCCCCGTTCCTTCCGACAAGACAGACCCGCTCATTGCTGTTGATCTGAAGCGTCACCCCGTCGAGCAGTTCCGGTCCGCCGAATGCAAGCTTTATATTCTGTAAAGAAACTAATGCCACATATTACCTCAGACAAGAAAATTTCGGGAATTGCATGATCCCGAATAGTCGGGACCACAAAAGAGTATGAAAATAACACCCTCCCTTAATCCCTCCCCTCAAGGGAGGGAAACTTTGTGTACCTCGCCCCTTGGGGGAGAGGGTTGGGAGAGGGGTATTTTCGGGTCAATGCGCATCTGCCCAGTTTTTGCCGATGCCGATCTCCACTTTGAGCGGTACATAGAGTTTAATAGCTTTTTCCATCTCTTCTCTGACAAGTGAAGCGAGCAGATCTTTTTCATCCTCCGGCGTCTCAAACAGCAGTTCATCATGAACCTGCAAAAGCATTCTGGTTTTCAGCTTTTCCTTCTTCAGCCTTCTCCATATGTTAAGCATTGATATTTTGATTACATCAGCAGCAGAGCCCTGTATCGGTGTGTTTATTGCAAGCCTTTCGCCAAGCTGTTTTGTGTTCTTATTTGTGCTCCTAAGCTCGGGCACAGCCCTCTTCCTCCGGCATATTGTTTCGGCAAAGCCACTCTTTTCAACTTCTTTTATTAAAGAGTCTATGTATCTCCGCACCCCTTCATGCTGGACAAAATAGGCATCAATATAGTTTTTTGCTTCTCCCGGTGAAATGCCGAGTTCTTTGCTCAGCCCGTAGGGGCTCATGCCGTATACGATCCCGAAGTTGACGACCTTCGCCCTTCTCCTCATCTCTGAAGTAACATTTTCTGCTGAGACGTTGAAGAGGCCTGAAGCTGTAGTTGTATGAATATCACCATCGCTCTTGAAGACCTCTATCAGTTTTTCATCTCCGCTCAGGTGAGCTAATATGCGAAGTTCAATCTGGGAATAGTCGGATGAAAGGAGAAGGCAGCCGTCTTCTGCTATAAAGGCTTCGCGTATCCTTGTTCCCCATTCTCCTCTTGCAGGAATATTCTGCAGATTAGGGTCGGAACTGCTGAGCCTGCCGGTAGCTGTAATTGTCTGATTAAATGATGTATGGATCCTGCCGGTCTTCGGGTTTATTATTTTGGGAAGCGCGTCGACATATGTATTTTGAAGTTTCGATAATCCGCGGAATTCGATGATCTCTCTTGGAAGTTCATGCTCAAGGGCCAACTGTTCAAGCACGTCAACATCTGTTGAAAATCCTGTTTTTGTCTTCCTGATAGTCCTGAGTCCGAGTCTTTCAAAGAGTATCTCCTGAAGCTGTTTCGGTGAATTGATATTGAACTCCCCGCCCGCGATAAAGTATATCCTCTTCTCAATGCTTGCAAGTTCATTAATCAGTCTCTTTGAGAACGCTGCCATAAGCGAAGTGTCAATCTTGATCCCCGCCATCTCAATATCAGCAAGCACTTCCATAAGCGGGACCTCTATATCGTGAAGCAGTTCTGAAAGCCCTTCCTTCTCTATCACAGGTTCAAAATACTTTTTGAGCTTCAATGTTGCCGCAGAATCTTCACCTGAGTATCGCGTAGCATCTTCAATTGGAACTTCTCTAAAATTCAACTTGCCTTTGTTCGTGACATCATTGTAAGAGAGCTTCTTTAAACCGAGATAATCCATGCTGGCGTCTTCAAGATTGTGGTTGGACTTGTTAGGGTTCAGGAGATAAGAGGCTAACATTGTGTCAAAGGCTATGCCCTGTAAATTTATTCCCTCATTCTTCAAAATTATGAGATCGTATTTTATGTTGTGGCCTGTTTTTTTAATGTCCGGGTTTTCAAGGACCGGTTTTATTTTCTCCAGGACATATTCTTTTGATAACTGTTCCGGTGCTCCTGAATATGAATGAGTCAAAGGTATGTAATAAGCCTTTGCAGGGTCTGCGGAAAAGGATATGCCGACAAGCTCTGCTATAACAGGATATTTTGATGTGGTCTCAGTATCGATAACTACTTCATTAGATATGGAATTGAGGGCTTCTTTTAAAGTTTCCTTGTCTAAAACGGTTATATATTCTGTTGTCTGAGAGTCGTCCGAGCTCTGCTGCGGGATCAATTTCATCAGACTGCTGAAATTAAATCTGCGGAAATACCCCAGCAGTCCCGGCCAATCAGGCTCGCCCTGCTTAAGATCTTCAACCGATACGTCAAGAGGCACTTCGGGATGAATGGTTGCAAGCTCCCTGCTGAGTTTGATCTTATCTATATTTTCAGAAACGGCCTTCTGGGCCTTTGCATTCTTTATTGCTGAATAATTTTTCAAAAGATTATCGAGGCTGCCGAATTCCTGCAAGAGCTTTATCGCGGTCTTCTCTCCGATGCCCGGGGCTCCGGGTATGTTGTCTGACGCATCTCCCATAAGTGCGACAATTTCAGGAAAGCGGGACGGCTCAACGCCAAACCGTTCAACGACATCCTTCACCTCTGTGAACTTCTCCTTCATAGTGTCATATAATTTGATCTTCGGGCTGACAACCTGGCACATGTCTTTGTCGCCGGTGACAATATAGACGTCCAATCCCTTTGCCTCAGCCTCTTTTGCAAGAACTCCCAATATGTCATCAGCCTCATACCCTGGTTTTTCAATAGTCACGATCCTGAAGGCATTGATTATCTCTTTAATTAAAGGGACCTGTATTTTGAGATCATCGGGCATTCCGGGCCTATGCGCCTTGTAAGCCTCATAAGCCTCATGTCTTTTAGTCGGCGCTGGCGTGTCAAAGACAATGGCAAAGTACTCCGGATTCTTCTCCCGCAATATCTTTAATATCATGTTGGTGAAGCCGTAAATGGCATTTGTGGGAAAACCGTCTGCCGCGGAGAGGTTCCGGATTGCATAAAAGGCGCGGTACATATAGGAGTTGCCATCAATGAGGTATAAAGTGGGCATGCCCAAAAGAATATCAGATAATTTTGTAATAAAGCAAATGAATCTTGCATTTGAATACGGCAGTGTTTTGTGAAAGTTTTGAGTAAGGTTGAGGGGTAACTATTAATAGTGAAACCTGACTCTGCGTTTTGCTACACATGCGGCTGTCACTCAGGTAAGGGTAAGGCTTTTCACAACTCGGTTTCTTCTATTTCCGCAAGCTTCATAATTGACTTTAACATACCTATCTTTAAATCTTTACTGCCGTGAACGGGAACGCTGATCCGTTCTTTTCTGCCGGACATCATATACACATGGTGACTGCCGTGTATCTTTTTCAATTGCCAGCCCTTCTTCTCCAGAATTCTGCACAAATCCTTTCCTGATATGCTCTTCATACGGCAATTTCGAGCACCTTGTCCTCAGGATTTAATTCGAACTCTTCCGCATCAACCGAGAGACATGCCTCGATCGCTTCGTAAATATTCTTCAATAATTCTTCCCACGTGTCTCCCTGCGTGTGACATCCCGGAACAGACGGAACCTCAGCCCAAAACCCGCCTTCCTCGGCATTATGGACAACGACTTTTATTTTCATCTCCCATCCTCCTGTATATGCAGATAGTTTACCATAAGAAAAGTTATTGGGTCTTCGCGGTAAACAAAAATCAGCCGAGGGGGATTGTCAGGATGCTGTTTGTTTTTAGACAGAGAGTGTTTTGTGGGAGTTGTGAGTAAGGTTGAGGGCTAAATATAAATAGGTAAGTTGACCCTATTTTCTTTTCTCGCTTTGCTTAGACAAAAGAGACTTTAAAGTCAAAGATATCATGTATTGCTTCAAAATCTTTTCGGTTCTGTGTATATAAAATAGCGCCTATGCTTCTGGCAGACACTGCAAGCAGACAATCATTTGTAATAGAAGCACATTTCTTAATGTCGTAACCTTTGGCACTTTGCAGCCCCGCAATAATTTCTCCCGCCTGTTCATAATCTTTTGCAGGAGGAGCAACAATTCTGTCTACCCGTCTGAACAAAGTACGCAGTTCGTTATATGCGTGAACTGCTTCTTTTGAATGAGCGACAGCCCGAAGTTCCATTGAAACAACAGAGGAGAGGTAAACCAAACCTTCTGATAAAAATATATCCTGCTACGCGTCCGGATTTAAGAATCTGTCAATGAAGATATTGGTGTCTATCAGCTTTTTAAGCATAGACCTTTTTTATCTTTACGCCTTTGAACTTCCCGAAAATATTCTCAAGCTCGATTTTGCCGGATGCCATATCCAATGCCTTTCTTACAGCTTCGGCATTATCTTTGACATCAAAGATTTTTTTGACCCGTTCAATATCGCTCTTTTTGACTTCAAGATGTTCAATCCTTACCACGCCGGCTTTTGACATTATATTCATCCCTCCTGATGCAGAATTCTGTTATCCATAGTATATCAAAAAGTACGCTCTCCTTGTCCTCCGGGTGAATAAAGGTCAAGGCAGCGGGGGATAGTGAAGAAGATCGAGGGGGGATTATCATGATGCTGTTATCGGGCTTCTGGCGGCAGGCTTAGGAAGTGATGAATGTTTCAATAAATGACCGGGGCGTCAAAACCTCAATCCCTCCATATCCCGATAAAACCAGGAGATGCTTATCACCGCTCACAATCAACTTCGTTTTGCTTGCTAAAGCGCAAGATATAAACTTATCATCATCCGGGTCTGTTGAAATACCAAAGGGAATTCGCGGCGCCACAACCCAAATAGCGTTAACTGCAAGAAGATCAAGAAATTTTGAAATGTCTACACCTTTAAATTCCTTTAAAAATTCCCGCGCAATTCGCTGATACTCATCAAATATTTCTTCTGATAATACGATATCAATTTGTCCATGCCGCCAGGCATCAAGAATTTGATACGGAGGGCCGCCAAAGAATACTCCTGATATAAATACATTTGTATCAAGTACGATTCTCACTTTTGTTTTCGTACTTTTTGAATCATTGAAGTGACATCTGCCCTCTTCATGCCTGCTTTTCTGGCCTGTGTGCGGGCATCAGAGATTAACTGATCGAATTCGGTCATGGATGGTTGAGCAATAGACTTTAATATGACCACATCGTTTTTGCCCACTACAACAAATTGGGCCCCGCTTTTTAAGCCAAGTCGTCTTCTTATGTCTTCAGGTATAACAACTTGTCCCTTGGAAGACATTTTTGTTGTCGCTAATGGCGCCATTTTATACTCCTATGGAAATTTATTCTTACCAGTAAGATTATAGCACATTTGCAGTTTTTACAAATGCCAACTTATTTAACGCTGCGGGGATAGTGAAGAAGATTGAGGGGGATTGTCAGTAGACTGTTGTTTTTAGACAGATAGTGTTTTGTGGAAGTTGTGAGCAGGGTTGAGGGATAAATATCAACAGTTAAATCTGCACCTGCGCGTTATGTGCCGAAATTTTCTATCCATCGCTCTTTCCCAATCTTTAAATTATTCTGAAAATATGCCTCAGTATGTTTAACATCCAACGTAACTTTTTTAAGTCCTGATGAAGCTATCAAATTTTCAAGGGAGATCCCTCTCTCAGCGACATCCAGAAAAGGTAACGCTCTGATTGCAGCGGCATCACAGCTGCAAAATACTATATCTTCCTCTTTTACGAGTATTGCCAATGATTCAATTTCCCCTATGTGAATTGTGCTTACCCAAAGCGGCGGCATTTTTGAAATAACAAGTTTGTCAATCTCACTTGCCGTTGCATTAAGTTCTTTGACTCGTCCGCTTTCTATATATTGTCTCCTGAAATTAATTAATACCTTTGTTCTATCGTTCCAGTAAGACTTCACTTCATCAATAACTGATTGACCAGCAAATGTTTCATGCCTGTCGACTAATGTATCAAAAAGTCCAAGAGACAAAAGATCAATAATAACATCTGCATCAAGAAGCCATAATTTCAATGGAATTACCTTCTTCCTCTATAAAGCCTCTGCTTGTTATATAGTCATCAATGTCACTTCTATCATTTATCTCCATAAACTCGGCAAACTTGCCTCTTGAAATTAACCCCTTCCTCAAGCACCGAATTGATAGAGAAGTAAACTGTTCAGATTCTCTTTCTTTCCATTCACCAATTCTTTTTTTATTGCTGATCTGAAGCAAATCAAAATCTTTAGCAATTGCGTCGGCCTGCACAAATGAGCGAATAAAATTTAAATAAAAGAGGCGGTAAACAAGCGCCTGAGTAGATACTCCAAACTCGATAGCTATATCAACCATATCGGAGTATGTAATATGTTTAGATGTTTCCGCCCTCGCCATTATCTCTTTACTTACTTCATCACCTGGCAGTAATAGAGCGGAAGCAAAGGCATCTGCTTTTTTTTCTATATCTTCACTATATCCCTCGTTTATATGGTTCTGGCCTAAAACTACAGCATCCCATGTTATAAGGTGAAACAATTCATGGGCCAGATCAAAATTCTGCCGCCATGGAGCTTCGTTATTATTGATCACGACAACATTGCCGAGATAATGGTTTATAGTAGACACTGAAGATCCCTCAGATAAAGCGTAATAAAGCACCTTGATGCCGTAATCCTGCTCCAAGACTTTTTGTAACGTGAAAGCCGGCCGTCTTCCTAACTTTAAAAGCCCGCTTACTTCTGAAGCCAGCTTCTGTACCTTATAATTCGTATTGATGTCATCTATAGTCACATTGATAAATCTATCCATAGGCTTCAAGTTTAGAAGGGACTCAAGCAGTCTGTATCTCTCACACCGGGAAAGAATATCTTTCTCAATCTCAGCCCTACGCTCTTTTGGAGGATTTCTCCATACAAATGCTACATCTGCCAAAGGCTTCTCGTAACCGAGCAGTTTATCAATACTGCAATAATAAACAGATGAGAATTTAAGCAACTCAGAAGCCTTAACTTCTCTTTTCCCCTCTTCGATATTGCTGAGGATCTGATAGCTTGAGAAACCCAGTTTATCAGCCGCGTCTGTAAGCTTCATCCCCAAAGACTCTCTGATTTGTTTTAACCGTAACGCTAAAGATGAACTTGACATGATATGCCCCCTCCCTTTCTAAAGACTACAAAATATTATATATAATGTCAAGGAATATAAGATAATATTACATTGAAAGATTCAATAACTCAGGATTTGCTATAGAAAAGTGTTGGTTAGCAAGTGTCTTTTTGATAACAACGAAGGAAATATTTAACCGATCTTTTCACTTTAGAAATAGCACCTGTTTTGTTTGAAGCTGCCGGGACAACCTACAGCACTTCCGGGCTTCGGCTCTTAGCCATTGAGGGGGGATTGTCAGGGTGCTGTTGTTTTTAGACAGAGAGTGTTTTGTGAAAGTTGTGAGGAAGGTTGAGGTATAAATATCAATGGTCAAGTCAAGCCGTGCCTTCTCGTCCCGTTGAAGTCAGCCCCTTGCTGTCAATCAACATAATGGAAAACGCTAAAATTAAAGACCTGACCCTGTGTCCTCTGAGGCTTAATCTGCGACGGTTGAGTGAATTGTTAAGTTCATTTGAGAGCGAACTTAGATAATATTTTCTCCCAATCATCCACTGCTTGAATAGCGATTGAAAGTCCATCTAGTTTACTCCCATCAGAGGTCTCAATATAAAACGGGTGCTCGAAATATCCTTTTTCTTGAGGTTCAAGTTGTTTCGGATAGGGATTTAGACAAATAGCTAAGGCTGGAACATGCGCAATAATAACCATCTTAGTGATTTTTGCATCCTTCCTAATCTTCCGTGTTAGTTCTGAGTGCTTACTTCTATTTGTCAAATCAGCGCATATCATAAGACTATTATAGTTTTTTACTTCTCGTTCAATATTATCTCTAACCTTATTCGGCAAAGCTGGGTCGTTTTTTATCCAGTCTTTTAAATGCCAGCAATTTTGAAAAAACCCCAATATGTCGTCACCATACTCAATACTATCTCGGTCTTGGTTTTTGATCTTATCCAAGTACCGTTTTACCCTTTGAAATTGTTCGTTATACCCGCCGGTTAATAGCATGACCTAACAGTTATTATTATATTCCTTAAACGTTCAATTTTTTAAACATCCTTTTTTCTTGCCCACTTAAACCCAATCGCCTCAAGCCTTTTTATCCTCTCAGAATCCAACTTGCCATTCTTGAAGTTCTGTCTTTGCGTGTCCTGCCAGCTTCCAAGTGCATACCCATCGGGTGTTTTGTACCGTTGAGGGGTATTGGCATCACCTGTTTGTTCCTTGTATCGCAAAGTCTCTTGAAATCCCTTTTCAAAGGCATCTTCAATTCGCTCCCACTTAAACCCAATCGCCTCAAGCCTTTTTATCCTCTCAGAATCCAACTTGCCATTCTTGTAGTTCTGTCTTTGCGTGCTTTGCCAGTTTCCAAGGTTATATCCATCTGATTTCGTGCAACTTAAACGAGTATTGGCATCGCCAAACTCATCTTTATATTTCAGGGTTTCCTGAAATCCCTTTTCAAAGGCACCTTCGATGAAAGGCCAATTAAAGCCAATTTCCTCAAGCATTTTTATCTTCTCAGTACCCAGTTTGCCTTTCTTGTAGTTCTGTCTTTGATTGTGTTGCCAGCTTCCAAGCTTATAACCTTTTGGTGTTATGTAGTTAACAGGAGCATTACTGTCGCTTGTCTGTTTCTTATATCGCAAAGTTTCTTGAATCCAAAACTCAAAAGTTTTGTCAGGCATAGCCCACTTAACTCCTATATACTCAAGCCTTTTTGCCTTCTCAGTGTCCAGCTTACCTTTTTGCTGTGCTTGCTTTTGGGTAGCTTGCCACATTCCAAGTTTATAACCATCGGGTGTTTTGTAACTTTGAGGCGCATTCGCATCAGCAAACTCTTCTTTATATCTAATCGTCAACCCATACCAGAAATCCCATTGTTTACCTATCACCTCTAATGTCTTCGTCTGAAGCGTATTGATAAACCGTGTCTGGTTGATTCTGGTAGGAAGATTATAAACCTCAACCTTCTCTCCATACTCAGCCATGGCATCTTTCCATGCCTGCGTCCCTTCTTCTCCTTTACCCTGCATGACCCTTAAATTAGAGACTATATCCTCAAGCCTCTGGTCCTGATCCATCATCGCTTGAAGTACCTGCCAGACAGCATCAAAATCCGAACTCTCTATAAACTTTTCAGGGTCAGGGGCATCTTCTACAACAACAGGTATGAAGACATAGCCGGTTTTCTTCCACTCTGCATTTCTCATGGCCCTTCCTGTGGCTTGCACTATGTCAATAAGGCTCTTCTTGGGGTCAATGAACGCGACAGTATCTACCGCAGGGACATCCACTCCTTCGTTCAGGCATCTGGCGTTGCTCATTATTCCCAGTTCCGCCTTTTTAAACTCCCTCATCAAACCGTTTCTTTCTCCTGTTGACATTGTGCCGTTTACATGGAAGAATCCTGCTGCATCGTTTTTAATATCAGGAGTGAGCATATTGAATATCCGGTGGATGCCGTATGGTATTTTCGTATCAGTAAAAGCCTTGGCCCCTTTTACTCTGCTATGGAATGTGAAGATCTTTTTTAGTCCATACGCGTTTATTCCTTTAACAAGGGCGATGCGCTTTGCAAGGGCTTTGGCATCCCACTCATGCCCGTCATCTGTGACAACCCTTCCTGACTTCCGTATGACCTCTCTCACCTCTGAATCAGTAACGCAGATAACAACAATCTTGTAATCCGTAATATGCCCTCTTGCAATGGCTTCGCCAAAGGTCATCTCATAAAACGGCTTTCCGTAAACAGCCTTATCATCCATGCTGCATATAAGCAGATCATCCTCTTTTGCTTTCTTCGTGATATGGAGAGCGTAGATTCTGGGTGTTGCCGTCATAAAGACTCTTTTTTCTATTTGAACTTTATCATCATCAAGCGCAATGTTCCATACACCAGCTTTAGTTCCGGTTGTCCTGCGCCAGTCAGCCTTGTCGGACATAGTGAAGAATGTGGATAGTTCCCTGAGAGTGGGAGTATTATCGGGGTTCTTCCTGAACTTTGCCTGATACGCGAAGAGTTTTCCGTCTGTTGTTACTGCCAGACCGTCTATGCCGATGTCCTGAATGCCGGGGTATCCAAGGCGGCTGCGTAATGAAGGCGAGATTTCATTATGACGGTAGACCTCATTAAACTGAAACACGGGATCGAGAAGAAAGAACGGCTTGCAGAACTGCTCAAACGCCTCACCCCTCTCATTTTCAGTGGGCAGATCTGAAATACGGGACTCAAGTTCAGCCCATGATGAAACACCATCAAGCAGCTTTAATAGCATATTCACTTATCCCTTCCCTAAACTACTAATACAAACGCATAAAAAATTATTACAAATTGAGACTGCTGAAAAAGACTGGCATTAAGTTTGCATAAATAAAGCAAACATAAAGTCAGGAGGGACGATGATAAAGAAGGATTACGGGCAGGTCAGTTTCTACAGCTATATATACGACGCGGTAATACCGAAA